>DYLT01000299.1 GCA_020721945.1 Blastopirellula marina
CCCATCGGCTCGGCGGATCCCAGGTCTGGACCGGCTTTCACAGCTACGCCGAACCGGGCACGGGCGAGCGCATGGTCGACGAGGCCGTGCGGTTGCTGAAGGAGCTGTTCTGACGGCCTCGGGCCCCTTGCGGGTCGAGCCATGGGCCGGTCCGCTTTTCGCCCCCGTTTCCGTGAACGGTTATCGCGGCAGCGCCCCGCGCCACCCGGCCTCGAGTTGCTTGCCCAGCTCGGCGACGAGGTTCTTCTTCTCGGGCAATTTCGCCAGGTTGACGTTCTCCTGCGGATCGGTCTGGTGGTCGTAGAGTTCCACCGCCACCGGGGCCCCGCCGGCCCGCGCACGCCATTCGGTATACCGGTAGCGGTCGGTCTTCATCGAATAGCCCATCACCTTGGCCCGCGGGTACTGGCTGAACGCGGCGGTTTTCCAGGGTCGATCGGGCTGATCGACCAGGGGGGCGAAACTGGTCCCCTCCAGTCCCTTGGGTGGCGCCAGGCCACAGAGTTCGCACAGCGTGGGATAGATGTCGACGAACTCGACGAGGGCGGCGCTTTGCGTGCCGGCACGCTTCTGCCCCGGCACGCGCACGATCAGGGGCGATCGGACCGCGATCTCGAAGTTCGTGTGCTTGCACCACAACCCATGCTCGCCAAGCTGCCAGCCGTGGTCGCCCCAGACGAGCACGACCGTTTTCTCGGCCAGGCCCAGGCGCGCCAGTTCGTCGAGCACGCGGCCGATCTGGGCGTCGGTGTAGCTGGTGGCCGCGTAATACCCGTGGATCAAGTCGAGGGCCATCTCCTCGGAAAGTGGCCCCTTGGCCGGAATTCCCGTGTACGCCCGAAGCTCGCCCCAATCGGTCAGGGCGATCGCCGGGCAGTCCTTGGGCGGGAAGGGGTTGGGGGCCCGCTTCAAATCCTCCCGGCGGTAGAGGTCGTAGTACCGGCGCGGCGCGACGAAGGGCAGGTGGGGCTTGAAAAAGCCCACGGCCAGCAAGAACGGCCGATCCCGGAGCGTGCGCAGGACCTCGATCGCCCGGTCGGCGGTCTTTCCGTCGGGCAAGGCGTTGTCGGGCACGTCGGGGTCTTCCCAGGCCGGCCCCCGGGCGCGGAATCGCGGCGCGGTCAGCTTCAGCGGCACGCCCGTCTTCGCGTCGCGCTTCAGCACCTTGGTCGCCGGACCGCCGTGCTCGGCACGTAGCCGCTTCGCCTCTTCGGCCATGGCCTTGATCGTCTCGGCCTTGCCATAGGCGGGACCCTTGGGCGGCCAGTGCGGCTCGCTCCAACTCGCCGGGTCGTCCAGCCCGCCATGGTAGATCTTGCTCAGACCCACGGTATGGTAGCCGCACTCCTTGAAGTGCTGCGGCAACGTGACGGCATCGGGAAGGGTGAGCCGGAAGTGGGTCTGAAGGTCGTAGACCTTGGTCGTGTCGGGACGAAGCCCCGTCAACAGCGAGGTCCGCGACGGGCTGCACACCGCCTGCTGGCAGTACGCGCGCCAGAAGGTCGTGCCGCGCCGGGCCAAGGCGTCCAGGTGCGGCGTCTTGATCACGGGGTTGCCGTAGCAGCCGGCCTCGGGCCGCAGGTCGTCCACGGCGATCATCAGAACGTTGAATCGGCCGGCCTTCTCCTTCTCCGCGGCCGGCGCATCCACGCCGGCGGACAGCAAGCCGGCCACCATCCACGAAAGGACGCTCCGACGGAACATCGGCAATCCTCCGTTGTTCGGCAGTCGAGGTGAATCAGAACCAGGGACGTTTGCGGGTTCGGGCCTCGGCCACGGCCGTTCGAGTCAGCGCGGCATCGGCCTCCACTTGGAAATCGAACATCCCCACGCACAGGAAATCGGCGCCCCCTTGGAACGCATCGCGAAAACCCTCGGCCGGCGGAATCGCCCCGGCAGCCAGCACCTTGAACGCGATCCAGGGGACCTTCACGTGCTCCATCAGGGCCACGGTCGCCTCCTGGTCGTGGCAGAACATGTTATCGTGGTAGAAGGCGTGGTCGTCCGACTCCTTCTCGTACATCTCCATGAAGCGACGGTTCTCCCCAGTAGCGCGACAGGTTGAACCGCGCGAAATTGTGGCTCTTCAAGACGATCGTGTTGATGCCCACGGCCTCGCACCGCCTGAGCGTGGCGAAGACCCGATCCTGGGAGTTATAGTGGGCGGCCAGGTCGCGCATGTACGCCAGGTCGCGCGCGTGCATGTTCATGCTGATCAGATTGCTGCCGCTGATCAGGCGGCTGACCACCAGACCGCCGAACTTGCCGACCGGCATCCTCTGCCGCGCGGCGGCGACAGCCCGATCGTCGAGCTGGAGGGCCTTGAGCCGGGTGAACTCGTTGTCGGGGTTTTCGGACATGGCAGTCGTGCTCCCGTACTTCCGACAGACGCCCAGGCGCCTCGGTTGGGGGCCTGCCCGTTTTTCGGCCCTCGGGGGGCCGCAACACGCGCCAGCCCCCGACCTCGCCAGGGGTCACAGCTTCCACGGCGCCCGCATGGGCCGATCGAGCATGCGGTTGGCCTCGTCGTCGCCGACGAACGACTCCCGGGCCGGGTCCCAGCGGAGTTTGCGGCGCAACTTGATGGCGATCTGCTGGAGGTGGCACAAGGCGTCGGAGCGCACGGCGATGTCGATCGGGGCTGCCGGTTTCGTCCGCCCCTTGATCGCGTCGATGAAATTGACGTGGTGGTTGTTGCTCTGGAACAAATGAACGTCCTGCGGGCCGAGTTTCAATTTCAAGAGCGACTTCGGCTGCGCATCGAGCACGCTGCGGTCGACGTGGACCCAGCCCTCGGCGCCGAGGAAAAGCACGCCGTGGCCGTAACCGGGCACCTGAAGCGGGTGCTTCTTGGCCGTGGCGTCGTCCATGTGGGTAAGCACCACGCCATTGGCATAGCGGTTCTCGACCTGCCAGCTCGTGGCGGCGTCGGTGAGCATGTCTTGGGGAAAAACCCCCCTCCCCTCGACCTCGACAGGCCCGCTCAACTCGCTGCCGTTTCCCCACTGCGCGATGTCGAGGTGGTGGACACCCCAGTTGCCGATCATCCCGATGCAGTAGTCGGAGATCGAGTACCAGACGCTCCAGCCCTCCTTCTCGGTCCACGGCCGGCACCGCTGGTAGCAGTAGGGGACCTCGGGCGCCGGGCCGAGCCAGAGGTCGTAGTCGAGTTCCTTGGGGACCGGTTCGGTGGGCTGCTTGGGGCAGGTCCAACTGCCGGGCACGCCCACGAGGATCGATTTCAACGGGCCGATCTTGCCGCTGCGGACCAACTCGCAGGCGAACCGGAACTTCCCGCCGGATCGCTGCTGCGTGCCGAACTGGAACACCACGCCGCGGTCGAGCACGGCCTTGCGCAGCGCCTGGGCCGCGCGGAAACTCCAGCCGATCGGTTTCTCGCAGTACAGGTGCTTGCGCTGGCGGGTCGCCTCGAGGGCCACCAGAGGGTGCCAGTGGTCGGGCGTGGTGATCTGCACGGCGTCGAGGTCCTTGCGGCCGATCAGCTCCCGGAAATCCTTGTAGGCGGCGCAGTCGCGGTTGTCGTAGTACTCGTCGACGGAGGCTTTCGCCGCGGCACGCTGCTTCTCGTGGACATCGCACACGGCCACGACCTGCACGTCGGTGTTGCCGCGGAAGGTCCGCATGTTGCCCATCCCCTGGATCCCCATGCCCACGCAGCCCAGCACGACCCGGTTCGACGGGGCCGTGGCCCCGGCGAGCCCCAGGGCCGACGAGGGGATGACGGCCGGCACGCTGGCCGCGCCGGCCAGAGCCGCGACCTGGCGCAGGAAACCACGGCGGCTTACGGGACGGGCGTTGGCTCGACGCAGATCAAACATGGCATTAGCTCCTTCAACGAGAACCGCAGCGCACGGCTCGGGCGGGTGGCGTCGCGCGATGCACAGGTCATCGATCCAACCGCCCAGCACCCCGTCCACCAGCGGTCCGGCGATCGGCACCCACCACCACGAACCGCCCGCCCGAAAAACCCCAGTTCCCCAACCTGCCACGCAGGTGAACCGCCGGGGGCGAACTCTTGGGCGGGGTTGATGGCGTACCCCGAGTTATACCCGAAGGTCATGCCGATGAGAAGCGTTGGGGCGACTGGACGATCATGCGCACGCTCCGGAGGATCGTTCGAACGACGACCGTTGGATGGTGCCAGGGTGCGCACTCACGCGAGAGCGGGAACACGGCTATGAAACTCGCGCATGGGACTGTCGGTGTTGCCGTGGTGGCTTGGTCGATCGTGACGACAAGGCCAGCCCCATCCGCGGAGGAGCCCGACTTGGGCCTGCCGGGATTCTCCGTGGCGGCCGATCCGGCCGAGTCGGTTCCCTCGGGCGACGACGGCCCGAAACCCTAAAAGCTGCCCCAGCCCACGGTGTTGCAGCGGCTGAAGATCGACATGGGAGGGTGGATCCAGCAGGGGATCACGTTCAACCCCGCGGATCCGACCGACGGCTGCGGCTGGGACCTGGGTGTTTCCGCAAGCCTACCTGGAGGGGGCGTTCAACGATCTGACGGTGAAACTCGGCCACTACGCCACATTCACCACGTACGAGGTCGTGCCCTCGCCGGCGAACTTCTTCGATTCGCACAGCTTTGCGATGGCGGGCTACTTCGACCCGTGCCTCGTCACCGGCCTCATGACCGATCACCGACTCAACGACCACTGGAACTTGCTCAACGGCTTTCATCCCAAGGTGATCTTCCGTCCCGAGGTCCGCTGGGACTGGTACGACGGCACGCCGAACCTTGCCGGTCAGTTCCCGTTCGACGACGGAACCTCGCGCGACCAGTTCACCACGGCGATGGAGCTGATCGTGACGTTCTGACCCCCGTCGGGCCGGGTTTTGGGAACGATCGGCGCGGTATCATGACGTAGGGTCCGGCGAACCACCGGTGCGGTGGCGTGCCACGGGCCCCGAGTGCGGCTTCCTGGCCGCGTTCCGCTGGTCGCTCCTTCGCGTCCTGCCATGCCCACGTTGCGCGTTCGAACCCTCGGGTGTAAGGTCAACCAGTATGAGACCGAGTACGTGCGCCAGGGGCTCGTGCGAGCGGGCTTTCGGGAGGCCCAGGCCGGCGAGCCGGCCGATCTGTGCGTGGTCAACACGTGTACCGTCACGCTCGAGAGCGACGCCAAGAGCCGCAAGCTCATCCGCCAACTCGCCCGCGAAAACCCCAACGCCCAGATCGTCGTGATGGGCTGCTACGCGACCCGGGCGCCGCGTGAGGTGGCCAGCTTGCCGGGCGTGGTCGAGGTGCTGACCGACAAGGGCCAGATCTCCCGGCTGTTCGCCCGATTCGGCCTGGCGCAGCCGCCGGCCGGGATCGCGTCGTTCGGAAGGCTGCACCGGGCGCTGGTCAAGGTGCAGGATGGCTGCACCATGGCGTGCAGCTATTGCATTGTCCCCACCGTGCGTCCCGCGCTCTGGAGCCGGCCCCTCGACGAGGTGCTCGCCGAGGTCCGCGGCCTGGTCGAGCATGGGCACCGCGAGATCGTGCTTTCGGGGATTCACTTGGGGCACTACGGCGTCGAGCCCGGCGCCGGGGCCGGAAACCGCCCCGGAACCGGTCTGGCCCGGCTGGTGGAGCGGATCCTGGGGATCGAGGGCGCGTTCCGGGTGCGGCTGTCGAGCCTCGAGGCCGCCGAAGCCACGCCCGAGTTGGTCGATCTTCTGGCTTCCCATCCTCGCCGGCTCTGCCCTCACCTCCACCTGCCGATGCAAAGTGGGGCCGATCGGGTGCTGCGGCGCATGCGGCGTCGCGATTCGGCAGCGCAGTTCGTCGAGCGGTGCCTGGCGATCCGCGAGCGTCTCGACCGGCCGTCCCTGGCGACCGATGTGATCGTCGGCTTTCCCGGCGAGACCGACGCCGATTTCGAGGCGACGTGCCGTGCCGTCGAGGCGGTGGGCTTCTCGAGGGTCCACGTGTTTCGTTTCAGTGCGCGGGAAGGCACGCCGGCGGCGCAAATGCCCGGCCAACTGCCGCCCGAGGTGAAGCGCGACCGCGCGGTCCGGCTGGCGGCCATCGGTCAGCGGCTCGCCCAGCGCTACGCCGAAGGCCTCTGCGGCATGGAAATCCAGGTGATGGTCGAGTCGTGCCACCCGCGCACGCAGGGAATGCTCGTGGGTACGGCGGACCGCTACGTGACGGTCGAGTTTCCCGGCGGCCCCGAGCACCTCGAC
>DYLT01000300.1 GCA_020721945.1 Blastopirellula marina
CCGTGGGTGGCAGTCTCGACGATGCGGGTGCCGGCCTGCTGCGGGGCGCGCTGGAGGATCTCGTCGATGGGCTCGCCAGAGATCGCCACATTGAGACGCCTCCGCTCTGCCGGGTCTCGTCGTCAACGCGCTCTCTCGTCCCGATGGCCTCGGAGCTTCGGGCTGCTCGCCGTGCGGTCGCCGTTCCCGTTCACCGTTCGTGGACGATCCAGCAGATTGACGAGACCCAAGGCCACGTCTGCCCGGTGTGCCAGGTCCGGTTCAACGGCGAGCCAGACCGGAGGCGGGCGAACGTCTCGAAGCAGCGCCCCTGCAAGGTCTGCCGCGAACGCCGCAAGGGGCGCCTCGACGCCTGGCTGGCGTCGGGCACGGACACCATCTGGATCTCGGAGGTCGCCGACAAGAACGACCGTGTCGCGCTGATCACGCTGAGCTTCGACCTCGACCCGTGGCTCGACGGTTCGCGGGTCGACTCCTTGCGTGCGCAGAGCATCGCGGATTGGCGGCGGTTCAACCCAACGCTCGGCAATCACGATAACCCCATCTCGTGCGACGAGCCCTACTGGCGGCTCGTGGATCACATCGAGCAGCTGGTCCAGGAGCCAATGCAAGGAGCGCACTCGGACGCCGTCATGCAGTCCTTGCAGGCGGGCTTTCAGCACGAGCCGGACTGGACGACCTTTTTCGACAAGATCGTGCGCGACCGCTCCGACGCTCCAGCCTGGAACGACGCAGGGGTCGACGACCACATCCGTGCCCTGTGGCTGGCCCACCAACTCTTTCGCAAGAATGCTTCACCGGGGCGCGTCTACCGCTTCTGGCGGACGGCCGAGACCTTCTTCGCGGAGCTCCTGCCGCGATTCCGCAAGATGGCGTCTTCGGATCCGAACCGCTGGCGGACGCGACGCCTAGTACTGACAGCAGCCACCGGTGCCGGCCAGCAGCAGTGGAAGGATCGGGAGACCTACGCGGGGCGGTATCGAGATGCCCCGTTCGAGGTCCTGTACCGCGCGTCGAGCAGCGACTTCGTGACGATCTGCAACCTCGCCCGCGTGCTCGCCGAGCATGAATCGTTGGCCTCGTTGCAGGAGGGACTCAGCAAGGAACCGTTGAGGCTCACTGGCGACGACGGCGAGGATCAAGTCCTCACGCCCGCATCGGTGCGGGAAGCACCCGGCCTCGGCGCGTACCCCCCGCTCATTGTGCTGGACCAGACGCCGGCGCGCTTTAGGGTCCTGGTGCCGCTCAGCGCGGCGAACGCCTGCGTCGACGCCGCGGTTCGGAAGTGGGAGGAGGAGCTCGGGCGCGTATGGGATCGAATGCCGCTACGCGTGGGCGTGGTGGCCTTCCCGCGCATGACTCCGTTCCAGGCGGTCATCGAGGTTGCGCGCAACGTCGAGGAGCAACTCAATGACGGCGAGCCCGAATGGTGGCGGGTCGTCGAGGCCAGGGCTCGTGAAGGCGTGACGTCGCTCTGCCTCGCCCGGCCGGACGGGGTCCGCGAGCTGGCAGTGGTCCCGAGCCGCTCTCCGGATGGACGGGTCGACACGTTCTACCCGTTCCTGCGAGTGGAGGATGCCACGGTGCGGCACGCGAGCGACTTTGCCACACCCGGCGGCGCGGTGTACCGGCACGTGATGGACCTTCGGCCTGGCGATGGCGTCGAGGTCGCGCCTTCGCGGTTCGCCCTGCAGTTCGTGGACAGCACGGCGGTCCGTTTCGAGCCGGTCCGGGTGAGCTACCTCGCCGACTGGAGGCGGCTGCGCGAAATCTGGGCGCTGCTCGAACGCGAGGCTCCGAGTATGACCGCGCTGCGGGCGGCCTGGAGCACCCTGGCGAGAACGAAGGATGCGTGGCGAAGCACGGGGGCCGACCCACAGGAAGCAACCGACACATGGTCCGCGTTCGCTCGCCCGGTTCTCGCGGAACACCTCGGCGTCCGTGGTGCAGCGCTGGACGCCCTCGCAGAGGCGGCCTCTTCCGGTGTCCTCGAACGGACGCTTGAATGGCATCTGCGGGCCCTCAAAGAGACGCTGGAGGATCGCCCATGAAGAACGGAAGCTTTGAGACATTCCAGATCGCCGCGATGGCGGTGGACCCGGTCCACGTCGGCACCGGCGGCGCGCGCCTCGGACGCGTCGACAATACGATCGTCCGTGATCCGGTGACGAAGGTCCCGAAGATCCCGGGATCGAGCGTCGCCGGCGTCCTCCGGACCTATGTAGCGATGCACGAAGAGGCCACCAACGGCGCCCGCCAGGTGAACGGGAAGGACAAGCCGTACTACCCCGACTGCGCTGGCCAGGGGCAGCCTCGCCGCGACGGCTTCGGCGGCCACTGCGGTCGGTCGGACTGCAAGGTGTGCACGGTCTTCGGGTTCGCGCGCGGTGACCGCGGCGGCTTCGCCGGACTCGCTTCGTTCAGTGACGCGCACGTACTGCTGTTCCCGGTCGCCACGCGCTTGGGCCCCATCTGGATTACTGCGCCGGGGGCGCTCCGGCTGATCGACAGGCTTCGGAACTACGAGGACGTCGCGGACAACGAGGTCCACCGGGCTGCCTCCTCGAACGACCCGCTGAACCTGGGGTGGCTTCTCCTGCCGGTGAGCGAGCACGACATGCAGAGGGTGACGACGGCGCTCGGCGCTCTCCACGTGCCCCAATACATCGTGGATCGCCTCGGCATCGTGTCCGACAAGCTCTTGAGCCACGTCGTCAACAGCAACCTCGAGGTGCGCACGTCGGTCGCGATCGATCCAGCAACAGGGGCGGCGGAGGAAGGGGCCCTCTTCACCTACGAGGCGCTGCCGCGCGGGACGGTGCTCCTCTGGGACGTGACGTGCCGGAATCCCCAGCACTTCCGGATCGGCCAGGCCGCCGTCCAGGCCGTAACGAGCGTCCAGGCAGTGCACGACGTCGTCGCGACGGGGTTCCCGTACCTCGAGGCCTTGGGCATTGGCGGAATGGGCAGCCGGGGCATGGGGCGCCTCCGCGTGCTCAATGGTGTAGCAGGCGTTCAAGAAAACGCGCCGGAGGGGCAGTGATGGCCACGAACCTCGACATGGAGTGCGCGAAGCTCGGCGCGAAGCTGGCCGGGCAGAGCGACGACAAGACTCTCACCAACGCGCTCTCGGTCCTCGAAGAGCAGGGCGTGTACGCGTTCTTCCTCTACCTCGGCCAGAAGAACGACCGGCGGGGCGTCACGAACTTGTGCCGTGACTTCCTGAAGCACCACCTGCCGGGCGGGTTCGGGTCGGACAACGATGCGTTCAAAGCCACCCAGGACATCGCCGGGGACATCGACAAGCTCCTGCTCGCCCGTGACCTGCTGCGCCAGTCCCTTATCTACGGCCGTTACCACGCCAAGGCCCGGTCGGGCGCGGGAGGGGCCCAGTGAGCTGGAGCCTGCACCGCTGGACCTGGCGCCTGGCCAGCCCGCTGTTCGTTGGCGCTACGCCGTCGGGGGTCCTCAACCGGTGCCGGGTCTACCTGCCCGCGCGCCCGTTGTGGGGTGCGCTCACCGCCGAGCTCGCACGTCGTGAGGCCAACGGCGAACCGGCATACCGCGAGGTCGGCGACGACCTCCACGAGCACGTCCGGCTCTCGTACCTGTATCCGGCCGAGAGCGGCGGCGCGGACTGGGTCTCGTGGCTCCCCCAGTACCGCGCTGGCGATGGCCTGTGCTGGGTGCGCGAGGGCAGCGACGACAGCGTCGCGGATCGACGCTTCCGCCGTCGGCTGCTGTGGACGCGGCCCGGGACGGCGATCGACCCGGACAACGACTCCGCGCTCGATGGGTCTCTGCGAGAAACGGAGTGCGTGCAGACGCGCTGGCGCCATGACGACGGAACTCCCGGCAGCCCGGTCGCAATGGTGGGCTACGTCTGGGTCCGGCAGAACGCCGGCCTGTTGGACCGAGTCTCCACGGTCACCACGCTATTCGTCGGCGGGGACATCCGATACGGGTTGGGCCGCCTCGACCGCGCGTCCATCGAGCCAGCCTCCACGATGTTCGGCGCAACCGTCGAGCTCGACCGTGACGAGCCCCGCATCTTGACAGGCCGCCTGCTCGCACATGCTCAGCCCAGCGGCAACGTGAGGATCTGCGGCGACATGGAAGCGGTCGGTGGCTGGGACATGACCGGGCAGCAGCAAGACCGACGGATCAGTGGGCCCGTCTGGATGCCCGGCTCGCGATGCGAAGATGGACAAGCATTGACCTGGGAGATGCTGCAGAGCGGTATGCATCGGCTCGTGGAGGCGAGTGGATGAACCTCGCCGCCGCGTGGGCTCGACGACCACGGTGATGCCGCAGGAGGAGTACGGCAGGCTCCTGCTCGACCGGAACCACAGCCGCCATCGCTGGGAGAACCAGCCCGCGGTGGGCATCCGTCTCGAGGACCTTGACCACGAGGAGATCCTGCGTACCCGACAAACGGCCATCGAGCAGCGGCGCCTCTCAGCCGGCACCAGCATGGACGTCGGCGACATCCTCGATCGGCTCGGGCTGCGCATCGCCGGCGAGATCACGCAGGCCGCGCAGATGCTGTACGGCACGAAATTCCTGCCCGACTACCCCCAGGGGCTGCTCAAGCTTGGTCGCTTCCGCGGCACGAAGATCACCGGCGACATCCTCGACAACAAGCAGGAGTACATGCACGCCTTCGCGATGGTGCGCGAGGCGATCGCGTGGCTCGATCGTACCCTGCCGCTGGCGGCTCGGTTTCCGAAGGGCAGCATCCTTCGCGAGGACCGGCTGCCGGTCCCGGCCGAGGCGCTGCGCGAGGTAATCCTCAACGCGGTCATGCACCGCGACTACGGCCGCGCCAGCTCCTACGTGGCGATCGCGGTCTTCGACGACCGTATCGAGGTGCGCAGCGTCGGCGACTTCCCCACCGGGATCCGCGCCGAGATGCTGTCGGGTGACCATCCGTCGATCCTCCGCAACCCGCTCATCGCCGGCGCGTTCCACCGGACCGGCGCCGTCGAGGTCTGGGGCCGGGGCACCAACCGCGTCATCGACGCCTGCCGCGCCTACGGGATCGCGCCGCCGGAGTTCTCAGAGCAGGCCGGCGTCGTTACCGTGACGTTCAGGGCCGCGGTAGGGCCCGAGGCGGCGAAGGCACCAAGCTGGGACCAAGCTGGGACCAAGCCGGGCCTAAGCCGGGACCAAGCACAAGTGCTTCAGATGGCGGCGACTCCTCGCACGCTGCAGGAGTTGATGGAGCCGTCCGGCCGCACAAACAAGACGAAGTTCCGGGACCAAGTCCTCTCGCCGCTGCTCGAAGCCGGTCTCCTCGAGATGACCATCCCCGACAAGCCTCGAAGCCCGCAGCAACGGTACCGGACGACGCCTGCCGGGGAACGGCTGCTCGGAGAAGGGAAGCGTAGGTGAGATGGCGGCCCGCGGACAGCGGCACCGGCGCCTTGAAGCGGGTCGTCATCAAGCGCGCTCGGGCGCAGTGGGGTGGAGCTGTAAACCAGCGCGCTCTCTCCAACCGGCGCTGTAAACCAAGCCCCCCGCTCTCTCCCCGCTCTCCGCTCCGGAGCGCCGGATCGGGCCCGAGAACGCCCCCGAGACCCGCCCGCCGGGTTCTCCGCCCGCGCCCCCGGAGAGCGCCGCGCCGCCCGGCCCGGCGCGCAAACCCCCGCGAATCCTGGCCCGAAGACGCGAAAGCCCCGGCGGTCTCCCGCCGGGGCTCGCTGTTGAACAAGGGCCCGACCGGGTTGGTCGGGCGGGATGAATGGCTCCGGCGGAGGGACTCGAACCCCCGACCAAGCGGTTAACAGCCGCCCGCTCTACCGACTGAGCTACGCCGGAACGAAAGAGCCGGGGCGTATTGTTGGGAAAGGCTCGCGGGTTGTCAATAGGCGACCGAGGCCAGAATCCGCCACCGCGACGGCGCCGGCAGATGGCCGGTCGTGGCGGGCGTCCGGGGACCGGCATCCGGGACCCGGGGTCCGGGGGTCGCGGTGAACGTGGCTCCGTCGCGGCGCCCCGTCCCCCGCGTCCAACGTGGACCTGCCACTGTCACTGTCCCTGACCCTGTCCCTGCCCCCTGTCCACTGAACCTGTCCCCAGAGGTTGCGAGGTTTGAGCCGGGTCTTGGACCCCCGCCCGGCTGGCGCGCCGGCGTCCTCCGGACCTATGTAGCGATGCACGAAGAGGCCACCAACGGCGCC
>DYLT01000301.1 GCA_020721945.1 Blastopirellula marina
TCGTCGCCGCCCGACAGGTGACCAAGGTCATGGAGAGTCCGGATCCGGCGACGCCAGCCAATCGAATCGACGAGATCGTGTTTGCGAAACTCAAAGCGCTGGGGGTTCAGCCGGTCCTTTGCCCCGACGCGGTCTTCGTCCGTCGGGCCCATCTCGATCTGACCGGCATGCTGCCGTCGGCCGAGGAGGCCAAGGCGTTCATCCTGAATCCGGACAAGAACAAGCGCGTGGCCCTCGTCGACCACCTGCTCAGCCAGCCGGCGCATGCCGACTATTGGGCCATGCGATGGGGCGATCTCTTGCGGATCAAGGCCGAGTTTCCCGTCAAGGTCTGGCCTAACGCGGCCCAGGCCTATCACCGCTGGGTGTGGGAGTCGATCGCTCAGAACAAGCGGTACGACCAGTTCGCCCGCGAACTGCTCACCTCCAGCGGGAGCAATTTCCGCGTCGGGCCGGTCAACTTTTATCGCGCCATCCAGAACCGCACGCCTGAGGGCATCGCCGCAGCCGTGGGATTGGCGCTGATGGGCACGCGGGTCCCATTCTGGCCCGAGGACCGTCGCGCCGGCATGGCGGCCTTTTTCTCGCAGGTCGGTTACAAGCCCACCAGCGAGTGGAAGGAAGAGATCGTCTTCTGGGATCCGCTCAAGTCGGCTGCCGTCCCCAGCAGCACCGCGCCGGGGGTGGATGCCGTGGCCAAGTGCGTGACGGCAACCAACCAGATCCCCCAGGAGCTTCCCCAGCCGCTCGCCGCCAACGGGCCGCTCGCCGCGGTGTTCCCCGATGGCGTGAAGACGACCATACCGCCGGATCGGGACCCGCGCGAGGTGTTTGCCGATTGGCTGATTCGGCCCGAGAACCCCTGGTTTGCCAAGGCGATTGTCAACCGCATTTGGGCGTGGGCGATGGGACGTGGCATCATCCACGAACCCGACGATATCCGTCCGGAGAATCCCCCGAGCAACCCCGAGCTGTTGGCCTACCTCGAGAAGGAGCTCGTTTCCAGCGGTTACGATCTGAGGCACGTGAAGCGCCTCATCTTCACCTCGACGACGTACCAACTCTCGTCGGTACCGAGAGTGAAGACGCCGGAAGCCAGGGCCAACTTCGCGAACTACCTGTTGCGGCGCCTGGAGGCCGAGGTGCTGATCGACGCGCTGAATCGGATTACCGGCAGTTCCGACCTGTACACCAGTCCGGTTCCCGAGCCCTTCACGTATATTCCCAGCGACATGGCCGCGGTGCAGGTCCCCGACGGCAGCGTCACGAGCTCGTTCCTGACGCTGTTCGGGCGGTCGGCGCGGGCGACGGGCATGGAAAGCGAACGGGTGAACGAGCTCGCCTCGCCCCAGTGGCTGTACATGCTCAATTCGGCCACGATCCAAAATAAGCTCCAGAACGGCCCGAAGCTCGCGGCCCTGGTGTCCTCGGGCACTCCGAACGAAATCGCCGAGCGGCTCTACCTGACGATCCTGTCGCGGCTTCCGACGGATGCCGACCTGAGGGCGATCGAGGAGTACACCAAGGCCGGTGTGACGAAGGGGCGCGACATGTGGATCGATCTTGCCTGGGCGCTAATCAATAGCCCCGAGTTTCTCTTGCGGCACTAAAGGATAGCTACGTCCACGGGAATTGTTCGAAAAAGGAGGAGGTCAATCATGAGCGCCAACCGCGTTCCAGACAACAATTCGCGCGTGTCCCGGCGAGAGGCCATGCGGCGAGGGGTCCTGGGTACGGCGGGCATCCTCGCGGCCAGCGGTTTGAGCTGCCGCGTGTTCGCGGCCGAGCCCCAAAAGAAGCCCGAGCAGATCGCCGCCGAACAGAAGGCCGCACGCGACGACGCGGCCAAAGCCAAGGCCAAGGCCAAGAAGGTCCAGACCCGATCGGTCATCCAGATCTTCCTGTGGGGGGGCATGTCGCACAACGACACCTGGGACCCGAAGCCGGGTACGGGCTACGACTACCTGGGCGAGTTCGACCGATTCATCCCCACCAACGTCGCGGGCATTCAGCTCAGCGCGCTCTTCCCGCACATGGCCAAGCAGGCCGACAAGTACTCGCTCATCCGCAGCATGACGCACGGCAACAACGGGCACGAGACAGCGGCCTATCTCATGCAAACCGGCCACCAACCCGGCGGCCAGCTCGCCTACCCCAGCGTGGGCGCCATCTTCACCTTCTTCAAGAAAGACCAGTACAAGGGCCTCTTGCCGCCGTACGTCGTCATGCTCGAGGCCGCCGGCCGATTCTCCGAGGAGGGGTTCCTGGGCCCCGCGTACAAGCCCTTTGCCACCGGCGGCGATCCCAACGCGCCCCGCTTCGAGGTCCAGGGCATTATCAACCGGGGAATCGACGACCGGCGCCAACAGGGCCGGCGCGAACTGGTCGACAAGATCAATCTCTTCGGGTACGGTCTGGCCGAGGTCCCCGAAATGGCCGCCGCCGAAGAGGCCAGGCAGAAAGCCTACGGCTTGATCCTGGGCAGCGGAAGGGAAGTCTTCAATCTCGACAACGAACCCGCCGCGCTCCGCGACCGGTACGGCCGCAACACGTTCGGGCAGGAATGCCTCGTGGCGCGCCGGATGGTCGAGGCGGGGGTGCCCTACGTGACGATCAGTTTCCCGGGCGGATGGGACACCCACTCGAACCACTTCGCCACCATGCGGCGCCAGTGCCCCCCGCTCGACCAGGGGCTGGCCACGCTGCTGGCGGACCTGAGCGAGCGCAACCTGCTCGACAGCACCCTCGTCTGGTGCACCGGCGAGTTCGGCAGAACGCCGAAGGTCTCGTGGGAGCCGCCGTGGAACGGCGGACGCCACCACCATGGCGATGTCTTCACCGTCCTGGTCGCCGGCGGCGGATTCAAGGGCGGCTGCGTCGTCGGCTCGTCCGACGAAAAAGGCGAAAAAGTCAAGGATAGGCCCGTCTATCCTGCCGACCTCCTCGGCAGTATCTACTTGTTGGCCGGGATCGACGCCAATGCCAAGTTGCCCCATCCTCTGGGGCTCGATGCCCGGGTGCTCGATACCGAGAAGGAAGGCATGAAGTCGGCTGGGCTCTTGGAAGAGATCATCTGATCCACGAAGCAAGGAAACGGGGAATTGGGAACCAGGGACCGGCTTCGCATGGACCCAGGGGTCGGTCCCTGGTCACCCCATCCTCGCCTCCAAGGGAGCGCACCATGAACAAGCTGCGATTCGCCACGGTCGGGCTGGCCATCGTTCTGGCCGCGGCATCCTCGGCCTCGGCGCAGAGGCAGTACATCGGATACGTCTATCCCGCCGGTGGCCAGCAGGGCACCACCTTCCCGATCCGATTGGGCGGCCAAGGGCTTATCCACGCCAGCGATCTGGTGGTGACCGGAGAAGGGGTCTCGGTCCGGCTGGTCGACTACTACCGGCCCATGAACAACCAGGAGCTCGACCTGCTCCGGCAGCAACTGAATGAGCTGCGAAAGAAGGAAACGACGGTCGACGACGCGATGGCGGCCAAGATGGCCTGGTTCGAGTTTCCCGCCCCCATCGGCCCCGAGACGGCTCCGAAACCCGAGGCCAAGGAGGCGACGCCCCCTTCCGAAAAGGAACTCGCCAAGCAACGACTGATCCAGCGGATCGAACGCCGGTTTGCCGAGTACGAACCCTTTCCGGCCGTTCAAGCCCACACCGAACTCGTCTTCGCCGAGGTCACCATCGCGCCCGACGCCAAACCCGGCCGGCGCGAGATTCGCGTGGTCACCAAATGGGGAATCTCCAACGCGCTGCCCTTCTATGTGGGCCAAGTCCCCGAGGTCGCCCGCAAACCCATGAAGACCTCCCAACTCCCGGTGCTGGGCAGGGAACACTTGGCCCAGCGCAAGCGACCGCCCGAAGAAGAAGTGCTTGCCATCACGATCCCCTGCACGATGAACGGCCAGGTCGCGCCGGGCGAGATGAACCGATATCGCTTCCCGGCCAACAAGGGCCAGCGCCTGGTCATCTCGGCCAAGGCGCGGGCGTTGGTGCCGTACGTCGCCGATGCCGTTCCGGGCTGGTTCCAGGCGGTGCTCCGATTGACCGACGCCAACGGCAAGGAGTTGGCGTACGCCGACGACTTCCGTTTCGATCCCGACCCACTGATCTACTTCGAGGTGCCCGAGGATGGTGAGTATGTGCTCACCATTCACGAGGCGCTCTTTCGCGGCCGCGAGAGCTTCGTGTACCGCATTACTGTCGGCGAGCTGCCCTTCGTGACCAGCATCTTCCCGCTCGGCGGGCGCGCCGGCGAGCCGGTCAAGATCGAGGCCGCCGGCTGGAACCTCGAGAAGACCACCGTGTCGCCCCCTCCGAAGGACGCCAAGCCGGGCCAGTACCTGATCGCCGCCACCAACGGCGCGATCGCTTCCAACCAGGTGCCGTTCGCTCTGGACACCTTGCCCGAGTGCCTCGACCAGGAACCCAACGACGAACCCGCCAAGGCGCAGAAAGTGACTCTGCCCGTCATCGTCAACGGCCGGGCGGATCGCCCCGGCGACTGGGACGTCTTCGAGGTGGAGGCAAAGGCCGGTCAGACCATCGTGGCCGAAGTCCAGGCCCGCCGGCTCGGCTCGCCCTTGGATTCCTTCGTAAAGGTCACCACGGCCGATGGCAAGATCCTCGCGCTGAACGACGATCACTACGACGCGGGGTCGGGGCTCAACACCAACCATGCCGACTCGTACCTTATGGTGAAGCTGCCAGCCGACGGGAAGTACTACGTGCACCTTGGCGACACGGCACGGCACGCGGGCAAGGAGTACACCTACCGGCTTCGCATCAGCCCGCCCCAGCCCGATTTCGCCTTGCGCCTGATCCCGTCGCGCATCTGCATCCCCAGCAAGGGATCGGTCGCGCTGACCGTCTTCGCCCTGCGCAAGGACGGCTTCGACGGCCCGATCCAACTGAGCGTGAAGGACCTGCCCCAGGGGATCGAATCGCCCGGCGCCATCCTGCCGGCCAAGCAAGAGGTCGTGCGCCTTGGGCTGAAGACGACCCTTGCGGCGATGGACAAGCCGGTCCATGTGACCGTCGTGGGAACCGCCAAGGTCGGGGACCGCGAGATCGTCCACGAGGCCGTGCCGGCCGAGGACCGCATGCAAGCATTCCTGTGGCGCCACCTCTTGCCCGCCGAAACCTTGCCGGCGTTGGTCTTCGACCCCTCGTATCAGCCGCCCGCCGAACGCATCCGCCCGCCCATCCGCGACGAGGACCGGCCCAAGGGCGTGAAGCCGACCCTGACCCGGTCGTCGGTCGACTGGTATCTGAGGCAGATCGAAGGGCTCTATCAGGAGTGGTTCTTGACCGACCAGTTCGTCAACCGCGAGATCGCCAACGTCGAGGCCCGCCTGATCCAGTAGGCGTTCGCCCGTCGGTGCGATCCGGGGAACCGTTCACCGGCAGGGGACTGCCGCGTTTTCGGCCCCTTGCGGGCCGAACCACGTGCGTGTCCCCTGCACCCTCCCGGTGAGGTCAGCCCTCTTTCAGCCTGGCCAGTTCGGCCTCGGCCTCGGCCACCTGGCGCTGGAGGGCCGCGGTCTCGGCCGCGTCGTCCTTCTGCTTCCTTGTCCCGGCCAACTGCTGCCGGAGCCGTTGCAGGCGCTCTTGGAGCGCCTCGATGCGTTTCTTGGTCCGTTTGTCCATCGCTCGTTCCTCGGGTCGGGCTGCCGCCGCGGCGATCAGTCGATCGACCAGGCGCAGGGCAGCGTCACGGTCGTGGATCTCGCCATCGAGTTGGGCGTCGCGCACGCGGTCCAAGAGCGTCCTGTACAGCGGCCCGGGCGCAAGGCCGCGCTCCTTCAAATCGTCGCCCGTCGCCAGCGGCGGTGGATCGAGCACCACGCGCGGCTGGTCCAGGCGCGCCCGGCACCAGGCGGCGTCGTTCGGGTCGGCCAGTCCGGCGCGGACTTCTGCCTCGAGCATCGCCACGAGATCGCTGGCTCCGTCGGCCGCCAGTACGCGTTGCATCTGCGACCAAGGTTTCGAACGCGCGCCGTCGAGCACGCTTCGGTGCGCGAGGATCCAGCGAACCCGGTCGGTGTGCCGGTTCGACAGACGCCAGCGCCGGCAGACCTCGTCGGCAGCCTCGGCATCGACCCAGCGCCGCAAGAGCGTGGCCAGCGCCGCGGCTAATTCCGGCTGGTCGAGCCGATCGAGCGC
>DYLT01000014.1 GCA_020721945.1 Blastopirellula marina
TGGTTTTCCAAGGCCAGGAAGGCGCCATGCCGGCCGGCGTGCTCGCAGCACTCCTCGATGCCCTCGACCGCAAGCCGGTGGGCCTCGTCGGCCGACTGCCCCGCCTTCGGGCTGCCCGAGAAGATCCGGATGACCGGCGCACCGAGAATCTCGGCGTATTCGATCCAGCGTTTGACCATCGCCAGTTGCTCGTTGCGCTTCGAGCCGGGCGGATGGCAGAAATCGTTCCCCACGGCCGTGCCGGAGATGTCCAATCCAAGCCGAAAGGCAAGTCGCTTGAGCCGGCGCAGATACTCCGGCGTGACGTCCCTGGGAAAGTAGTAGGCGGTCGGCTCGGTCCCGTCGAGCCCCATCGCGGCGCAGTCGGCGAAAAACTCCTCCAACGTGAGCTTAGCCGGATTGCCGGTCAGCAGGTTCCGATAGCTGTACCCCGCGAGGCTGAACTTGAACTTCGCCGCGCCGGTGCGCCGGATGGGCTCGATGGCTGGGCAGCTCGTGGGGGCAACGGCCCCCGAGAAGCCGCCGAGGGCCCCGGCCGCCAGGAACGACGTCGTCCGTAGGAACGATCGGCGGCTGGATCGTATCGTCATGAGGTGCGTCTCCGGTGCCGCCGCAAAGGCTCAGAACGAGCCAAGGGTTTCCGAACCGCGCGTGGTGCTCAGGCCCCGCCAGATGTTGATGTCGATCGTATCCGAAATGAAGCGTGCCGAACCATCGCCCATGCCGACCTGCACTCCGCCCGGATGCCGGCTGCGCGCGCCGAACATGGTGGGGTCGGCGCTCGTCGAGACGGCACAGGGGAGGTTCTCTTCCGGTCGATTATTGCAGTAGCTCGCCGAGTAGATGCGGTCGGGGATCGTGCTGTTGGGCGGCTGGAAGGTCTGGAAACCCGCCGCATCGCCCCAGTAGCTGAATCCCCGCAAGTCGTTGCGCCCCCCAACCAGCACCTCGCCGGCGAGCATCGTGTTGCTCAGTCCATCGCGGATATCGGACAGGCCGAAGAACCTCTCGGGCGGAGGAACGGGCCTGGTCGCGTCGGTCCACACCGTCGCGAACGGCGCGCCGAGAAAGAACACGCCATACCACGGCGCCGTTCGCGTGCCTCCCTGCGTGTAATACGTGTTGCCGTAGTTGACCGCGTAGTTGTGCGACCAGATGCCGGCGATTCCTTGAGCCGGCGTGTCGCTCGGGCAGGTGAACGTCGAGATCATGGTGCCCACGACGGTGCGGTTGTAATGTACCGGCGTGCAAGTCGGACAATCACCGCTTGAGTAACGGTGCCGGTTCGACGGATCGTACGGCGGCTTCACATTCGAGTATCGGTCGGACAGGTTCTTCTGCTCGATATAGGGATAAATCGAGACCTTCCACGTCCCCCAACAGCAACCCCAGGCCCCTGCCATGAGTTTCTTGTACACGTCGTGGTAGTTGTGGAAGCCCAACCCGAGTTGCTTCAGGTTATTCGAGCACTGGGATCGCCGAGCGGCCTCTCGCGCAGCCTGGACCGCGGGCAACAAGAGAGCGATCAGAATGCCGATGATCGCAATGACCACGAGCAGCTCGACGAGCGTGAACGCACGGGTTCGGGAGCGCATTTCTCCACCCTCCTTAAGAACAGATCAGAATTCAGAAGAACGGGACATGAGATCGACAAGCGCGGTCGCAGTGCAGAGGGCTTGACGGACGAGCCTATTACTTGACGTCGAACTCGAAATGGTTCTTCCCGTCCTTGGATACGGTAATTTCCTGCTTGCTGGTCTCGCCGCGCCATTCGGGCGGGATGCGCTCCTTGGCCGTGGGCTCGGATTCGCCGGGCATCTCCGGCGCGGCTCCCCCACCTTCAGGGGAAGATATTCCCACCCGGTACTTCCCTGGGGCCAACCCCTTTTGCGCCGGAATCGAAAACTTGCCGCCTTGGATGGTCGCTCCAGCCGGTGTGCCCTGCTTCGGGTCCAGCGGCGTGAAAAGGATGCTGCCCTGATCCAGCGGCTTGCCCTGGAAGTTCACGGTACCCGAAACGGCCTGCCGACCAAGCGGATCGCTCTTGCCGCACCCGCCCAGACCGAGCGCCGCGATCAGCACCACGGCGCAGACACGCCATCTCCACGTCATCGTAGGCCCTCCCCAAATGAGATGATTCGGTTCCCCACTCCACCGAGATGCCGCTATCGTATACGGGCGGAGCCCGGCGTGTCAACCATCGGGCGAATTGGGCCGTCGCGCAGGGGAGCGATCTGTGCCTTGACGCCATATCGCCATTTGGCTAAACTAGCAAATCGCCCTTGGCCGATGGGAAGCTGCGCTTGGTGACCAAAGACGCCCGGGTGCGTCAGGAAACCTCGCTGGCGCGTCGGGGCGATACAAGAGCGATGACGGCACGAACCCTTCTCCGAGGTTGCGTGATGTTCTCCGCGGTCGCGGTTGCAGCGATGGTGACCCCCCGTGCCCTGGGCGCGCAGTCCCAAGGCGCCGAGACGCCTGCCATGCCGACCGTGGTACCGTCGCACCGGGGGTCGCGTGCTATTTCGTCCAGGGCGAAGTCCACACCGTCCTGAAGGGCAAGTGACGGAACCCCTTCCGTGACGCTCCGCAAAATCTACCTAGAGATCACCACCGAGTGCAATCTGGACTGCGGAATGTGCATCCGCCACGCCTGGAGCGAGCCGGCCCGGCGCATGGCGCGCGGCACGTTCCAACGGATCCTCGACGATCTGCGAACCGTCGGCACGATCGAGACGCTCCATTTTGGCGGGTTTGGCGAGCCGCTGGCGCATCCCGAATGCTTGGAGTTTCTCCGGCAAGCGGCCCAAGCGGGCCTCGGCACCGAGTTGCTGAGCAACGGCGTGCTACTCGATGAAGCAACCGCCGCCGCCTTGATCGACCTGGGGCTCGACCGGCTGATCGTCTCGGTCGATCAGGCGTCCTTGCACGACGACCCGGACTTCCATGGCCAGGCCGCCACGGTGCACGCGAACCTGCGGGAGGTGTATCGCCAGCGTCTGGTGCGCCGGGCATCGCGGCCCGAGGTCGTCATCGAGTTCGTGGCCACGCGCAAGAATATCCACGAGTTGCCAGCGCTGAAGCGGTTGGGCCTCCAACTCGGTTTCAGCCGTATCCTGGTGACGCATCTCGTCCCCTACGCGCCCGAGCTGGCCAACGACGTCTTGTATGACGATTGGACCACCACGCGCCGCCATGCCGAGGGCTCGCCGTGGAACCCGGCGATCGACTTGCCCCGCATGGACCCACGGGTCGAGGTGCAAACGGTCTTGGACCGGCTGCGCGCCTCGGGCAGCGACGTGCTCTGCGGCGGCGCCCAGCTCTCGGGCACACGGATGTACTGCCGGTTCACCAACGAAGGCCGGGCCGCCGTGACTCCCGACGGGTGGATCAGTCCGTGCCTGCCGTTGCTCCACTCCCATGCGTACTACTTCCGCGGCGCGCGCCGCGAGATTCTGGCGTACCGGCTGGGCAACGTGCTCCAATCGCGGCTTTCGGAGGTCTGGGAAAGCGACACGTACCGGTCGTTCCGTGCGAGGCTCCGCGACTTCCCGTTCTCGCCGTGCATCGACTGCGGAGGCTGCGATCTGCGCTCGGCAAACCTCGAGGACTGCCACGGCAACGAGTTCCCGACGTGCGGTAGCTGCCTGTGGGCCGCGGGGCTCGTCCAGTGCCCGTGACCAGCACGCGCCGCGCGCGAGCCTAGCGCCCGGTCCGGCCGGACTCGGCCGGCGGGCCGATGCGCAGAAACGTCTGGCCGCGTGCCTCGGTGCGCGCGGGCCTTCCTTCATCGAAATCGACGTAGGCGGCCTTGGCGTCGGTCGCCAATTCGCCCTCCGGAAGCGCGAAAGTCAGCGACCGGCCCGCGGGATTGAGAATCGCCACTTCCCGGCGGCTTCCCTCGCCGAGGCTCACGGCCGCCACGCCCGGCTCGTCGGCAAGGCACCGGATCGCCTCGGCTAGCGGCGAGGCGTCGCGCATCGGGACATGCGGCAAGAGCACCTGGACGAACTGGATTGGCTTGCCGGGTCGGACATCGCCCTCCCACACGTACCGGGTAGCCAACATGCGCACCCCGGCCAGCGGGTTCTCGTCGGCGTCGGCCACCGTCAGTCTCCGGTCCGCGTGCGGGGCGTGCCAGACGAGCAGGTCCCACGGTGGGGTATCGTACATCTTCACTTTCTGAAAGTAGTGCCCGGTAAACCACGTGTTGACCCAATGGGTGCCGGCGGGCCGGCCCACGTTCTGCGTGTTCCACACCGGTCCGATGCTGGCGCGGAACGCCTCGCCGAAATCGGTTTGATCGCGGACCATCACGAAGCGGTTTTTCACGAAGAGGATTTCCCGCTCGTGCTTGGCCTCGTAGCCCATGTATCCGCTCACCTGCACGCGAGCGTGCGTGAACAGGGGGCCGTCGGAGAACTCGGGGACGTTCGATTCCATGCCGGCCCAGCCCACCGGCAAAGTTTTCTGACCGCGGTACGGCTTCTGCCCGAGGTACGTGGCCGTGCCCGAAAGGTCCTGGAGGTGCACTGCGTTCTCGCGGCTGACGAACTTCTCCGAGGTCATCTCGGCGAAGGCGGCCGAGTGCCGCTCCAGCCCGAGAATCGCCGTCGGATTCAACGGATCGTGCCGCGGGTAGCACTCGACGAGCATATAGAGGTCGCCCGGTTGCCACCCAGCGCGACATACCAGCTTGTGCGGCATGACCTTTTGGGTCATGAACATGTTGCAGTCGACGCCGCCGAAATCGGGAAACTGCCTCTTGGCCTGCTGGTCGGTCAGGCGGACGATTTCCTTGCGCCACAGCAGTTTCGAGGCCGGCTCGGGTTCGACCGGCGCGATGGTGTCGTCGCACACGAGGCTCGCCAGCGCGATGTCCTCCAGGGCGACCGCGTGGAGGTGGTGGTGTCCGTTCGAGAACCCCCGGGCCTGGCCGAAGTTCATCAGGCGGTGCGCTCCAAAGCGGTATCGTCCGTCGCGGGTGTACTTGGCCGCGAGTTCCAACGCGAGGATCCGCGAACCGGCCGCCGAGTTGTATCCGCCGCTGGCGCCGTAGGGCACACTGGCCCCGTCGGGCGTCAGCTCGAACAGGATCCGGTCGAAGATCTGGCGCGATTGGGGATCGGTGAAGACTTCGGTCCGTCCAAGGAGTTCGGCCGCACGAAGGATGTTCCCGAAGCTGCTGTAGAAATAGCCCGTGTCGTTGATGCCCACGTCGCGAAAATCCCACCAGTCGGACCAGACCTGGTCGGCGTAGGTTTTCCACGTCGGCGCGTCGGGGTCGTCGGGATAGAAGGCCGCGCACAGGGCGTGGTTGATCCCCTGCGACTGGCTGCGGTGGTGCGACCCGCGCCACCACCCGTCCCCCGGCCGCCACGCGAACTGGTAACGGCGCAACGTCAGGAGCAGCTCGCGAGCCCAGGCCTCGTCGTCGGCAGAGACCAGGCCCCGCTTGCGCAGCTCTCGCAGGTGAAACAGGACGAGGGTCGGCCCTTCCATCGAGAACACGCCCTTTTCCTTTTGCACTGTTTCGTGGACCCATCGGCCGTAGTGGCGCAGCGTCTTCTTGATCCCTTCGCCCAGCTTGGGATCGCCCTCCAGGGCGAACACCGCCAACGCCGGCAGGGCGTGCCGGGGGCCATAGGCGCCGCGGTCCGGCCCCGACTCCAACCCCTGGGCGAGCGGACGGACCAACGCGACGTAATCCCTGCGTGTGACAGGCCGCCGGGGGACCGCCAGCGTCTGCGGATCCCGAGGTTCATAGCGGCTGTCGTCGGCCGATGGGCCCTCCGCGGCGGCGGCAAACGAGAGAGACGCCACGGCCAAGACCAGCACCCACCCACCCCGCATCACCAACATCGGTCCGAATCGCATCGCATTCCCCCGCGACATTCGGCCACTCGATTGGTAGGTCTTGCGCATCGCCGGCTGTGGCCGAGTCGGTAGCGCCACTGCCGAGTCGGCCGGGCCCGTGTGGTTCCCATCGTATCGGTCCGGGCAGCATGCGACAAGTAGTAGCAGGGTGGGTGCTCCGCACCCACGCGAACCGGCCCGAGCGCGACGCCTCGTGGCGTGCGCTTTCCATGTCCACGATCGCCAATGCGCTTTCGCTGACCTCCGGGCGGCCCGGGCGCCAATCGGATCGATCCTCGCGTCGCAGGCGAGGCCTTTCACGCGTGGGCGTGCTGGTACTCGGCAATCACGGCACGATCTCGAAGAAGACCAACTCCGACGCCTCCGCGCCCGGCAGGGTCATGCGGAGCCCCGGGTCCATCAACTCCGAACCGGTGCGGATCGAACTCGGCTGCGAGCCATCTTCGAACCAGACGCGGTATTGCCGGCTGGGGTCGAGCTTCTTGAGCCGGATGGTCTCGGAAGCGGGCTCCGGGGCCGGCTTGAAGACGTAGACCACGCCCTTACCCGCGGCCGGATCGTAGTACTCGATACCGTCCCAGCGGCGGCCGTCGGGTCGCGGGAGGATGTGATACAGATCGCCGGTTCGCACCAGCGGCCGCGACCGGGTCGTGTAGGTTTGGACACATGCCTTGACCGCGTCCTTTTCCGCCTGGGTCCAGGGCTGGCAGCCGTTGCCTCCGTTGGGAGCGTCGAGGAACCACTCGGGCGCTCCCATCGCCATCGAGCGGAACGCGTACTTCATGCCCGCGATGCCCTGGGGGCGATAACGCCCGTCGGTGCTGCCCAGGTGCCCTTCGAGCTGTGCGGGATGGATCGCGTGGGAGGCGTCGTAGAATGCTTGGCGCACGTGCAGGGGCGAATAGGTGTCGGAATTGAAGATCTTGACTGCGCGCCCGAGCGCGCCATAGTCCTTGATGCGCCCGCCGCCACTGCAATTCTCCCATTGAAAACCGGAAACCGTGGCGGCCAGGGCATCGACCATCTCGTAGAAACCTCGCGTCGCCGCGAACGAGGCCCCGACCACTGCTCCGCGCGTGCTGTCTGAACGCCACATATCGGCCCCGTGCTCGCGGAATAGCCGCGCGATGCGCTGGGCGCGCTGCCGGCGCGCCGCAGGATTGGCCATATCGAGATCGTCGGTCCAGTACAGTCCGAACCGCAGGCCCTTGGCGTGCGCGTAGTCGGCGGCACGCTTCATGCCCGAGGGCCAGTCGACCCGGTCGGGATCGGGTTCGTTGCCGTGCCACCACCCGACGTCGATCATGACCTCCTCGAATCCCAACGGGGCGATGTCGTCGATGAGGGGATAGAATTTCTTCTCGACCGGATCCCAGCTTCCGGGCGCCTTGCCGGTGGCACCGAAGGCGTTCCACTGGACTTTCGGATAACTGGGGTCTTGCCGCAGGATCTCGGGCACGCGCCATCGGAACAGCCATCGGCGCAGGCTGTTGCCGGCATCGTCGAGATCGCCACAATAGGCGCCCACGAATCCGGGTCGCAGGTCGCATCGCTCGCCCGGCGCCAGCTCGGCGCGCAGGTCCGCGAGGTTGCCGGCCCGCACGCGCACGGCTGGCCCCGACCCGCCCGCCAAGGTCACCGTCTCGATCCGGCAGTAGCTCCATTCCAATCCCACGTAGACGCCTTGCCGATCATCTGCCTCGAACACGGCCAGGGGGATGAACGCGCCGCTGGGGACCGTCCGCACCGAATGGCGGCGCCCTGGCGGAATGCCAACCAGGGCGTGCCGGTACACGCCCACCGGGTCGGGAGTGCCGCCGTCGCTGTGAAAACTCCACAACGCCGCCACGCCGGTCAAGTCGAGGTCGAACGTGGGCTGCTCGCCGATCGTCACGGATTGGGTCGACCGGTTCGTCACCGACATGTGGTGGTGGATCGGCCCGCCCCCCGGGCGAGCGTGCCACTGGGAGGTCCATTCCATGGCCGGGTCCGTGCACTCGAACCGCAGCGTAAGCTTGTGCCCGTCGCGATGCTCGGCCGATGCGCCGGCGAATCGCCACGTGACCGGCCTGCGACGACCGGCCGTCTCGACTTCGGATAAGAACTCGAACGCCACCGGGTTGGCGATCCAATTTCGGCCCGAAGCGGGGCAAAGCAGTTCGCACACGACCAGTTCGCCCGCCGCGGTCACGCCGAGCGTCAGCCGCGTGTCGTCGGTCCGAAGCGTCCACGTCTGCACGGTCGGACCGGCGCTCGGCCGAGGTTCCGAGTCGAGAACCAAGCGGCGTGCGGCTCGCACTTCGGCAAGATCGATGCCGGCGTGTCCGAATGCGCCAAGGGCCCTGTTCCAAACCCGAAAATCGTCGATGCGCCCCCGGAAACACCGCTCGGGGTTGGTGTAACCCAAGCCTACGGCCACCGGCATGGGCGAGGGCCGGGCCCGGGCGGGATCCTGTTCCGCGGCAACGAGCACGCCATGCACATAAAGCCGGATCTCCTCCCGCGCCTTCACCAAGGCCACGTGTTGCCAGCGACCCGCCATCAGGGGAACCGCAGGGGTGATGACCCAGCGACCGTTGCCAGCGCCATAGGCCGCCGCGTACTGGTTGGCGCTGGCTCCGTCCTGCTGGACGACGAAGCCCAGACCCTCGCGAACGTGGTTCCCGAACAGGTCGGCGTGCGTGTTCTGCCGGACATCGGGCCACACCCAGCATTCGACGGTGAACTCGTCGCCAAGTTCCTTTTGCAGTAGCGTCGTGTCGATCCAGGCGCGGCCATCCAACGCAATGCCCTTGCCGTGCCGGCCCTCGACAAAGGTTGGAATGCCATGCGGAATGCCCGTGCGCCCCGGGCGCGCTGTGTCGGCCAGTACGCCAACGCGCCCGTCACGCAAGTCCTTTCGGGTCGCGGCACCGAGTCTACACGCGGCACGACGCGCCGGCAAGCAAGAAGCAACTCGTCGGCGTGCGCCTCGGTGTTGCCCTGGCCACGCTTGGGCGTGCCGGGTGGATTCCCGGGATCCATCGCTTGCAGTAAACTGCCGTTGCTTCCAGGCGGCGACAGGTTCATAGACCACGGGTTGCGGACCCCAAGCCATAGGAGGGTGATCGCGATGCATCGTGCGACGATCCAGGTGGTGGCGCTTGCCGCCCTCCTCTCCATCGTGCCTGGGCGCCTTGGCGCGGAAGGTCTCGAGTCGATGGGCAACACCGACGGGGTGCTGACCTGGTCTTTAGGCACGCTGGAGAAGGACCAACCGGCCCGCGAGGTGGTCCTCTTCGCCTACGACAAGTCGCCCGACGCCGTGGCCAGACGGCTCGACGAGGCCCGTCGCCATTTCGCCCAGGCCTCGCCGGCGCCCGCCACGGCCTCAGGCCCCGCGGCCAAGGTATGGATCGACAACGGCACGACCGACTTCGCGTTGGAAGGCCCCTGTTTCTTCCGCTGGCGCCTCGAGCGTCAGGCCCTGCGGTTTGCCGGCGGCGGGCAGCTCAGCCAGTTCACGTGGTACGTTCACTACCGCGACCCGAGGGGACAACACCGGGCCGGTACGGAACACGCCGACGCGAGCATCCCCGAGAATCTCGAAATCGTCGAACCGGTGCGCGCGCTCAGCGCCAAGGAAGCCGCGGGCACGCTTCGAACGGCCGACAAGAGATTGCGCATTCGCGTGCGCGCGATGATGGGCGACGGGCCCGTGGTGGCGGTCGAGTTCGTGCTGGCAAACCTCTCGCCGGAGCCGCTGGCCGACGTGCGCCTGACCGCCTACGCCAACCTCGAGTCGGCCCACACGCACGAAGGCGACTACAGTGTTCTCGACCAGCGAACCGGCGGCTTGTTGGTGTTCGATCCTGCCACGGGCGTGTGCGCGGTGATGGCCGGTTTGAATCGGCCCGCGACCGGCTACTCGGGCGTGTGGAACTCAGTGGCGCAGCTTCAGGCGGCCTCGGGTGAACCGATCGCGCAGTGGAAGCCGTTTACCGGTCCGCCGCCGCACTTGGCTCGATGGATGCTCGTCCACCAGATGGCGGCCCAGGGCGTCTATTTGCCGTACCCGGTGGAGAATCCCGCCACGCCCGAGACCCGAACGCTCTCGCCCGACGAGGCGGCGGCCGCGCTGGAGCGCGACTGGCGCTTCCAAGCGATGGACCGGCCGCTTGGCGAGCGGGCGGAGCAAGAGATCGGCTGGGCCCGGGAACTCGCCGCTCGCCTGGCCGCCGACCCGAAGACGCCCGACCTCAAACCCGAGCTTGCCGAACTGGAAAGGCTGGAACGCCGGCTTCGCCCCGCCGCCGGTCTCGACGCTGCCAAGGCCAGGGACCTCTACTTGGCGGTACGCCGGGTCAAGCGCAAGATCGCCTTCAAGAATCCGGTGGTCGATTTCACGCAGCTCTTGTTCATCGACCAGCCGTATCCCCGCGGTCCGGTGAACGACACGCACGAGTCGATCCACCGCATGGGCATCACGGCCAGCGTGGGCGGGCGGCTATTAGTGCTCGACGGACTGCACCCCGGCGGCGCGGTGCGGTTGTTGGCCCCGAAGGACAAGCCGGGCAGCTTCTGGCGGCCCGATCTCTCGTTCGACGGCCAGCACGTGCTCTTCTGCTACAAGCCGCACGACGGCAAGAGCTTTTCGCTGTACGAGATGAAGTTCGACGGCACGGGCGTGCGCCGACTCACGTCGAGCGACTATGACGACATCGACCCCCTCTACCTGCCCGACGGGCATATCCTCTTCACGACCACGCGGGGCAACTCGCATGTGCGGTGCGGCCCGTTTATCTACTCGTACATCCTCGCCCGGTGCGATCCCGACGGGAGCAACGTGTGCTTGATCAGCTACAACGGCGAGCCCGATTTCGTGCCGGCCCTGTTGAACGACGGCCGCGTGATCTACTCGCGGTGGGAGTACAGCGACAAGCCCCTGTGGCGCATCCAGAGCCTGTGGACGACGAACCAGGACGGCACCAACACCTCGGTGTTCTGGGGCAACCAGAGCGTCTGGCCCGACCACCTCAGCGAGCCGCGCCCGATCCCCCACAGCCGCCGGGTGATGTTCTCGGGCGCGGGGCACCACGACTGGTGGTCGGGCTCGATCGGCATCATCGATCCCGACCGCGGCTTCAACTTCCCCCACGGACTGACGAAGGTCACCGCCGACCGCCCCTGGCCCGAGTGCAGCAAGCCGCCGATCGACATCCCCGAATCGCCGCGCTACCACGCCTCGGGAAACTACACGGGTTACAAGACGCCGTGGCCGCTGTCGGAGGACGACTTTTTGGTTTCGGCCCGCGGCGACGACGGCAAGTTCCGGCTGTACCTCATGGATACCGACGGCAACCGCGAGCTGATGTACGAGGGCGCATACAACGTCCTGCACGCGATGCCGGCCAGGCCCCGCGTGGTTCCGCCGCGCCAGCCCGACCGCGTGGCCTGGCCAGGCACGGGCAAGGACCGCCAGCCCGTCCAGCCCGGCGTGTTCTACAGTGCCGACGTCTACCAGGGCGTGCCCGATCTGCCGCGCGGCATGGTCAAGTGGCTTCGCGTGTTCCAGATCGACCACAAGACCTACACGACCTGGGCCAAGACCTACCGGCACTCGGGGCCGCCGGTGTCGATTGTCCAAGAAGAAGGCGTCAAGCGAGTGCTGAGCCTCGTGCCGGTCGAGCCCGACGGCTCGGTGCACTTCAAAGTACCGGCCGGCCGATCGGTCTACTTCCAACTGCTCGACGAGCACTACCGCTGCGTGCAGACCATGCGGAGCTTCACGGGGGTGATGCCGGGCGAGCAACGGGGATGTGTGGGCTGCCACGAATCGCACAGCACTGCCCCCCCACGAGAAAACCGCACAGGCCCGATTGGCCGGAATCGCCCGAAGCGGAACACCGACGCGCCGCGTGGGTCGCCGCCCAAACCAGACCAGTCCTCGCTGGCGATGGCCCTGCGCCGCCCGCCCACCGAAATCTCGCCGCCGCCGTGGGGCCACGAGAGCGTGAGCTTCGAGCGGTTCGTGCAGCCGGTGCTCGATCGTTACTGCAACCAGTGCCACGCGGGGACGGGCGAAGCCCGCAAGGGGGTCGATCTCGGCCTGCGGCCGGGCGTCAGCGTGTTCAAGGAGCCGTACCTGACCCTGGTCGGCTCGGCCGGGTGGTCCAACCCGGTGGATCCCAAGCCACCCGGCTACGGCATCGCGGGGGCCATTCCTGTTGAGAGCATCGACCCGAGCAGGAACGACCCGCGAGCTTATGGCACGCTGCGGCCCATGCAGTACCTCTCGGCCAAGAGCCGCTTGGTCGAGCTGGCGTCCCGCGGGGCCCATTACGACGTGAAGGTCGACCCCGTCAGTCTGCACCGGCTGATTACCTGGGTCGACGCATGCTGCCCCTTCCTGGGCGAAGCGGAGCTTCGCGCGCTGGGCGATCCGGATTTCCCAGGCATTGACCTATTGCCGATTCGTCCCCGGGTGAAGACCGCCCCGGTGATCGAACGACCCTAGGCCGCCGCGAACCCACGCACCGGTGCCGAAAAAACGGCGCAGCACGTTCCGGCAGGGAGTGGCAAGCTAGGGCAACTTTCGACGGAATCCCTTACGGATTGCGTTGCTTTGCCGCTTGGTGCCTGTCGTAACTACTTGGAGCACAAGGACTTAGTGGAGGCGGCGGGAATCGAACCCGCGTCCCGCGACATGTCCGTGAAGCCTTCTACGTGCGTAGCCGGGCTATTTGAAGAGTCCTTTTCTCTCCCCCGTCCGGCGGGGTGAAAGAAAAGCGAGTCGGGCACAGGGATTTAGGCTCGGGCGTACCCAACGGTTGACCCGAGACGAGCCGAATTTGGTGGCCGGCTTTTGGGCCTCTTCGGCGAAGGCCCGCAGCCGGTGCTACGTGTTGGTTACGCAGCAAGTGCGAGATTGCTCTCGGCAGGTAATGTGTGGTCGGCTTTTAACGTGGCCTGCTGACCAACCACGGCACGCCGTCTTCACTTCGATTGCCCGGTCGAACCCAGTTCGCCCCCGCAAACCAGGACGCGTCAGGTCTCGTAAACAGGCAAGCACGAGGTGACGGAAGCCAATGCATTGTAGACTCGTGGCGTTCGGATTTCCAGTCCGATCCGGCTAGTCTTAGTGAACTAGAATTGAGTAGGATTGGCGGGGTCCAGGCGAGTCTGCCCGCCAAGCGGCCCAGACCGCCTACGTAATCACATTGTCTGAGCGGCCGATTGGCCGAAGGCGCTTTCACCTGGGGAGTCCTAGCGTGAATATCCTCGTGGCGACCAGCGAAGCAGTGCCCTTTGCCAAGACGGGGGGGTTGGCGGACGTGTGTGGCGCGCTGCCGATCGAGCTGGCGCGGCTGGGGCATCAAGCGGCCTTGATCCTGCCCGCCTACCGCCAGGTACGGTACTGTGGACACCCCATCGAGCGGATGGGCATCGACTTCATCGTCCCCATCGGCAGCAAGACGGTCACCGGGCACCTTCTTCGCAGCCGCCTGCCCGACAATGGGGTTCCGGTGTACCTGGTGGAGCAAGACGCCTACTTCGACCGCGATGAGTTGTATCGCCAGAACGGCCAGGACTTTCAGGACAACTGCGAGCGGTTCGTGTTCTTCTGCCGTGCCGTCATGGAGGCGATCCGCCTGCTCGGGTTGGACCTGGATATCCTTCACTGCAACGACTGGCAAACCGGGTTGATTCCAGCCTACTTGAAGATCGAGTACCGCAATTTGCCCAGGTACGAGAAGATCTCCTCGTTGCTGACGATCCACAACATCGCCTACCAAGGGGTATTTTGGCACTGGGACATGCTTTTGACAGGGCTCGATTGGAAGTACTTCAACTGGCATCAGATGGAGTACTACGGCAAACTGAACCTGCTGAAGACCGGCATCGTCTTCAGCGATGCGGCCAATACCGTCAGCCCACGCTACGCGCAGGAAATCCAGACGGCCCAGTTCGGTCGCGGGCTGGAGGGCGTGCTTCAATACCGGAGGGACGTCTTGTCGGGCATTTTGAACGGGATCGACGAAGCCGTGTGGAACCCAGCCACCGACACAAACCTGGCCGCCCGATACACGCCGGAGTCGGTCGATGTGGGCAAGCCGCTCTGCAAGGCGGCCCTTCAGCGCGAGTTGGGACTGGCCGAGCGCCGCGATGTGCCGCTGGTGGGGATGATCGGCCGATTGGACGACCAGAAGGGGTTCGACCTGGTGGCCGAAATCATCCCCGAATGGGCTGCCACGGCCGACGTGCAGTGGGCCATCCTGGGCAAAGGCGAACCCAAGTACCACGATTTGTTTACCCAACTCGCCAAGAGCCACCCCGAGAAGGTCGCCGTGCGCCTCGAGTACTCCGATCCCTTGGCCCACCGCATCGAGGCCGGGGCCGACCTTTTCCTCATGCCGAGCCGGTTCGAGCCGTGTGGGCTGAACCAGATGTACAGCCTGAAGTACGGCACCGTGCCCGTGGTCCGCGAGACCGGCGGACTGGCCGACACGATCACCAATGTCGACGATCGGACGTTGGCGTCGGGCGAGGCCAATGGGTTCAGCTTCCGCGAGGACAACGCCTTGGCCCTGAGCGAGACCCTGCGCCGGGCGTGCGACACGTACCGCAACCGGCCCGATGTGTGGAAGCGGCTGATCCACGTCGGCCTGCGCCAGGACTGGTCCTGGCGCCGCAGCGCGACCGAGTATGTCCGGCTGTACGAGTCGATGGTCTCGCGCGTGCGGAGCGGCCAGGCCGCGGTGCGGTAGGGCAACGGAACCCCGAGATGCACGGGGTTGCTGCTTGCGTCGTTGGCCGTAGGATGCGGTCCAATGCCCGAGAGCGATCCGCGATACCGCGGCATATCGCGCCCTCTTTTCGTGCGGATCCTTGACGTCGATCCGAACGTCCCGTACGAAGAACGCTACTCGTCCAGCGCGGCGATGGGCGTCTGGGAAATGTGGTCTCCAGCGGAGTCTTTGCCATGACCTTGCGGAGCAAGTTCGCCGTGAGGCTCCTCGCGGCGGCGGCCTTGGTGGCGACAGGCCAGCCCGTGATTGGGGTCGAGGAATTCGTCGGCCCCTTGGCGGGGTGGAAGAACGTCAAGCGCGACTACGGCGCGATCGGCGACGGCCGGGCCGACGATACCGCGGCCCTCCAGAAGGCGTTCGACGACCTCCGGCTGCACCAGGAGTCGTGCGTCCTCTACTTTCCCGCAGGCATCTACCGGATTACCAACACGGTCAGCACGGTGCGCAAGGCGCATCAGGACTGCATGGGGATCACGCTCGTGGGCGAGACCCCGGCGGAAACGGTGCTTCGCTGGGACGGGCGCGAAGGCGGCGTCATGCTCAAGTACGATGCGTGGTACTCGAAGATCAGCCGCTTGACCCTCGACGGCGCCGGCAAGGCCGGCGTGGCCTTGGCCTATGGCGACGCCTTCTCGACCTACAACGAAACCTCCGACATGGTCTTTCAGGACGCCCAGGTCGGCATGTCGATGGGAACGGCCGACCACGGCCAGGCGGAAAATGCCGTGCTCCGTTGTACCTTTCGCCGCTGCGGCCGTGGGCTCCAGACCAACAACTTCAATTCGATGGACATCTGGCTCTGGTATTGCCGCTTCGAGGATTGCCAGCACGGGCTCGTTAACCATGCGGGCAACTTCCACGCGTGGCAGTGCTTGTTTCTGCGGTCCCGGAAGGCCGACGTCGCCAGCGAAAACCTGATGGTGTTCTCGTTCGTCGGCAATACATCGATCGGTTCGGCTTGTTTTCTGGACTTCGCCGGCGGCCACTCGTGGGGCTCCCCCTGCTCGATCACCGGCAACCGCATCATCGACCCCACCGGGGGGTTCGCGATCCGCCTGGGGAACGGCGGGCCCTATCTGGTGATGGACAACGTCATCAAGACCCGCGCCACGAGCGACAAGCCGGCCATCGTGATGACCTGGGGCGATCAGACGCTGGTCGGAAACACGTACTCGGCGCCCGGCGCGGTCAAGGAAGCGGGCCGGTTCGTGCGGGCGGGCGAGAAGGTGGTGCCGCCCGAGACGATCGACAGCCGCCCGCCCTCGCTTCCCCCCACGCCGGCGCGGCGCCAGCGCCGCGTCTGGGAATTGCCCGCCGGCGCCCCGGCCGCCCAGATCCAGCGGGCGATCGACGAGGCGGCTCGCCTGGCCGGCAGCCGCCCGGTCGTCCATCTTCCCAAGGGGACCTACTCGGTCGATGCGACGCTGGTGGTGCCGGCCGGCTGCGACGTGCAGATCGTCGGCGACGGCGCCGCGGAGACCGCCACGGTGCTGAAGTGGACAGGCTCGCGTCCCGGGCCGATCCTGCGCCTTGACGGACCCAGTCAAGCGACTCTCCGCGATTTCTCGTTCCAAGCCGGCCGGGGCAAGGGCATAGCCGTCCACCAAGGCGACCAACCTGGCGGCCGGATCTTCGGGGACCAGGTGAACGTCTCCGGCCGCAGCCCCGAGGAAAACGGCATCGGGGTCCTCGTCTTGGGCGTGGAGCACAGCGACGTGCTCTTGCGATGCGCCCAAGGCGGCACGTTCTGCCGAACGTGGATCCGGGTGCTTGGCGGGCCGCTTTGCCGCGCCGGAAAACCCGCCCCGGGACAGGTCTCGGTGTTTTGCGGGGCCACGGGAACCGCCGAGGAGCAATACGGGGTCGCGCAGGGCGGCCGGATCGTTGTGCGAGGGGTCTACCACGAAGTCAGCGGGGACAGCCCCCAGGGCATCCTCTTGAACGACGCTGGCTCGCTGGCCGTCGATGCCACGCGGTTCTCGTACAAGACCTCGCCCGACAGACCCCTGGTCCAAGCGAAGGACTTCCGAGGCGATCTGGTCCTTTGCAGCGGGATGTTGCTTCCCGTGGGCACCCCATTCCCGGCGCGGGTGAACCTCGCGGGCGACGGCTCCGGCACGCGCGTGCTGTGCCTGGGCAACATGTTCTGGACGCCGTGCAAGGAGGTTACGGCGGACACGGTCTGGCAAGACGTCTCGAACCCGCCGGCCAGGGCCGCCCTGCTCAACTCGAACCTCAACGGCGGGGCCGAAAGCGGGCTGACCAACGGGTTCGGTCGGCTCGAAAACCGCGGACAGGCCGACGAACGCTTCTTGCTGGAGATGCTCGATCCGCTGCGCGCCGCGCGGATCTGGTGGCCCGCCGAGGCGCGATCGGGCGTGACCGACGTGCGGCTTTTCCGCGTGCTCGGCACGGCCGACAGGGACGGGGTGTGCCTCGAGCTTCGCGCGCAATAGCTCCCCGAGTCGCCGCAAGCCGTTACCCGCCATGCCGCGAGGATCGGCCCGGCAGACCGGCAGGCGATCGCGGCGTGGGGGCGACGGCGCGTCATGGGGCCGGGCCCGGTGCGGCGGGCGATTCGGTGATCGGCACCGAGTCGGCCATCGTCTTCGTCCGGAAGCCGGCGATGCGATGGAAAGTCAAGTAGTTCGCGTCGTGGGCGTTGTGCGCGCCGCCCAGGCCGTCGTCGTACGCGGTGCGGCAGACGGCGATCAGGTCGGCGCCCTCGAAGAGCCAATCGACGTACTGGAAGCCGTGCTTGCGCACGTCGGGGTGGTAGAGCACGATCGAGCGGATGGTCCAGTGCCGGAGGTCTTCCGAGCACGTCAGGGCCAAGGTATTGCGGATGCTGCCCGGGTTGTGGGCCCGGTGCCGCGGATGCACGATGCTTGCCAGCGACCAGTACCGCCTGGTCTGGGGGTCGAAGCGGATGGCGAACTTCTTGGCCCCGCCCGGAAAGTCCACAAAACCCGTGGCCGGATCGAACGACGCGGTCTTGCCGTCGGCGGAGATGCGGACGAGGGCCGCCTTTTCGTCGGGCGAGCGGGTCTGCACGCGGAGCACGTCGACGAGCTGTCCGTCGGGCGCGACCACCGCGTTTCCCTCGAGCCACGCCCCCATGTCGCCCCCGTTCCACGCGCGGTCGCTCGGCAGGAAATTGCTGTTGGTCCAGTGGTCGGCACGAAGCAGGTCGGCATCGACCGGAACCGACAACATACCGGCGCGATAGTGGATGCCCCAGGCGACCGGCGGATGGCGCCACTCGAACGCCCGCCAGAGCCGGCCCGCATGTTCGAGGACCGGCATCGGTGCGCAGTGGTACTCGCCGTTGTCGCGCAGGATGCCGGTCGCGCGGTCTTTCGGCGTCGTCCAGGTGACGCCCCCGTCCGTGGACCGGCGGATGAGGATATTGCCGTGGTGCCGGTCCGGGCCGAGCAGGTACAGAGCGCCCCGGTGAACGAACAGACTCGACCAGAAGGCCCCTTGCACCTCGGAGCGCTTCTTCCACGTCTTGCCGCGGTCGGCCGAGCCGAAGACGGCGGTCCGCGCGCTCTTGAACTCGTTCGACTCCGGCCCAAAGAAGTCGTGCGACGCCACGTAGCCGCCGTCGGGCAACACGGCGAGGCTCGGCGAGCCGATGTAGAGTCCGCTCGATGCCGGTACGTGGTCGATCACCACGCCGGGAACCTTCGCGGGGGGCTCCCCGGCGGGCGCAGCAACGGTTCCAACCAAGAACCCCAGGGCCGGAAGCAGAAGGCGTCGCATCATGGCATGAGGCACTCCGGTTCGAACGGTCCAACAGCACGGGCTTTCATCTTCGCCCGAACGACGCGGCGCGGCAAGCCTCGCGCGGGCAACTTCATGAAATCGGCGCCAAGCGCTCGACCAAGGCTCGGTATCGCACCAGGTAGTCGAATGCCGGTTTGGCGTTGCGCCCTTGGTTCAGGTCGTGGCCGATCTCGTCGGCGTGGTCGGCGGGCCAGGGTTCTTCGGGACTTTCGCCCCAGGCGGCCGACTCGACCGAGACGAGCCCGTCGTTGGCTGCCGCACCGGTCTGGGCGATGATCCAGTGGCACGGCGCCAGAACGAGGCTCGTGGGGCGAGGACCCGGGCGGCCCTTGCCAGCGTAGGAGAAGTAGCGCACCTCGGGGTGGTCTGGGAATCGTTCGTTGAACCGGGTCGCGCCGTCGGTCGTCAAATCGACGATGCCCAGGCCCACGTCCAGGTACGGACCCAGCCGCGCGCCGGCGCGGGCCGACAGCCGGCCGCCGCCGGTCAGAAAATCGGCCACCGGCGAGCCGCGATGCGGCGTCGAGATGGTCGAAAGACTGGCGACCTTCTCGGCGATGTTCTCCGGATTGGCCGGCGACAGGCACCACCGCGCGTCGAGGCCGCCCATGCTGTGGGCCACCAGATGGACCCTCTCAGCTGGGTCGAGTTCGCCCGCTTCCATCGCTGCTAGGATCTGGCCGCGAAGTTGCGCTCCGCGAAGGTGGATTCGTGCCAGCGGCGAGACCTCGGTCTCGAGGATCTTCAAGTGCAACCGGGGCAGCGCCTCGGCAAGGTACTCCTTCACTCCGTGGAAATAGTGGATGCCGTAGCGCCGCTGGAAGCCCAAGAAGCCGTGTGCCAGCACGAGATTCATCTCAGCGATCTCCCGTTTGGAGTGCGGCAATGCCTCGCCGCCCCCAGAATCTGACGATTTCCTCGCGGGGGTTCAAGCCCTGGGGCCTCGGAAGTACAATCGGAAGAAATGCCGTCCTCGGCGGCACGAGGCCGAGGCATCCAGAGCCGGCTTGGAGTCGCGATGGAACTCTCGCCTTCGGTGTATGAACATGCCGCAGCACTCCTTGGGCGCACGCCGTGGGAGGTCTCGCGCGATGCCGAGTGGTTGTTCGAGGCCCACGCCGCGGCGTACCGGCGGTATCGGCAGACGCCCATCATGCCGGGCATCGACATTTACAACCTCGAGGCCGAGGCGTACGGCGGCAAGGTCGAGAACCCGGGGGGCTTCGGAATTCCGGCTATTGCCCGGCCGATCTTTACCTCGGCCTCCGACCTGCTGGGGCTGCGCCCGCTCGATCCCAAGCGCGACGGCCGGATTCCGATGCAGATTGCCGTGGCGGCCCGGCTGGCCAAGACCTTTCCCGAGGCCGTGGTGCGCGTGCCCGTCAGCGGTCCCTTCTCGATCGCCAGCAACCTGGTCGGTTTCCAGAACCTGCTGTGCGACGTGGCGGTGGACCCCGACACCGTGGCCAGGGCCTTGATGCACCTGGTGGCTGGGCAGGTGGCGTTCGCCGAGGAGATCAAGGCGCAGGGCGTCGACGTGGCGTTTTTCGAGTCGGCGGCTTGTCCTCCGCTGCTGTCGCCCGCGATGTTCCGCCGGGTCGAGCTGCCGGCCCTTTCGGCCATCCTCTCCGGCATGGCCCGGGTGCTGGGGCATCCCGTGCCCTGCATCATCGGTGGCGACACGACGCCGATCCTCGACGCGATTCTCGAGACGGGCACCCGCTACGTGGTCGCTCCGTACGAAACCGACCAAGCGGCGTTTATGAAGAAGATCTGGGACCGCGTCGAGGTGCGCGTGCGCGTGAACACCGATGTCGAGGTGATCTCGCGCGGCCCTTGGGAGCGGATCCAGGCCGATGCCGACCGTATCCTCCGTCTGGTGCGTGGCCGGGCGAACGTATGCCTGGGCACCGGCGCGCTACCCTACGAAACCCCGCCGGACCACGTGCTTCGACTGCGAGAATACGTGAGCCGGTTTTGAATCAGGTTGGCCCTGTCGCCGTGATCCCTCGGACGTGAACCCCTTGCTTCGGGAGCTTGCCATGTCGCATCGCGTATTTTCCCGACGAGCATTTCTCAGGACCGCGACGGCCGCGGTAGGCGGGGCATGGGCGGCGCCGCGGGTCGTGCCGCACTCGGCCTTGGGCGCCGAGGGTCGGCCCGCGCCGAGCGCGCGGGTCGCCGTGGGGATGATCGGCATGGGCCGCCAGGCGGTGCTGGTCAGCCTCAGGCAATTCCTCAAAATGCCCGAAGTCCAGGTCGTTGCCATCTCCGATGTCGATGCCTGGCGCCTGGAACAAGCCAAGCAGACGATCGAGGGGCACTACGGCCAGGGGGCGGCCTCGGGGACCTGGCGGGGCTGTGCGGCGCACGTCGAGTTCCGCGACCTCCTGGCCCGCAAGGATGTCGATGCCGTGATGATCTCCACGCCCGACCACTGGCACGTGCCCATGGCCTTGGCGGCGTTCGAGGCGGGGAAGGATGTAGCGCTCGAAAAACCCATCACGCGCACCATCGCCGAGGGCCGCCGCTTGTCCGACGCGGCCAAGCGCACCGGCCGTATCTTTCGCGTCGATAGCGAGTTCCGCACCACCAAGGGAGTCCATCGCGCGGCGGAATTGGTGCGGAACGGGCGCATCGGCAAGGTCCACACGGTGACGGTCGGCGTGCCGGGAACCGATGTCGGCTGTCCCCCTCAGCCCGACATGCCCGTGCCCGAAGGCCTCGACTACGAGCGATGGCAAGGCCCGGCCCCGCGGGCCCCGTACACCGAAAAACGGGTTCACACGCCCAAGAAGTACGACCGGCCCGGTTGGATGCGGCACCTCTACTACTGCGACGGCATGATCACGAACTGGGGGACCCACCTCAATAACGGCGCCATGTGGTGCGCGGACCTTGAGCGGACCGGCCCGGTCGAGATCGAGGCGGCCGGCGAGTACCCCCCGGCCGAGAGCTTCTGGAACGTGCTGTTGAAGTTCGAGGTGAAGTACCGTTTCGCCAACGGCATCCAATGGACGTACCGTACCGAGACGCCGTACTTCAAGATCGAGGGCACCGAGGGCTGGGTGTACGCCGACTTTCGGCAGATCCGGGCCGAGCCCGCCTCGCTGTTGGATTCGAAGATCGGTCCTGACGAGATCCACTTCCGGCTGAAGAGCGACAAGCAGGATTTCATCGACTGCGTGAAGACCCGCGAGGAAACGCTCGAACCGGCCGAAGTGGGGCACCGGGTGACGTCGCTGTGCCACCTGGGGCATATCGCGATCCAGGTGGGCGGCAAGCTCCGCTGGGACCCGGAGAAGGAGCGGTTCCTTAACAGCGACGCGGCCAACGCGCTGGTCGACAAGCCGATTTACGCCCCGCGGCACACGTAGTCGCCTGCTTGCCCGCATCCGGCCGGTCCGTGTCGTCCACCGGAATCAGCAAGCAAGGAGGGAAAAGCCTCCGATGGCCGATTTGGTGCTTGTGAACCCCCGGTTCGAGATCACCTTCTGGGGCCTCGAGTACGCCTTGCCGATCTACGGCAAGCGAGCCACCACGACGAACGCCGCGTTGCCCCTTTTGGCGGCCTTGGTGCCGCCGGAGCACCGCGTCACGCTGATCGACGAGAACGTCGAACCGCTGGACTTCGACCGGTTGGCCCGGGCCGACCTCGTCGGATTGACCGGCATGGGCGTCCAGCGCCGGCGCATGCGCGAGATCCTCGAGGAACTCAAGCGCCGCCGCGTGTTCACCGTGGTCGGAGGCCCTTGGGCGAGCGTCGACGAACGGTTCTTCGAGGGGCTGGCCGACGTGGTGTTCGTGGGCGAGGCCGACGACACCTGGCCGCGCTTCCTTCGCGAGTGGTGCGAAGGCCGCCATCAGGCGCGCTACGAGCAGGCCGCGCGGACCGACATGGCCCGCCTGCCGGTGCCGCGCTACGACCTCCTCAAGATGGACCGGTACCTGTTCGGGAGCATGCAGATCTCTCGGGGGTGTCCGCATCAGTGCGAGTTCTGCGACATCGTAGTGATGTTCGGCCGCACGCCCCGCCTGAAGACCGCCGCGCAGGTGATCGCCGAAATCGAAGCGCTTCGCCGGCAGAAGAAAGAGTTGGTCTTCATCGTGGACGACAACCTCATCGGCAACCGCCGGGCCGTCAAGCCGCTGCTCGACGCGGTGGCCGCCTGGCAGCGCCGCGAGGGCTATCCGCTGGCGTTTTTCACCGAGGCTTCTCTCGACCTGGCCGAAGACGGCGAAATGATGCGCCTGATGGTCGAGGCCAACGTGCTGACCGTGTTCGTCGGAGTCGAGAGCCCCAACGACGACTCCCTGCGCGAGACCAAGAAGCTCCACAACCTGCGTCCCGGCACCCCGATGGCCGACCGCGTGCGTGCCATTCAGGCCGCCGGCATCGAAGTCTGGTGCGGCATGATGCTGGGCTTCGACCACGACGGACCGGAGATTTTCGAGGCCCATCGCCGGTTCGCCCGGGAAGCCCGGCTGACCTACATCATGCTCGGCATGCTCCGCGCCATTCCGAAGACGCCGCTGTACGCGCGCCTCGCGTCCGAAGGAAGGCTCGACCTCGAGGGCCAAGGGCGGTGGGGGACCAACGTGGTGCCCGCCGCCATGACCCGCCAGGAACTCGCCGAGGGGTTCGCGCGGCTCATGGCGGACCTCTACGAGCCGGGCGACTACTTCGACCGCTTCGAGGCGCTGTACCTCGAGGACCGGCTGGCCTTGGGCCAAGCGTGCCGGCGTTACTGGCGGCGCCACCCGTGGCGAGGGCTCAAGGCGCAGAGCATCTACTTCGCCCGGGCCGTGGTCCTGTACGGGCGGCTGATGCGCTTCGTGAAAGACCCCGACCTGCGCCGCGAATACCGCCGCCGGTTCTTCCGGATGCTATGGCGGCGCCGCGACCCGGTCACGCTCGTCATGGCCGTCCACAAGTGCGCGGCCCATTACCACCACTACACGGTCGCGAAGCGCCTGCTGGCGGGCCAGGTCGCGGGATTCAACACGTACTAGGGCAATTCCCGGTAGGCCAAGAAACGAACGCAAGGCAGGCTCCCCGCCCGCCCTGCGCCGGCATGTCGATGGCCGCTTGGGCCGCAACCCGATCTCCACAAGTTAGGGCGTGATGGCCTTCAACAGATTGCGGATCGGTTGGCCCTCGACGTAGACCTTGGGCTTGACCCACACGCGGGGACCGGTCGCCACCGTCGTCACCCCAGCCGCGGGAGTGTAACCCACGGGCGTGTAGGCCATGCCCGCCACCGGCGAGTACGCTACCGTGGGCTGCCCATAGTTCACCGTGACGACAGGACGATAGGCCGTCACCGGCGGAACATACGCCGCCGTCGGCCGCATCGCATACGCCGGGGCATACGGCTGCGTCGCGGGCCGGCAGACCGTCATCGGCGGAACATACGTCGCCGCCGGATAGTAGCTCGTCGCGGGCGGTGTAATCACCGTGACCAGCCCGTTGGTTGTCGTTGCGCCGTACCACGTGGTCGCTGGGATGCGCACCGCCGCGGAATCGTCGTACGGACCGGGCAGCGGGCCCCAATCCTGACCCATCGCGTTGGAAACGGCCAGGCCCGCGGCCATCGCGGCGGCCAACAGGGCGAATCGACGCGTCCTCATGACAAGACTCCTTGGAACAACCTCCTGGCCGGCGCCGTCGCTGCGGACAACCCGCAGCCACCTTCGATTCCTACGTCGCCCGCACACGGAAGGTTGATCTGCACGCCCCGTGCCAATCGCGAACGCATGCCGCGGTCATCCACGGCTCGATTACCGACGTGTCCTTAAGGCCGTGACGTAAGTCTCAGCACAAGCACCAGATACGCCTGAAACCGCCGAGCCGAGACGGAGGTGCCTACCAAGAGACCTGGATCCGCCGACTCTTCCGGCCGACGAACATGGGCAATCTTGAACGACAGGCATGGCATCAAAGCGAATCATGTTGATTCCATCCAAATCACTCCGACGACAGCGCTTCCACTGGTTTCGCGCGAATCCAAGGGCTGCGGGGGTGTGGTAGGTCGCCGAAAAGATGGCGGAGCCTCGAGGCCGTTTGGTATGATTCTCTCACCACCAACCTTGGGCGACTGCGAGACATGCCGCAACGAATCGTGCGTTGTCTGGTTTCTATCCTGGCGGTGGCTTCCTGCCTGCAAAGCCAGGCCGTGGGCGTCGAGACCGTTCGGGTCGATGTCTCGTCCGGCGCGCCGCGCCTGCTGGTCGATGGCCAACCCGTCCGAGGGCGCATGTTCTTCGGAGGCCCGGGGAGTGCTCCGATCCCCGTGGGACCGACGGCCCGGCGGATCGTTTTCGAGTTCACACCGACCACCGACGAACCCCATCGGGCGACGATGCACTTTCGGTTCGGCCAGACGCCCGGCAACGTGTTCGTCGACGATCTTCGCGTCGTCGATCTGGCGAGCGGCGCGGAGGTCATCCCGCAATGCGGCTTCGACGATGCGCGGGAGTTTTCGGAACGCTGGACCTTTTGGCCCACGGGGCCAGAGAACACGGTGGGCACGGTGCGGGTCGAACCGAAGGTGGGGCGTGAAGGCTCGGGGGGGCTTCGGGTGACGCTCGAGGCTCCGCCGCAAGGCCGCTGGCCCGACTTCCACGTATATCACCGGCCCACGTTGGCGCTGCGCGCGGGTCATCGCTACCGGGTCGAGTTCTGGGCGCGGTCCGAGCCCGCCCGCAATCTGACCGTGGCCTTCTATCGACCCGGCCAACCGTTCGTATTCTTGGGCGGCCCTGGCGGTGTGTTCGAGGCGCAGATCAAGCTGGCCGCCGAAGCGGGGGTCGATTTCGTGAGCTTCCCGTTGGGGATGCCGTGGCCAAAGCCGGGCGAAACGGTCGACTGGACGACCCTCGACGCCTCGTGCGAGGCGGTGCTTCGGGCGAACCCCAAGGCGCTGTTGTTGCCGCGCCTCGGCATGGATCCGCCCGAGTGGTGGCTCAAGGCCCATCCCGATGACGTGATGGTCTGGGACGTCGGGCCGCAACACCGCGGCGTCGTGGTCGCTTCGCCCGCCTACCGACGCGACGCGGCCGAGCGTCTGGCCGCATTGGTCGAGCACGTCGAACGCAAGTTCGGCCCCCACGTGGCCGGCTATCATCCTTGCGGGCAGAACACGGGCGAGTGGTTCTACCACCAGACCTGGGGACCGGCCCTCAACGGCTATGCCGAGGGCGACGAGCGCGCGTGGCGGCGATGGCTTCGGGCGCGGTACCCCGACGACGCGGCGCTGCGCACCGCCTGGGGCGACGCGCGGACGACGCGCCAGTCCGCGGCAGTCCCCTCGCCCGCGGCCCGCCGCGCGTCTCCCGCAGGTACGCTCCGTGACCCCAAGTCCGAGCGGGCCTTGATCGACTTCGCCGCCTTCCAACAAGAAATCATGGCCGACTGCGTCTGCCAACTGGCCCACGCCGTGCGCCAGGCCACGCGCGGCCGCAAGCTCGTGGTGTTCTTCTACGGCTACGTGTTCGAGTTCGGCGCGGTCGGCCTTGGGCCGGCCACCTCGGGCCACTACGCCTTGCGCCGCGTCCTCGATTGCCCCGACATCGATGTGCTGTGTTCGCCCATCTCCTATTTCGACCGCGGGTTGGGCCAAAGCGCGCCCGCCATGACCGCCGCCGAGAGCGTGGCGTTGGCCGGCAAAATGTGGCTCTACGAGGACGACACGGCAACCCACTTGAGCACGGGGACGTTTCCCGGATGGCGCGAGCGGGTGGCGACCGTCGAACAGACCAACGCGCAATTGGTCCGGAACACGGCCCAATGCGCCGTCCGCCACTTCGCCACGTGGTGGATGGACTTGGGCGCGACTGGCTGGTTCAACGACCCGCGACTGTGGGCCGAGATGAAACGCCTCGAGGCCCTCGACCGGCCGTTGTTGCAGTCCCCTCGCCCCTTCCGGCCCGACGTTGCCGCGGTCCTCGACGAAGCCAGCATGCTCCGCGTGGCGCCCGGCGGTACGGCCGTGACCGTGCCGGGCGTGTACGAGGTCCGCCGGCCTTTGGGACGCATGGGGGCCCCGTACGGCCAGTACTTGCTCGACGACGTCTTGGCGGGGCGGGTCCGCGCCAAACTCTACGTCTTCCTCAATGCATGGCGACTCTCGCCCGACCAGCGCAAACGGCTCCTCGCGGCCACGCGCGGCAGCCTTCGAATCTGGTGCTACGCCCCGGGATATCAGGAAGAAGACCGGACCTCGCTCGATGCCATGCGCGAGCTGACCGGATTCCGGCTTGCCGTGCACTCGGGGAACGCCTGGGCCGAACCCACGGCCGCCGGCAAGAAGCTCGGAGTGCAAACGCCGCTAGGGCTGAAGCGTCCTGTGGAACCGCTCTTTCGTGCTTCCGACGCGACCGCGGACGAAACCCTGGCGGTGTACCCCGACGGCTCGCCCGCTGTGGCCTTGCGCCACACCGAATCGGGTGTGTCGATGTTCGTCGGACCGCCCGGCCTGACCAGCGACTTGCTCCGTCTGGGCGCGCGCCGGGCGGGCGTGCATCTGGTCACGCAAACCGACTGCAACGTTTATGCGAACGGCCCGTACCTGGTGCTTCACGCGTCGCAGGATGGGCCGTTGGCGATCGATACCGGACACCCCGGGCCGATCCGCGATCTGCTGACCGGCCGGGTCGTGGGGCAGGGGCCGAAGTTCTCGCTGCCCATCCGGCGCGCCGAGACCCGGGTTCTCGCGGTGCCCTCGGCGCCCTGAGGCGCGGCGCCGACCATCGGCCAGCAAGGCCCGGCATGTGGCGAGGCTACCGCTCGGGCAGCTCGACGCCTTCCTCCTCGGCGGCGCGGCGAAGTTTGGCGATCGCGCGGGTCTCGAGTTGCCGGATGCGTTCCTTGGTCACGCCCAGCGCGTCGCCAACCTCCTTGAGCGTCATCGGCTCGTGGCCCGGTTCGAGTCCGTAACGGTACCGGATGATCTGCCGCTCGCGATCGTCGAGGCGGTCCATGATTTTGGCGATCTGGCCCTCGGCCTGAAGCTGGGCCGATTGCAGGGTCTGCTCGTCGGTGCGCGCGTCCGGGGCCGCCTGGAAGACCTCGTCGCCGCCCGTCCGGAAGCGGCTATGGTAGCGGTTCTCGGTCGGAATGGTCCGGGCAAAGTTCTTGATAATCGCCCAAGTCGCGTAGGTGCTGAACTTGAAGCCCCGGGCGAAATCGAACTTCTCGACCGCCCGAATCAACGAGATGTTCCCATCGCTGACCAACTCGAACAACGTCTCCGAGTTGGTTGCGTAACGCTTGGCAATGGCCACCACCAAGCGCAAGTTGGCACGGATGATCTCGTTCTTGACCGCCACCGAGTGGCGGTAGATCTGCTCGATGCGATCCATCAACGCATTGGCCGGGGCCGCCGGGTCAAGCTGCGCGCGCAGCCGGGCGGCCTTGTGCTTGAGGTAATTCATCTTGCGGAACAGGTGGATCTCCTGCTCCGGCGTCAAGAGCGGCGTCTCGTACAGGCTGGCCAGGTAGGGCGGCAATCCCGCGGGCGGCTTGACCCGCTTGGGAGGCTTCTCCGGCGGTGGAGGCGGCCCCACCACCGCTTCTTCCTCCCGGGCCGAAAACCGTTCGAACTGGTCGTTCGAAATGTACTCCAACGGCAGCTCGACAATGCGGCGGTAGCGTTCTCCGGTAATGATCCGGCGGATGGTCGACGGGCTCAGGCCGTATCGGCGCGCAAGGGCTTCCATCGACTCGCCCCGGCGACGCCGTTGGAAGATCTCGCGATGCATGGCTACCCCGCTTTCGGAGGGATCGCCCTGGCGACCGAGCGCCATCCACCGCGGTGGCCCGAGGGCTGCGGAAGTCGGTCGGCTCTGAACCATGATTCGTTCCCTCGCTGCACAATTTGGCATCCCCAGGTCGCGCATCACGCCGTAAGGAAGACAATGCACGTCGCGTGCCGGTTCCGTCGATCTTCCTGATTTCACCATCCGAGATACCAAGAATAGGCACAGAGGGTGGGAATATACCCCCTCTTCATGAGCACTTCAGGCACCGCTTGCCCGCCTGTACCACCCTGTTAGATGCTTTTTGGCAGAGGCTTGTTACAAAAAAACGCTCCAAGACCGAAGCAAACTGACCCCCATGGCGGATAACCGCCCACACCGCGCTGCGGGGTTGCAACGTCCGCGCGCCCCACGCGGTGCAAACCAATACAAGCGTGTGCAGAAAGGACCCAACCCAGGTGGCTGGTGGAGAGAACGGGAGGGGAAAGGGAACCGCCCCGGACCGCGCTCTGCCCAAACACGCGCGGCAGAGTTCTAGAATCGCCGCGTCAGGCCGAACGCCAGCGCGTGGGCCTGCGCTTCGTGGCGGGCGCCGTCGAAGTCGCCACCGACGAAGGCGCTCTGGTCCACCGGTTGGTCCGGCCCGAAGAGAAACATGTAGGCAAGGTCCACCTCCCAGCCCAGGCATTCAAATCCATAGCCGATCGAGAACGCGTGTTCGTGGATGGCCTGGATATAGGGGGTGAGGGTGGCGTCGGGCACAGGATTGCGATGGTGGACGTAACCGCATCGGAGAACTTGCCCGTGCTGGAGCACGTATTCGTACCCCAGGCGCACGGACACGGTGTCGCGCCATCCGAGCGGGAACTGCTCGTACACCTCGGGAAACAGCGGGTTCGTGGGACGGCTCAGATGGATGCCGAAGTCGTCGAAGGCGTTCGACCAGTCGTACCACAGGATGTCGGCCGAGAGGATGCGGTGCCGGCACAAGGCATGTCGGATGCCGACGCCCACCGACCGCGGCCATGCCATATCGACGCGCGAATCGTAGGCCGTTTGGCCCAGTCCGGGCACGTCGACTCGGGTCGAGCCGTGCAGAGGGAAGTGGCTTTCGCTCTGGTAGGCCAGTCCGACCGTGGTGGTCTCGCTCAGCGCGTACTGCAATCCGGCCGACCAGACCAGGGTGGCACCGGTCCCTTGAAGGTCCAACAGCGTTGGCAGCCCACGAAGCAGCCCGGGCCCTTGCAGGAAATAGGGACCTTCCAGTTCGGCGTGCGTCACGCCGACGCCCAGCGTGGCGCCCAGCGACAGGCGATCCGTGGCGCGGAAGGCGGCGGCGGGCAGGAATTTGCCCAGCGCCGCGAACGACTTGTAATGGCGCCGGCCCGAAAGCGGGAAGGGGCCTTCCAAATCGTATTCCTCGCAGAACCCCGCTGGGGTGAACACCCCCAGGCCTAAGGCCCATTGGCCGTCGGCGCTACGCCGAATGAAGGCCGCTTCGGGAAGCGGGCACCATTCGGTACTGCGCGTGGACGCGTTGGCCAAATCGGCGTACCGGAAATCGGTCGAGACCAGCGTGCCGCCAAAGTCCACGAGGCCGTCGCCCTCGATGTGGACGGCGCCGGCCGGATTGTCGAACAGGACGCTCCCGTTGTCGGCGAAGGCGATATTGGTTCCACCTCGCCCGATCGACCGCGGCGACACCCCGTTGGTCATGGTGCCGTCGGCAAACCCCTTGGTCGCCACGAGGACGGTCAGGCCGAGGGCCAAGAGGGTGAACGCGGACCGGGTCACGGCATCCTCCTTGCGCAAACCGAGCTAGAGGGCGTACCGCCCCGTTTCTCGGGATCGACCCGGCAGCATCGAGGGGATAAGCCGATTGCGGCGAGGATCGCTGTGCCCGTGAGGATGGCCATGCGGGCTGTATCGGCTGGGCAACCCTTGCCGTCAAACGACCGCCGCGGAGACGGCGGGGTAATCCAAGTCACCGCTGGCCAGGGGCGGCGAGGGTGTATTGAACCGATGCCACACGGCCAAGAAGTCGCTTTCGCGCGCCACGAAGGCATCGACAATATCCGGATCGAAATGCGTGCCGCGGCCTTCGAGGATGATGGACTTCGCGGTTTCGTGGCTGAAGCCAGGTTTGTAGACGCGCTTGGTGGTCAGGGCGTCGTACACGTCGGCCAACGCGGTAATCCGGCCGCACAGTGGAATCTGTTCGCCGGAGAGTCCCCGCGGATAGCCCCGGCCGTCGAAACGCTCGTGGTGGGTCAAGGCGATATCGCGGGCCATGGCGAGAAACTGGGCCTCGGGGTGGGCTCGGGCCGCCGCCTCGAGTGTTTGCCCCCCAAGCACGGTGTGCGCCTTCATGAGTTCGAATTCCTCGGGATCCAGGCGCCCGGGCTTCAGGAGCACACGGTCGGGAACGCCCACCTTGCCGATGTCGTGCAGCGGGCTGGTCAAGTAGATCAGTTGCACGTACTCGCCGTCCACCTCGGCCTGGTACTTGGGGTGGCGGCCCAGGTGTTCGGCGAGGATACGGCAGTATTCGCGCATTCGCTCCAGGTGCGCGCCGGTGTCCGGGTCGCGCGACTCGGCGAGCTTGGCTAAGGCGAAGATCGTTACGTCGCGCCCCTCGAGGGCCAGCAGGCGCTCGCCCGCGCGGAGCCGGACGCGCAGTTCCTCGGGCCGGATCGGTTTGGCGAGGAAATCGTCGGCGCCGGCCTCGATCCCTTCGACCACATGAGCCACGTCGGCGTACGAGGTCGCCAGAATCACATAGATGTAGCCACTGGACAGCCGCCGCCGGATCTGGCGGCACAGCTCCGCCCCGCTCATGCCCGGCATCTCCCAGTCCGAGACCACGAGCCGATACCGGCCCGATCGGATCTGCGCAAAGGCCTCCTGGCCGTCGCCGGCGAGGGTCACTTCATAGCCGAAGTCGCGCAGGTTGGCGGCCAGAAGCTCGGCCGTCACGAAGTCGTCCTCGACCAGTAAGACCCGCATCATAGGTTCTGGGAAAAAGTATCTGGCTGGCGGCGCGGGTCAGCACGGGCGTTGTGCAGGCTCGCCGGCCAGCACGGCGCATCCGGCGAACCGCGTCCACTCGCTCCGCAGTTCTTCCACGCGTTTGGGGATGTCGGGCAGATCCCCGCGACGAGCCAGTTCCTCGATCCGGGCGGCGCCGCTCGACAGCCCGATGGCTGCCACCGTCGCCGACGCGCCTTTCAGGCGGTGAGCGATCCGGGCAACCTGCTCGGCGTCTTCGACGCGCACGGCACGTTCGAGTTCCGCGAGGTCCACATCGAACCGCGAACAAAACCGGGCCAGCACCCGCTCGGCCAGTTCGATCTTGCCGAGGCATCGCGCAAGCAGGTCTTCGGCGTCAAATACCGCTGCCGTCGGGTGAAGCGATGAGCGATCCATGCCGGATCCCCAACCATCGATGCGCCGTGGTTCTTCGCAACTGTAGGTCAGCCGACCTGGGACGTCAACGCGGTGTGGGTCGGCGCGGCGCGATGGACGGCGCGGGCAACGGCATGGGTGCTTTTCCTGCGGTGTTCCTCAGACACGGCAAGACCGAATCGCCAGAACCGGGCCAGCGTATTCCCTCCGGTTGACGATCTATGATGCCGTCGGCGAGGGGGTGGTCGCGGGGTTGACGAGGTGCGCGGCGGGGGCTGGGAGCCCTTCGGTCCGTGCGGTGGAGGCCACTGGGAACTTCAAAGTGAAGGCCGTCCCCCTACCTACGGTGCTTTCGACGCGGATTCGGCCGCGGTGGGCTTCGATAATGTCGCGGCACATCGAGAGGCCTAATCCGGTTCCCCCTTTTCCGCTGGCGTCGGGCCCGCTCTTGGTGGTAAAGAACGGCTCGAAGATGTGAGGCAGTTTGTCGGGTGGGATGCCGCATCCGTAATCGCGAATCACCAAGTCGACCATGTTGCCGTCGGCGTCGTGCGACAGTTTCAGCACGATGCGCCCGCCGGACGGCATGGCCTGCCGGGCGTTGATCAGCATGTTCAGCAGCACCTGCTGGATCTGGTTCCCATTGGCCAGAATCGGGGGCACCGGTTGGAAGTGTTTTTCGACCGTGATGCGGTACTTGTTCATCTCGCGCTCCAAGAGGAGCAGCGTATCTTCCACCAATCGGGCCAGATCGGTCGGTTCCTGGCCGGCGGCACGGTTGCGGGCGATGCCCAACACGCCGTTGGTGATCCGGGCGGCGCGATTGCTGGCTGCCAGGATCTTTTCGAAGCACTTGTCGCGGTTGGCGTTGTCCTTATGCCTCATGCCGAGTTTCGCGTAGTTGATGATCGTCATCAGCACGTTATTGAACTCGTGCGTGGTCGTGCTGACCAGTTCGCCCAAGGCGGTCAGCTTCTGTGCTTGGGCAAGCTGCCGCTTGAGCATCTCCACCTGGTGGCGCAGATCGGCGCTATCCGCGGTGTCGCTCATGATGGTCGATGACTCCGTCGAACCGACCGGCAAGCGTGATCAAGCCCAAAGAGTCGCCCAAGGCAATCCGCTTTCGCGGGCTTGCCCCGTCGGTCGATTCCTCACCGGCTTGCCGCAAGGTCGCGTCTTAACTTACTATCTGTTAAGGGGTTAGCCCGTTGTTGACCTATCGTCGAACTCGCCTGGGCAACTGAAACCGAAGCGGATAGAATCGCGTACGGTCTTGGCTTCGTGTGAGAATTGGGGCGATCCGGCCGGGACGATCGGATAACGTGGCGCGTATCGTCTGCGCTGTCTGGAGAAACGGGCATGCACACGGTCGAGTTGCTCGACGAGGCCATCCGGCTGGCCCAAGGCCTCGGCTACCGTCTGCGCCAGGAATCGCTCGGGGGCGTTGGCGGCGCGTGCGAGATCCGGGGAGAGAAATGGCTCTTCCTCGATCTGGATGCAGGCCCGCAGGAACAACTCGATTGCGTGCTGGGTGCCCTGGCCCGGGAACCGAGTCTCGGGGCTCGAACGATCTCGGCCCCCTTGGCTCGCGCGATCTCGTGCGCCGCCTCGAGGTCGGCTTCTGTCCCAGGGCCCATGGCCGTGCCGGACCCGACCGGGGCCACCCGTCACCCCGCCGCCTGACTTGCGCGTTCGTGTTTGCCCGACCGATGGTTTTGCCGGCCCTCAGTGGCCGGTGGAGGTCCTCCATCGGTCGCGTTCGGGAGGCTCTTGGAGGACTTCGGTTCCCAAGATTCGCAGCGACTCGGCCGCCAAGACACGCACCTCGGGGTCCTTATCCGACAGCAGTTCGCCGAAGGCGGGCATGGCGGCCTTGCCCATGCGCGTCAAGGAGCGGACCGCCGTGGATCGCACGAACCGGTCGTCGCCTCGCACCAATTGGACCAGTCCCGGGATCGCGTCTGTCGCCGCGGGGGCAAGCTCGCCGAGGGCCAGGGCCGCCGACTCGCGCACCGCGGGGCTTTCGTCCTGAAGGCGCTCGGTCAGGGCGGCCACGGCGGTTTGGGCGTCGGGGCCCAACTGGCGCAACGCCTCGGCCGCCACGCCACGCACTTCGGCGCGTGGGTCGCGGAGCAAGCCGATCAGACCGGGCACGGCAGCGGCTCCGCGTCGCACCAGTATCCGGGCGGCCGTGGATCGCACGAAACCATCCTGATCGCGTGCCGACTCGACCAGCGCCGCAACGGCCGCCTGCGACAGCTTCCCCATCGCATCCAGGGCGTACGC
>DYLT01000302.1 GCA_020721945.1 Blastopirellula marina
CCGTGGGCGGTGGATCGCCGCCGCGGTGCTGGTTGGCCTCGTGCTGCTGGTGGTGGCGGCGTATTTCAGCATCCGGGCTGGCGCGCGGGCCGCCGTGGCCGCCTTGCCCGTCAGCGTGGACCGCCAGATCGGCGACGCGGCGCTGCGGTCGATGGATCTGGGCGGCCCGGAGGTCGCCGACCCGGTGGTCACGGGCGCCCTGCGGGCCATCGTCGACCGCCTGGCGCCCCAGGCCGCGATCCAGGGCCTGGAGTTCGAGGTCCACGTCATCGAGTCGCCGATGGTCAACGCCTTCGCGCTTCCCGGCGGCAAGATCGTCGTCTTCACCGGATTGATCCGCCGCGCGGCCGACGCGGAACAGGTTGCCGGCGTGCTGGCCCACGAGATGGCGCACGCGACGCTACGGCACGGCATCGAACGGATCAGCCAGTCGCTGGGATTGGCCGCCGCGATCCACCTGCTTCTGGGGGATGTGCAGGGGCTTGCCGGGGCAGGCGCCGACCTGTTCCAATTGGCGACGATCAACAGCTACAGCCGCCAGCAGGAAAACGCCGCCGACCAGGAGGGCGTTCGGATGCTCGATGCCGCCAGCATCGACCCCCGGGCGCTGGCGCGGTTCTTCGGAACCCTCCGCAATGAGGAGGGCGACCTGCCCGGGGTGGTTTCGTGGATCAGCACGCATCCCCAACACGAGGCCCGGGTCGCCGCCTTGCGTGACCAGATTGCCGCGTTGCCAGCCCGGAACTACCGGCCGATCGAAGTCGATTGGGCCGACGTGCAACGCCGGGTGAAAAAACCCTGAGAGATTGCCCATGGACGTCGAAATCCGAAACAAGCCGGCCTTCGCCAATATCTACGTCGAATTGGCGCCGGGCGACCGGATCGTGGCCGAAGCCGATGCCATGGCCAGCATGAGTGCGTCGGTCGAAATGCAGACGAAGTGGAGCGGCGGGATGCTCCGGGGGATCCTCAAACGGCTCTTCGGCGGCGAGTCGATGTTCGTCAACGTCTTCTCGACGCCGTCCGGGGGCGAACTCGTCCTCACCCAGCCGTTTCCAGGCGACATCGAGTGCATCGAACTGAAAGGCAACACCCTGTACTTGCAGCCGGGCGCGTTCATCGCGTGCGAGCCCGGGGTGAAGCTCGGGCTGGGCTGGGCCGGAATCCGCATGCTCGTCGCCCGAGAAGGGCTGTTTCGGCTTAAGGTCTCGGGCAACGGGCGCGTCTGGTTCGGGGCCTACGGCGGCGTCTTCCAACGCGACATCCAGGACGAGTACGTGGTCGATTCCGGACACCTGGTCGCCTATGAGCCGTCCATCCAGGTCCGCATCGGCATGGCCGGCGGCTTGTTCACGAGCTTCTTCAGCGGAGAAGGTCTTGTGACCAGACTGAAGGGGCCAGGACGCATCTACATGCAGTCCCGATCGTTCGGCGGCCTGGCCGCCTGGACCAACGCCCATCTCTGGTGAAAAGGGAAGGTGAGTTGTGCGGTTCGAAATCCTCTCCCGGCCCGCGGCGTCGGTGGCGAAGCTGACGCTCCAGGCCGGTGAATCGGTCACCTGCGAAGTGGGGGCGATGATCGCGATGTCCACCGGTTTCGAGGTCCAAACCACCTCGCGGAACAAGGGAGGCGGCGGCGGGATCATCAAGGGAATCAAACGGATCTTCGCCGGCGAGAACCTGTTCCTCAACCACTTCACCGCCACCGCGCCCGATCAAACCTTGTTCATCGGTCCGCGGCTGTTGGGCGATATCATCCATTATCCGATGCACGGCGGAACCCTCATCGTGCAGGGCTCGAGTTGGCTCGCCTCGTCGGCCGGGATCGACATCGACGCCACCTGGCAAGGCCTCGGCAAGGCCCTCTTCAGCGGCGAGTCGATGTTCTGGGTCAAGTGCACCGGCGCCGGAGACCTTTTCCTCAACAGCTTCGGCGCCATCTATCCGGTCGATGTCAGCGGCGGTTACGTGGTCGATACCGGCCATATCGTCGCGTTCGAAGACACCCTCCAGTTCCACATCGGCAAGGCGAGCAAGAGCCTCCTCGGCAGCTTTCTGGGTGGCGAGGGATTGGTCTGCAAGTTCAGCGGCCAGGGAAGACTGTATTGCCAGAGCCACAATCCGCCCAGCTTCGGCAAACTCCTCGGTCCAAAACTCAAGCCACGGTAGCCCCATGATCGAGTTCTCGTGCCCCTCGTGCCACACGCAATACCGCGTTGCCGATGAGGCGGCCGGCAAGAAGGCCAGGTGCAAGCAGTGCGCCGCGGTCATCGACATCCCCATGCCGGCGCCCACCGCCGTGCCCCCCGCGCCGGCGGCCCGGCCGGCCCTCTCCGCGTCCGGTGACGTGCTCCGGGGTGTGACAGATCACTTCGCCTACGAGATCAGCCAGCGGCCCGACTTCGCCCTGGTGACGATCCAGTTGCAGCCCGGCCAGAAGGTGTTCGCCGAACCGTCGGCCATGGCCTCGATGAGCCCGTCGATCCGCTTGAAAGCGGGCTTTAAGGGCGGGCTGGGCAAGACCCTGGGCCGGGCCCTCGGCGGCGAGAGCCTGATCATCAACACCTTCGCGGCCGAGGACGGCCCCGGCGAAGTGACCTTTGCCGCGGGCTCGCCCGGCGACGCGGCCTACTACCGCCTCGACGGAAACTCCCTCTACTTGCAGCGCGGCGCCTTCATGCTCCACAGCGAGGGCGTCGACGTGACCGGCAAGTGGCAAGGCGCCAAAGGCTTCTTTAGCGGCGAGGGCCTCGTGTTGCTGAAGGCCTCGGGCAAAGGCGACCTCTTCTTCAACTCCTACGGCGCCATCCTCCAGGTCGACGTGACCGACCAGTACATCGTCGATACAGGCTACATCGTGGCCTTCGAAGACACCCTCCAGTACCACGTCTCGGCCCTCCCGGGCCTGCGCGCCGGCGGCCGGCTGAAAACCCTGTTCTTCGGCGGCGAAGGGCTCGTGTGCCGGTTCTCGGGCCAAGGCAAACTCTGGATCCAGACGCGGCACGTCTCCTCGTTCCTCTCGTGGGTGAATCCCTTCCGGCCCACGAAAAGCAATTAGGCGCCGTCCGACGTTCGAACGAGTCGAATCCTTTGATGGATCGCTCAAACCGCGGTGACTCCGCACTGCGGGACAAGCCGGCAGTGGCACCCGCGGCGTTTCCGTCCGGCTGGCGGCCGGTCATGGCCGGGCCTGTCGGTAAGGATCGCTGTCGTCGATGTTGGGCTGTCCGTCGGGCATCGCCGTGATGGCGACCGCATGGGCCGATCGCGCGGCACGCATCAGGGCGGCGGGGCCGACGGGCACGGGGCCGGTAACCAGCTCAGGCACGCTGAAGGTCTTGAGGAACGTGTCGTAGAACTCGGGATCGGCTTGCGGGACCACCCACGGCTTGTACGCCCGGCCCGACCGATCGACGTAGCTCAGGTAACACCGGGTGAAGGTCCCTTCGCCGCGCTTGCTGCTGAAGGCGATCCATCGCGAGTTGCTCGACCACGAGTGCCACGACTCGGAGAACTCGCTGTTGATGGGGGCCTCGGCGAAGGTGCCCTTTTCCAGGTCCATCAGGTACAGGTCGCTCGACGGCTGATAGGCTGGAAAACACCCGTAGCGGCACATGCAAAACAGCAAGAACCGGCCGTCGGGCGAAATCCGCGGCAACAGGATGCTCCGCCCGGTGTCCTTCGCCGCTAGCACGGCTTCCGGCTGGCCCCATCGATCGGCCTCGACGTCGTACGCGATGCGCACCAGGTCGTACTTCACGTCGGCGTAGCCCTTGGGGGGCACGGCGTCGCGATCGGTCCACGGCCGCAAGGCGCGGCAGTAATAGAGCCAATGTCCGTCGGGCGACCACGCGGGGTAGGTGGCGAGGTGCCGATCGTCCGCGGCGCCGGGGATCCGCCGCGACTGCTGGTCGGCGAGGCGCACGTAGGATAGGCCCGACTCCAGATCGACCACATCGCGGACCTGAGGGCCGGCGGTGTGGAAGAACTGCCGCACCTTGTTGGTGGAATAGGCCACGACGCGCCCACTGGGATGCCAGGCGCTATAGCCCATCGCCATGCCGAGCTTCGTCGCGCGGCCGTGGTCGGCCAGGAGGGTCGCCTTGCCCAGCGTGTTGCTGCGCAGGCCGACGAGCATGCGATCGGGGGCGTTGCCGCAGAAGGCATGGCAGTTGACGCAGGCGGTTGCCAGCGGTTTGCCATCCAGCACGGCCGACGTGTCGAACGACTCAAGGCAGCGCTGATAGATGCCCACCTCGTCCCAGGTGTTATGGACCGGCGGAACGAGGCGGTGGACGAGGTACGGATCGATTTCGTCTTCGGCGACGCGATTGACGATCGCGTCGTAACGCCGCCATGCCCCTGCCGACTCGGCGTACACTTCCCAGCGCAGCTCCTGGCCGCGGTTGGCGGCCAGCAAGGTCCGCCATGCGCGCAAGGGGATCGTAATGCGCGGCGATGGGCTGACGATTTCGATCGGTTCTCCCGCCTCGCCCCGCATGCGCACGAGGAACCTGCTGGCCTCCTCGCGGATCGAGAAGTTCAACGGGGCGATGTTCGGGGGAAGGACGATTCCCACGTAGTCGGGGCTGAGGCGAGGCATCCGCCCGGCAGCTTCGGCGTGCTCCACCGCAGGCCGATGTCCTGCCGCCACCCACCAGACCGAAGCCAGGGCGCCAGCGCTGATCGCGGCAAAGGCCGCCACCGCCATGACCAAGCGCCGGCCCGTGCGAATAGGCATGACGTCACCCTCCGGAGATCCCGTGGGCAAGATAGAAGAAATACGTTCCCCCCAGCCCCGCCTCCAACGCGGCGCGGACGGCCTCGTGGGGACCGGCCGCACGGGTCGTGATCCGCTGGAACTCGCGTGCGTCGCCGAGCACTGCCGGATCGACCGCGAAGCCGAAATCCGCAAGCGACCGGCCACAAGACCAAGCGTGCGCGACCAGCGCCTCCTGGTAGTGGCGCGGCATGTTCGGGTACGAGAAATCCCGCAGCCGATCCAGGTGGGCCACGACCTTATCGGGCCTGCCGTCGCTGAGGTAACGGGCCATCAGCAGCTCGAACGCCATGCGGTTTTTCGGGTTCTTTCGCAAGAGGGCTTGCAGCAATTCGTCGGCGCCGGCCTCCTGCGCGATGAGGTCGGTGGCGACGGCGTTGGCGCGGAGGCGCGATGCTTGCGGGTCGTTCTCCAGGGTGGGATCCGCCTCCAACCGGCAGAGCATCGCGTGCGCCTCCCCGCGGTGGAACAGATGTCTGCTCAGCGTGCGGAGAAACATCTTGGCGGTTTGCGGACGGCCCGTCACCGCATGAATCATCGCCAAGTGTTCGAGGATCTCCGGCTGCTCGCCCGAGGTCGCCAGCGCCTCGTAGGCACACCGTTCCGCCAGGTTCACGTGGCCCAGTTCGAGGTAAAGCCGACTTTCCTGGAAGAACGCGCCCAGGTCGCGGTGCCCGGCCGGCGTGGCGAACCAGTCGACGTCGCGGCGCTGGGGGTAGCGGAACATCTCGTCGCCGAGCCGGCCCGTATGGTACAACGCCAGCATGATGTTCCGCGCGGAGCGCGGGTTGTAGACCCCCGTCGGCAGCCGTTGGGCCAATGCGAGGACCTCGCTCCACCGGCCCTGGTCGGCAAGCAAATCCATGGCCAGCACGGCGCGTGTGCGTCCGTCCCACGAAAGCCAAGCCGCCGCGCCCGCGGCGCAAACGGCGGCAGCCGTCCCTATCCAGACGGCCGGCAAGAAGCAGCAGCCAAGAGCCTTGGCCGAGGAGGAAACCGCTTTTCGATGGCCCTTCGATCGAGGCGCGGCGGCCTTCTCGGGGTCCACCGTGGGTTCGACCCGCGCCCGATCTTGGAGGACACTTCCCGCCAGCAACGTGGGAAAGAACAGGTACATGGCCAGCGCATAGGACCATTTTCCCGGGGCTACCCCTGGATCGGCCGTAAGGAACGCGGAGTAGGCCTCGTGGGGATCCAGACCCAAGAGGCCGCTTGCCACCCCAGGCATCGCCAGGGCGCATGCCAGGGTTGCCGCGGCCAGCGCCCGCCGCTGGCCGAGGAGCCACTCGTCGGCGGCCGCCAGGATGGCCAAGAGCAATCCGCCCGTGCCCGCCACGTAAAATAAGACCCCGGTGGCCG
>DYLT01000303.1 GCA_020721945.1 Blastopirellula marina
GAGCCGGAACGCCGGCCCGGCTCGATGCCCCACGTCTTGCCCGTTCGCCGCGCCACGCCGCCGGTGGAACCGGCGTCGCCGCCGGCGGCGGGCCCTGGGCCGGCCTGGGCCCCGGCGGTGCTGGGCGCCGCCGCACCCGCAATCCCGGCCCAGCGGCCGATCGCCCCCGACGAGAAAGACCCGGGCCGAATCGCCAATTGCCAACTGACCCTGCTCGACGAAGCCGACATCCCCGCCCAGGAAGCCGGCGTGCTGAAGAGTTTGACCGGCCGCATCAAGGACCCTTCCACGGGCCAGGCCCGCGAGGTCGAGGTCAAGGAGGGGCTCGAGGTCTCCGAGGGGGACTTCCTCGGCCAGATCGACGACGTTCACGTGCAGCGGGCCCTGGACATTGCCGAGGCCAAGCTCCGCGCGGCCAAGAAGGAGGCCGGCAACGACGTGAACGTCCGTTACGCCGAGGCCAAGGCCAAGGTCGCCCTGGCCGAGATCGACGAGGCCGAGGCCACCAACCGCAAGGCCCCCGGCACGGTCACGCCGTTCGAGATCCGCCGGCTCAAACTCGCCTACAACGAAGCCTATCTCCAGATCGAACAGGCCCATCACGAGCTAGGCATCGCCGCTGAGAAGGAGAACATCCAGACCGCCGAGCGGGCCGCCGCGCTGGAAGACATCCAACGCCGCAAGATCCTCGCCCCGTGGAGCGGCATGATCGTCCAGCGACACCGCCGGGTGGGAGAGTGGGTCAAGCCGGGCGACCCCGTGTTCCAGATCGTGCGGCTGGACCGGCTGCGGATCCAGGCGTTCCTCGATGCCGACAAGATCGCTCCGCCCGAGGTCGACCGCCAACCGGTCGCCGTCAGCGTCGTCCTGGCGCACGGCGTAACGCGGACGTTCCGGGGGACGATCGTCCACGTCAACCCGAGAATCGAGAACGACGGCCGGTTCCTGGTGCACGCCGAGGTGGTCAACGAGAAGGACGCTTCAGGCTATTGGCTCTTGCGTCCCGGCCAGAAGGGCGAAATGCGCATCGAACTGAAGAAGAACTAAGCCCCGCGTCGCTTCGTGCATGGCCACCTTTGCCGATAGTCTCGTCTCCAGCTCGGCCCGCAAGCTGCGGATCCGCAAACGGCCCGACCTCACCGCCCGCCGCCAGCGCTACCACGGCAAAAGCTATTGGGTGGTCAAGGACCCGGTGGGCCTGCACTACTTCCGCTTTCAGGAAGAGGAGTTCGCCATCCTCCAGATGCTCGATGGCCAGACGAGCCTCGACGAGATCAAGGACCAGTTCGAGGCCGAGTTTCCGCCCCAGAAGATCACGCTGGAGGAGCTTCAGCAGTTCTTGGGGATGCTCCACCGCAGCGGCTTGATCATTGCCGACGTCCAGGGCCAGGGCAGCCACCTGCTCGAGCGCCGCCGCGAGCGGCGCCGCAAGGAAGTCTTGGGGGTGCTGAGCAACATCCTGTGTATCCGCTTCAAGGGGATCGACCCCGAGCGGATCCTCCAGTGGCTCTATCCCAAGCTGCGGTGGTTTTTCAGTCCCTGGGCCGTCGCCCTCTGCGTGGTGCTGGCGCTTTCGGCGGCGCTGTTGGTCACGGTGCAGTTCGACGTGTTCCGCTCGAAGCTGCCGGCGTTCCACAATTTCTTCAGTCCCGCCAATGCCTTCCTCTTGGCGTTGACCCTGGCCGCGACCAAGGTGGTCCACGAGTTCGGCCACGGGTTGTCGTGCAAGCACTTCGGCGGCGAATGCCACGAGATGGGCGTGATGATCCTCGTGCTGACGCCCTGCTTGTACTGCAACGTGTCCGACTCGTGGATGCTTCCCAACAAGTGGCATCGGGCGGCCATCGGCGCGGCGGGCATCTACGTCGAAGTCGTGCTGGCGTCGATCTGCACGTTCTTATGGTGGTACAGTGCGCCGGGACTCTTGCAGAACCTGTGCCTGAACGTGATGTTCATCAGTTCGGTCAGCACGATCATCTTCAACGCCAACCCGCTCTTGCGGTACGACGGCTACTACATCCTGGCCGACATTCTGGAAATCCCCAACCTGCGGCAGAAAGCGACGACGATCCTGAGCCAGAAGGCGGGCAAGTGGTTCCTCGGGCTCGAACCGCAGGAAGACCCCTTCCTGCCCCAGAAGCGCCAGTTGCTCTTCGCCCTGTACTCCGTTGCGGCGGCGATCTACCGCTGGGTCGTCGTGTTCTCGATCTTGTGGTTCTTGTATCGGATCTCCAAGGAGTACAAGCTCGAGGCCCTCGGCTGGCTCGTCGTGGCCCTGGCCCTGACGGGCCTGGTCGTGCAGCCGCTGTACCGGTTGGGCAGGTTCTTCTACGTTCCTGGGAGGCTCGACAAGGTGAAAAAGCCCCGGATGCTCGCCAGCCTGGCGGGTTTGGCCTTGCTGGTGGGGTTCGTCGTGGGCGTGCCGTTGCCGTACAGCGTGCTGGCCACCGTGGAAATCCAGGCGCGCGACGCCGAGTCGGTGTATGTCGACGTGCCGGGGGTGCTCGAGGCGGTGTACGTCCAGCCCGGCCAGCGCGTCGAGCGGGGCACGCGGCTCGCCCAATTGCGCAGCCTCGACCTCGACCTCGAGATCGCCCGCCTCGAAGGCGCGCTGAACGAACTCGATACGCGTCTGGCGGTGCTCGAAAGCCAGCGGTTGCGCGACCCGGTGGCCGGCAGCGAGATTCCGTCGCTTCGGGAATCGCGCCAGGCCAAGAAGCGGCAACTCGACGACAAGCGCAAGGAGCGGGGCCGGCTGATGCTTGCCGCCCGCACCGCCGGCGTGGTCCTGCCCCCGCCCTGGACGCCGAAGCCGGAGGACGAGGCGGCCGAGGGCGTGCTCCCCGCGTGGCACGGCTCGCCCTTCGAGGCGAAGAACCTCGGTGCCCGCCTCGACGACACGGTGCTGTTCTGCCAGATCGGCGACCCGCATCAGCTCGAGGCGATCTTGGTGATCGACCAGGCCGATATCGAGTTCGTGCGCGGCCGCCGCCCTATGCGCGACGAGGAAGGCCACGTGGTTCGGGACGCGGCGGGTCAGGTGGTGATGCGGCCGGGGCAGCGGGTCGAGATCAAACTCGACGAGTTGCCCCACGACACGCTCGACGGCGAGGTCGTCGAAGTCTCGCAATCGAACCTGCGCATCGCGTCGCGCCGGCTTTCGGCCCGCTCCGGCGGCGAGCTGCCCACCAAGCCCACCGCCTCCGGCGCCGAGGTCCCGCTGAGCCCCTCGTACCAGGCCCGCGTCCCCCTCGATGACCACGAAGGCACGCTTCGCCTGGGCCTGCGCGGCCGCGCCAAGATCCACATGGACCGCGACGAATGGCAAACCCTGGGCCAACGCCTCTGGCGCCTCGTCACGCGGACATTCAATTTCAAGTTCTAGTTGACGTGCCCCGGGCGACTCCCCACAATGGCAGGCATTCGATGCGCGCCGCTGCCAGGAGGATCGCCCCATGAAATCGCTTACGGCTTGGTGGGCTCTGTTGCCTTGGGTTCTTTCGTCGGCCGAACTCGCCGCCGGCGAGTACCCGTGCCGATGGGTCTACGTTTCCCGGGGACTGCACAACGACCAGGACGTCGACGACATCCGCGCGATCGTCAAGACCGCGGGCGAGCACGGGCTCAACGGCATGGTGCTCTCCGGCGGGCTCGACCGGCTGGACCGGCAACCGGCCGGTTATTTCCAGCGGTTGGAGGCGGTCAAGCAGGCGTGTGCCCAGCGGCGCATCGAGATCATCCCCATCATCTTCTCGGCCGGCTACGGCGGGAGCGTTTTGGCCTACGACCGCAACCTGGCCGAAGGGCTTCTCGTCGAAGACGCCCGGTTCGTCGTCGAGGGCAACGAGGCGCGTCTGAAGACCGACTTCCCGGTCGAGATCCCCAACGGAGGATTCGAGGACCATGCGGGCGACCGCGCCCGCGGATGCCGGTTCCATGACCAGCCCGGCAAGGTGAGCTTCATCGACACCCGGGTGGTCAAGGAAGGGAAGGCCTCGCTGCGGTTCGAGAACTTCGGCCAGTATCCGCACGGGCATGGGCGCGTGATGTTCGAGGTCCCCGTGCGCCCGCACCGCTGCTACCGCGTGACCGCCTGGCTGAAAACGGAGGGGCTCGAGCCGGTCGGGCGGTTTCAGATTCAGGTGCTGGCCGACGGGCGGTCGCTCGCCCCGGTGAACATCCGCGCCGGCTCGACCAGCGACTGGCGCCAGGTCGCCATCGGCTTGAACAGCATGGACTACGACAAGGTGCGGATCTATGCGGGGGTCTGGGGCGGCAAGCAGGGGCGGTTCTGGCTCGACGACCTGCGCATCGAAGAGGTCGCGCTGGTCAACGTGCTCCGCCGGCCCGGCACGCCGCTTTCGGTCCGCGACGAAAGCTCGGGCACAATCTTCGAAGAAGGCCGCGACTTCGCGCCCGTCGTTGACCCCAAGCTCACGTTCCGCTTCGATCACCCCGGCCCCGCGATCCGGCTCTTGCCGACAAGCCGCATGCGCGAGGGCCAGACACTCCGGGTGACGTTCTACCACGGCATGGCGATTCACGACGGGCAGGTGACCATCTGCATGTCGGAGCCGAAGGTCTACGACCTCTGGCAAAAGCAGGCCGAGCTGATCCAGAAGCACCTGGCCCCCAAGCGGTGGCTGTTGAGCATGGACGAGATCCGGGCCGGCGGTTCGTGCCAGGCGTGCAAGGCCCGCAAGATGAGCATGGCCCAGATCCTTGGCGACTGCCTGACCCGGCAGTTCGAGATGATCCGCCGCGTCAACCCGAAGGCCGAGGTCTTCGTCTGGTCCGACATGCTCGATCCGAACCACAACGCCCACGGCAACTACTACCTGGTCGAGGGCGACTACACCGGATCGTGGAAGCATGTGCCCAAGGACCTGAGGATCGTCTGCTGGTACTATGACCAGCGCAACGAGAGCCTGGCTCACTTTTCGGGCCTGGGCTTCAAGACGCTGGCCGGGGCCTACTACGATGGCGACACGCTGGAGAACCCCAAGGGCTGGCTGGAGGCGTTGGACCATACGCCGGGCGCTTTGGGCATCATGTACACGACCTGGCAGAACAAGTACGCCCTGCTCGGCCCGTTTGGCGACCTCGTGTCCCGACGATAAGGTGTTCGGCGACCAGACGACCGTTGGACGCTTTTTCTTGGAGGCATCGCCATGTCGCTGTCGGTGTTGTTCAGGTGGTGGGGTGCGTGCGCCTGGTTCTGGATCGCCTCGGCGGCGCTGGCCGCCGAGCCCGCCAAGCCGCTGAAGATCTACGTGAACACCGATTTGGAGGGAGCCAGCGGGGTCTACAAGTTCGCCCAGACCCGCGAGCCGGGGACGCCCTTGAACCGCGAGGCGTGCGAGTACCTCATGGGCGACATTGCGGCCGTGGTGCGCGGGCTGCGCGACGCGGGCGTGCACGAGGTCGTCGTGCTCGATGGCCACGGCACGCAAGCCGTGGTACCGCACCTGATGGTTCCCGGGGCGAAGTACATTACCGGCACGCCGCGTCCGGGGGGCCCGCTTTGCGGCCTCGATGCGAGTTTTTCGGGCATGGTGATGCTCGGCTTCCATGCGATGATGGGCACGCCCGACGGCGTCCTCCACCACACGCAGTCCTCCAAGACCGAGAACCGGTACTGGTACAACGGCGTCGAGTCCGGGGAATTGGCCCAAAGCGCCGCGATTGCCGGGCATTTCGGCGTTCCGACGATCATGGTCACCGGCGACGAGGCCACGTGCCGCGAAGCCCGCAAGTTCTTCGGCCCGACGTGTGTGACCGTGCCCGTCAAACAGGGACTGGCCCGCGAGTCGGCCATCCTCTATCCCTTCGACGAGACGCGCCACGCGCTCTACGAGGGGGCGAAGCGCGCGGTCCGCGCCATCCCCCAGTGCAAGCCCTACACGCTGGCCTTGCCCATCAAGGCCAAGAAACAGTACCTGCACTTCGAGTCGCCCTCGGCGCCGGGCAAGCTGGTGACCAAGGAGGCGGAGATCGCCGACGCCTTGCCCCCTGGGGTGTTCAGCCCGAACGCCAACGGT
>DYLT01000304.1 GCA_020721945.1 Blastopirellula marina
GGCAACGCCTGCCGGCGTGTTGAGCGAAACCCCAGAGATCGGCTCGACACGGCCCAAGTCGACCGTCACCGTGGCATACGCGGCACCGCTCCAGCCCACCGTGCCTCGTTGGGTCCAGAAATACGCCTGGGTGGTCTTGCCATCGGTGAGCTGGGTCGTATCACCCGGGTCGGTGCAGTGTTTGTAATTGGGCTGCGGCCACAGCGCGTACTTCGCATTGGCCGCGAGATTCTGGCGGCTTACGGGGGAGGCGGCCTCCCCGATCACCACCCCGCAGAGTGATACCAGGGCCGACAACCAGGCAGCCAGCCACAGACCTACTTGGCCACGGCTCTCGGCCCCGTGGTGAACCCAATGGCCAAAGCGTGGTTCGAAACGGCTGGCCGTGCGATTCATTTGATGTGCCTCCCAAGGGTTGTGGACCGTACGCGGCTTCGCAGCGCACCTGGCATTAGGTTTGCGGGCCGGTTGGACGTCAAGGGGGGGCGGCATTCCCCCCCATGCGGCCCGGCTCTGCCGCGGGCGCCTTCGCCCTTGGGAGCAGCCTTTCTTCGATAGGCCAACGCATCGCCCGGGTGGTACCCAGCGATCTTCCATCCGAGCGCCACCCCGCATCGCTTCATACGAACCCGACGCGCCGGCGAGGCCCCCCAACCAGCCATGCCGCAGGCAACCCTCGCTGGCGCTTCGGGTTCGTATTGGGTGGCTTGGCCTTTTGAGGATTTCGCGTCTCGGGCCAAAGATTCTTCGCTGGCCGACGAATGGCTTGCTGGGCGACGAAGCGTCGCCCAGCGCAGGTTGAACCCATCCAAACCACGTCGGAAAACGGGAGAATCGGTCATGGTCAAGAGAATCCTTCTTGGTGTCGGAGTGGCCTTTGGGCTGGGGCTCTTGTTCTTTGGACGCGACGTCCTGAGCTACGCGCGAACGTCGGTGGGGGCGGTCAAGGACACGGTGCGCAGCAGCGTCCCGATCGAGTTCGAGTTGGAGCGGGCTCGCCAGATGATCCGCGATCTGGAGCCTGAGGTCCGCAAGAACATGCACGCGATCGCCAAGGACGAAGTCGAGGTCAAGCAACTCGGCGAGAAAATCGCCCAACTCGACAGTCGGTTGGCGCGGGAAAAGGAAGACATCCTCCGTCTGAAGAAGGACCTGGAAATCGCCAAGGGGAAGGACGTGTTCGAGTACGGCGGGCGCAAGTACACAGCCGCCCAGGTGCATCAAGACCTGGCCAATCGCTTCGAGCGTTACAAGACGGGCGAGGCCACCTTGGCCCAGTGGCGCAAGTTGCATCAGACCCGGGAGCAAAGCGTCGAGGCGAACCGCCAGCGGCTCGAGGGCATGTTGGCGGCCAGGCGGCAGCTTGAGGTTCAGGTCGAAAGCCTCGAGGCCCATCGCCAGATGTTGGCTGCGGCGCAGACGACCAGCAACTCGACGTTCGACGACAGCAAGCTCGGGCGGGCCAAGGAACTGGTCAGCGAACTTCAGACGCGCTTGGCGGTTGCCGAGAGACTCCTGGCGGCCGAGGGCACCTTCCACGGCGAGATTCCCGTCAGCGAACCCACTCCGGCCAACCTGCTCGACGAGGTCGGTCAGTACTTCGAGCCGGCCAAGGCCGAGGCCCAGTCGTTGGCCAAGGCGAAGTAGCCGAAGGGCGTGTCAAGGCGGTTCGCGCGAGGGCGTGCTACGATGATGGTCTGGCGGACTCCCGGATCCTGGAAAGCGTGTGTCATGGATCGTCCCCTGCCAACACGAAGCCAGCGGTTCCTGCTGTGGGTGGACGCCATCGGAGGCTACTGGATCTGCTTGGGCGACGAGGTGGTGCTTGGGCAGCCGCTTTCCCGCAACACGGATGTGCCGATTCTGGCCGATCTGTCGGCCCGCCACGCCCGCATCCGCCGCGATGGCGAAGGGTACCTGATCGAGGCGCTCCGCGACGTGTATGTCGACGGCCGACGGGTGTCGCAGGTGGCGCTGTTGTCCGATGGCAACCGGATCCAGTTGGGCAACAATGTGCGGCTGGTGTATCGTCGACCCCATGCACTCAGCGCCACCGCACGGTTGGATTTCGCCAGCCACCATCGTACCCAGCCCTCGGTCGATGCGGTCTTGTTGATGGCCGACGCCTGTGTGCTGGGGCCCAGTCCGCACAGCCATGTGGTCTGCCGCGACTGGCCGCACGAAGTGGTGATCTACCGGTGCGAGAACCAGTTGTATTGCCGGACCCGTGGGAACATCCAGGTCGATGGCGTACCCCATAAGGATCGAGCCATGATCGGCCTCGACTCGCGGATCGTCGGCGAGCATTTCGCAATGAGTCTCGAGCGGATTTAGGGGGCCTCGGCAAGCAAGGTATTCCTCGGGCATCGCGCGGGGCCAAGCGGGCCTCCGTTCCCGGCAAGGCCACAGGAGTACCGAGGGGACGGCGGCGTGTTACAATGAGGGTGGGACCCATGAACCTTCTGGTGGCTACCGTGGAACCCAACGGCGAGAAGCTCGAACGCGACGGCCCGGTTGGAACCGCGGGGGACCACTCCCCCGCGGTCCCGGCAGGGGGATCGCGGTTCACGTATCCCAGTGGCGCCCAGCCGCTTGCTGGTTTCACGATCAAGCGGGGGATTGGGCACGGCGGGTTCGGCGAGGTCTACTACGCGGTCAGCGATGACGGCAAGGAAGTCGCCTTGAAGCTCATCCGCCGCAACCTCGACGTCGAGTTGCGGGGCATCCGCCACTGCTTGAACCTGAAGCATCCCAACCTTCTGTCGATCTTCGACATCCGCCAGGATGGGCAGGGCGACAACTGGGTCGTCATGGAATTCGTCACCGGCGAACGTCTGGAGGACGTGATTGCCGCGCATCCACACGGGTTGCCCGTCGACCAGGCCCTGGCCTGGTTTCACGGCATGGGAGCCGGCGTGGCGTGCCTGCACGATCACGGCGTGGTTCACCGCGATTTGAAGCCGGGCAACATCTTCTCGGACGAAGGCATCGTCAAGATCGGCGACTACGGCCTCTCGAAGTTCATTTCGTGCAGCCGGCGCAGCGGGCACACCGAAAGCGTCGGCACCGTCCACTACATGGCCCCGGAGATCGCCAACGGCCGCTACGGCAAGGAAATCGACATCTACGCCCTGGGCGTGATCCTCTACGAAATGCTCACCGGGCGCGTGCCGTTCGAGGGAGAAAGCGTGGGCGAGGTGCTGATGAAGCACCTGACCACCCCGCCCGACGTCTCGATGCTCCACGAGCCGTTTCGCCGTGTGATTGCGCGGGCGATGGAAAAAGATCCCGCCAGGCGGTTCCGATCGGTTGGCGAGATGATGGCCGCACTGCCGCGCCCGGTGCGCCCCGAAGTGCATGCCGGGCCGTTGCCGTCGTTTCCAGGCCGCGGCACGGCGCCGACGATGCCGGGCGCGGCGCCCGGCGCGCCAGGCCCCGGCGTGGGGCAATGGCTGACCGACGAACCCATTCTCCGCGGCGTACACGGGTTCTTCGGGCGACTCGTCCACGCATGGAACGCCTCGACCAACACGCCCGCCAAAGTCGCCTTGCTGGCCGGCGGCCTCGCGCTGGTGTTGTTCTTTGGTTGGGGGCTGGTGCCCTTCGCGGCCGCCCTGCTGTTGCTTTACGCCTGCTACTGCATGGTTCGGGCGATCTTCCAGATGATCTCGGCCTCGCGGCACTCCGGAAGCGCACCACCGCCTCTGCCGACGACCGGCATGGGCGTTCCTCCGGTGCAGCCCGCTTCCGACACCCCGGAGCCTGAACCCTGGGATCGCAGGCACGACCGGCGCGACCGCCCGCGCAAGCCTTCTCCTCACGACGCCGCCGTCAGCGCTCTGGTGCTCAAGCCGGCTCGCGAACGGGTGGCGGAATTGCTCGGCTCGATGCTCGGCGGCTCGCTGGTGGCACTAGCCATGACGGTCGTCATGGTGCTGGTCAGCAGTTTCCGCGGGGTCGATCCCCAGCCCGAACAGGCGGCTTGGCTGGCGGTGGTCGGGCTCGCAGGCGCCTGGATGGTCCTCGTTCCCTCGAAGTTCTGGGAAGGCGCCCGCGGCGATCCGATGCTTCGTCGGTTCGTGCTGATGGTCATCGGACTGGGACTCGGCGCGGCGGCGTACGGCCTGGCCACGCTGCTGCACGTCGAGCTGCCCTACGACCCGCGGCTTTCGGCCGGACCGCATTTCCGGATGCCGGCCACGTTCTACGGGCCGGGCGGCCAGCCGTACCTCATGGCCTTCATGGCCGTTTTTGGCACGCTGTTTTTGGTGATCCGCTGGTGGCGGCAAAGCGATCCGTTGCGGCCCGTTCGGCTGAGCGTGTGGTCGATGATCAGCTCGGTCATCCTGGCGTGGATGATCGCCGAGTTGTGGCACTTCCCTGCCCCGTGGCTGATGATGCCCGCCTGCACCATGTCCGTGTCGATCCAATTGGCCAGCCCATGGATCGACCCCAAGCGGCTTTCTGGACAGAAGCACTGACCGGCCCTGGGAGAAGGAGGAGGTACGCCGATGACCGCGGGAGGTTGGACACCGTACGGGACGACGTGGCCCGTGATTTGGCTTGCGATCGTCGGCTTGGTGGTCGTGTTGCTCGTCGCCGGGCTGGTGCTCCTCGTGGTCAATCCGAGAACTCGCCCCTTGGGGCTGGCCTTGTTCTTCGCGCCCATGATGCTCTTGGTGCTGGGGTTTTTCGGCGTCTTCTACTTCGGTGTCCAGGAGGTACAAGTGGCGCGCGACACGGCCGAAGCGCTGGGGCGCGCTGAACGCACGAGGGCGAAGATTGTGTCGCAGCTTGGCGAGTCGGCCACATCGCAGGGCGACTCCGCGTCAAGCCCCTCGTTCGCGGAGAAGCCCGAGACAGCCGCCTCGGCCGATGCCACCCTGCCGGCCAAGGCGGCGCCCACAAAAGCCCCCGAAGCGGCCGGTCTCGCCGACCGAGCGGCTGGGACGAACCTGCCGGCGCGTCGGTCACCCCGGCCCGATTGGGTCGAGGCGCCGCCTCGCCGCGTCGCCGACGCGTACGAGATCGCCGTGGCCACCGATCCGTTCGCGACACGGCTGGAATGCGAGGCGCGACTGCCGCAGGCCCTCGAGCGTGCGGTTGCCCAATACGCCGCCGTGTACCTGGGCGACGACGAGGCCGCTTCGCAGATCCGCCTGCCGCTGGACTTCCTGCGCACGAAGGTGGTTGCCGAAGAGTGGGAGGAGCCCTTCGACTCGTCGGTCGGGCCCATGGTTCGCATCCACGCCCTGCTCCGGTTCGACCGCGCGGCCAATGCCCAGATCGACCAGGCATGGCAACGTCGCGTCGTCGAGGCAAGGCTTTGGGGCCTGGGCAGGGCCCTTGGCGGCGTCCTGGCAACGCTCGCGGTGGCCTGGGCTTACCTTCGCCTGGATCTGGCGACGGGCGGCGCCTATCGTTGGCGCTTGCGGATGGCGTCCGCCCTGGTCATACTGGCGATATTGTTGGTCGCCGTGTGTGCGACGGCTTGAGGACGGCACGGAGCCCGTGGACTTGGGAAAGGTGGTTGGCCGTCGAGCCGGCAAGCCGTGGCACAGGTCCGTTGGGCGCGATGTCCGCCTCCAGCCAGACCGATCATTTGCTGGTCGAACGGGTCCACGCCGGCGACGCCGACGCGTGGAGCGAGTTCATTGCGCGCTTCGAAGGCCGGCTGATGGCCTTTGTCGAGAGCCGTACCCGCAACCGTGCCGCGGCCGAGGACGTGGTTCAGGAGACCTTCCTCGGGTTTCTGACGAGCCTGCCGAATTACGACAGCCGCCGCCCACTGGAAGGCTACTTGTTCTCGATCGCCGCGCACAAGCTGACCGACCTCTTGCGTCGCGAAGGGCGCCGGCCCACGCTCCCGTTGGTTCCCGGGGGGGCCGACCCCAGCAGCTACGATCCGCCGGGGCCGGCCCGGGCGCCCAGCAGCCTGGTGCGCAGCCACGAACGGCGCCAATTGGAAGAATCGGCCCTGGCCCTGGCCATGGCAGGACAAATTGGCGCCTGGCAGGCCCG
>DYLT01000305.1 GCA_020721945.1 Blastopirellula marina
CATTGTAGGTTTGGTCGCCGCCGGTGACGACAGTCCCCCCTGCATTGAACCTGACGGTCGCCGATGTGACCACCCAGTGGCCGTCGAGGTCCACGGCCCCGTTGAGGTTGACCGCGTCGAGCGCGCCCCCGCCCGTGAGGATCGTCACGTTGTCGTTCTGGTGGTTGTTGTCGGCGCTAAGGACCGTGACCGTGTCGTCGCCGTCGCCGCCGCCGAGCGTGGTGTCGATCACGACCGAGGCGTTGTTCCAGAGGTTCACGGCTTCGAAGCTGTTGGCGGCGTCGCGAACCTGGATGGCATCTTGGGCCCCGACCAGGACGTTCTCGACTTCCAGGTTGTCATTCCCTAGCGGCGAGACGACCGTGACCAGGGCCATGCCGCTGAGGTTCACGGGCTCCAGTCCGGTAAACGAGATGGCGCTGGCCAGCGAGTCGAGCGCCACGGCGCCGTCGCCGGGCGTCGCGCTCGGGCCGCAGACGGCGGTGTTGCCGGCGCCAACGACGGTCAGCCCATCGCTGTCGCCCTGGCCGTTGAAGAGGATGCCGCCCTGGAGGAAATCGGCTATATCGGCCGGCACGTTGACGACCAGCTCGTCGTCGCCGCCGCCCGCGTTGATGACCAGTTGCGTCGGATTGACGAGGTCGGGATCGGTGAAGCTGCCGGTGATGCCGTTGATGTCGTAATCGAAGCTATGCGGGCCGGTGGGCGTGATCTCGATCCGATTGGACAGAGAATCGTCGAAGACGATGTCGCCCGGCAAGGTCACCACGGCCAGAAGCTGTCTCGACTCCAACGGCTCGCACCGGAGTCGGCGGGCCCTCGGCACTGCGGTGGAACGAGCCCCTCGGAGCACCTCGTGCGCGATCCGCCTAATGGTCTTCATCAAGGACTCAGACATGGCTGCTTCTCTCCGACAAACCGGCGCGTAGCGGCAGGAAACGGACACTCTGCCCCGATTGCCAACTTGGGAGACCTAGCTAGTTCAGGCAATTTGCATGAACCATCTTGATTGAACACAGGGAGGTTGTCAATCCACTCTGGGAAAGAAGAGACGGGAAGGCGGCACAGTCCCCCCGATTGATGCAACGGGATGGCCCGACAACCTCCCTAACAGAGGCAGCACCACCTTGCCAGGGTTCGATTGGGCGCTGCCCGCGCGAACGCGTGGGTCACTCGATCTTCACATCCGCGGTGACCGTGTCGCCGCCTTTGACGATGACCGTGCGCGAGCCCGTGCGCTCGGCCGTCGAGGGCCCGGCTCGCCCTTTGGCACGGATCGTGTACTTGCCTGGGGGCACTTCGTTGAACACGAAGTCGGTACCGCTCATCTCCGGCGCGGGGAGCCCTTCCGCCTCGACCGCCACGCCGCGGCAGGTGCCCAGATCGGAGGTGACGGTCCCCTTGATGGTCCCGGGCGATTTGTCCCCCATGGTCTTGCTGGCCTCGGCGGCCGAGGCCCGAACCATGATCTTCTGGCTGGTTTCCGTCACATGCCCGGCGCGGTCCTTGGCTTTCGCAAAAAAAGCGTACTGTTGATCGACGTTGAGCTTCAGTTCCTTGGTGGCGATGCGAACGGGCTGGTTCAGATTCGGGGCCTCGCGCTTGGCCAAGACTTCCTTATCTTCGAGGTGCCCGCTGTCGTCAAGGTCGAAACCGAACTCGACTTTCTCCGGGCCGCTGAGCCGGTCGGCGACCAGGGCGCTGGCCACAAGATCGCCGTCCTTTTCGGCTTCGACCGGCGCGTTCAGTTCGACCTTGGGTGGGTCTCCATCGAGGATCAGGTCGACCGCATCTTCGTCGCCGCGCGGCGGTCTGTGGAGATCGAGTTTCGCGCGGGCCTTGATCTTGTCCTGGAGATCGCCCAGGTCGAAGGCTGCCTGAAGGTCCCGTACCTGCGCGGCGACCTTGATCGGCCCTTCGGGGCTGACTTCGTCGAGCGTCATCCGGACCGAACGATCGCTATGGAACTGCTTGCGGTCGCCGCCGATCGGATCGGAGTGGTCGGCTCGGCTCAGCCACACCTGGACGACGTCTTGCGGGTCGACGAAGGCATCGTACGGGGCATCGACCTGGAGATCCACCCGCAGTTCCTCCTTCATCGGCACGGCGAGCACGGTTTGCTTGGGCGGAGCGATCCGTATTTTGCAAAGATTGCGGCTGGCCTCGACCACCTCGCCCTCGCGGTCGGTCCGCACCAGGTACACCATGGCCCGGGGGTATTCGTCGACCGCCAGGTGGACTTCCGCCACGCCGACGCTTCGCGGCACCTCGGCCGAAAGCAAGAGCGTTCCATCGGGGGTCGTTAGTTTTCCCGAGGGCACGCGGGGCGCATTCGAGGCGTACCGGGCCACGTTCTCCCACTGGACCAGGATGGGAAGCGGCGGCAAATACCGCAAATTGCGCGTGGCACGCACGCGAATCTCGATCTTTCCGTCGACGTAGCGGACCTCCGGAATGACGTAGTTGGCCGGAAGGACCGGCTTGAAGTCGATCCAGGTAAGCCACGTCCTCTGGCGCTGGGAATCGGCCACGTCGTGGACCGCGCAGACCAGCCCGGCCGAGATGTCGATCCCAGGCTTTCGGCCGCCGTCGTTCTCTTTGCCGGGCGGCTTCTCAGCCGGGGGTTTTTCGCCGGGGGGCTTCGCCCCCTCGCGGCCGTTCGCCGTGGCGGCGGCTTCGCTCTTCCCTGGCGTCTTGGGTGGCTCCTTCGGCTTGAACTCGATGGCCACGGGCTGGTTGTCGGCTGGCAAGGTCACGGTTACCGGGCCCGCCACGGACCGCAGTCCCGGCCGAACGCGCCCGAACTCGTCGAATGGCGTGAGGCGGACATCGCCCGCTCGGCGCCATGCTGGAATCGCCCAGAACTCGACGACGACCTGCCGGGTCTTGCCCAGTTCCTGCTTCAGGCGGAAGACGTACTCGGTGGTCCTGTTGGAAAACGTTTCGGCCGTAATGACCGTGCCCGAACCGTCGGCGGTCTTCTGGCGCCTCTGTTCATAGCGTGCGTCGGATGATTCGGCGAGCCGTTCCATGATCAATTGGACGGCATCGGACCGGGGCACCTCGAACTTCACCGAATTCGCAGCCGATTCGCCGGCCGCCTCGAACGTGGCCGACAGCGACGTGCCCTCGAAGCGGCCCGGATCCTTGGCGCGGACCTCCAGCGCCAGCGTGGCCCCGCCGCGCTCCAGCGCAACGCGGATCGGCTGGCGCGGGCGCAACACCTGGCCACCCGGGTCGCGCACATCGACCAGCGCCGGGCTGTAGTCCAAGGTCAACATCCCTTCCCGATCGCGGCCTTCCTTAAGCCCCAGTTGAATCTCCAGCGGCGTCCACGCACCGTCGAGACGAAGGTCCAATGCGGGCGGGAGCTTGACGTAGGGGGCCGGCCGGGGTGGCACGCGCACCGGAAACAGGGTCACCTGCTCGATCGACTCGCCGAGCTGCTCGACAACGCGAGGAACATCGCGGCCATCGACGAGCCGAAGCAAGCGCGCGGCGCGGTGGAGCCGTTCGGAAGAGGGCCTTCCCGAGGCACCGTCCTTCAAGTCCGCGGCGATCTTCTCGGGGATCGACTCGTAATACGCCCGCAACCCCGCGCCGACCTCGCGGAACCCCTTCCAGCGGTCGTCCTCGCCCGTGGTAGCGCCCTCGAGGATCCCCTTCGGCGGAACGCGCAGCGGCAAGTCCGGCTCGGCAAGTCGGAGAAGTTGCACCTCGGTGGCGGCCTGTTGCCACAGACGCGACCAGGCCAGCGAGTCGGGGGTCGGGGGATTGCGCGGTGCCGACCCCTCGGCAATCTCGTCGTCGAGGCTTTCCAGGGCGTCCAAGAGCTTCATGCGCTCGTCGGCCGACAACAGCGGCGTACTCAACAAGGCGTCGATCCGGCTGGCCGCCCCCTTGCGGTTGCCGCTGGCCACCGCGTCGAGGACCTGCCGGGTCTCCTGGCGCATCATGCCCTCGATGCCCGCCACCGTCTCCTCGAGCTTCGTCTTGGCGTCGGCCAGATCGCGGAGCCGATCGCGCGAAGGGGGGCCGGGCGAGTCCGAACTTGCCCCATCGCCCTCCATCGCCTCGACCAGGGCAACCAGCGTTGGCAAGTGGCGCTCGAGCAGATCGACCTGCACCTTCTCGCACCACCGGGGAGCCATCGGCGAAATCCAGCTCGACCGGGCGCACCATCGCACGTAATACGGCGCCGCGAACAGGACGCGGTTCCGCAGCTTGACCGCGTCCTCGACGATTCGGTCCGGCTCGGGAAGCTCGGCGTACGTGCGCGCCGCATCGCCAGCGCGCCATCGTCGCTCCGCCGCGGCCATGCGTCCCAGCAGGCTCTCGCTCGCGCCGGGGCGCTGGCCGGCGGGCCGCAAGAGGTCGGTCAGCTCGGCCAGCTTTTTGGCGGGATCGTGACCGTAGCGATACCGAAGCTCATGCCCGACGAGACGCTCTTGGAACTCGCGCCAGAAATGGGGAGCATAGTCGGCGGGCGACCACTGACCTCGCTGGCCCTGCGCCGCGGCCAGGGCGTCGCGATGCTCCCACCCTTGGCGCAACCAACTCTTGAACGTCGTGCGGTCGGCCTTGGCCTTGGCAGCCCCCGACTCGTCGGCGGCCGGCTTCGCTTCCTCGGTTGGCACCGCGGCGGACGGGGGTACCAGAACGGCCAGCGACAAACGCTGGGGAAGTTCGTCGTCCCGGGTGGGTGACGGCCCGCCACCCCAGAAGAGCAGGGGGTACTGTCCATCGGGCCACTGGCAATGCTTCTCGGTCCACAGGGCGATGCGGTCGCGCACGTAGCGGTACAACTCGTCCAGGTCGATTACCCGGTCGTCGTTGCCGCAAGGCGCCGCGTCGGCTTCGCCCCGCAACCCCTGCTCGACGAACCGGGCGAAGACCGACCGGCGCGTGGCCGGCGAGACCTGGGTCTTCTCGAACGGCCGGCCTGCCAGCAGGCACCACAATCGCGGGTCGTCCGTCGCGCGGACCTCGTGCTCGACGAGGCGCGAAAACTCGTTGACGACCACGCCCAGGCGCGGATCGGAGGTCAGATAGGGAGCGTCCAATATCAGAAGCTTGAGCTTCGCCGGCCGGTCCTTGGCCGCCAACTGGGCGAGCAAGTCCGAGAGTCCGTACCGGCGCGCGGTGCCGCGCGCATCGCCCGCGCCCGGCAGATAGTCGCTGCACAACAGATAGGCCGTCCCCTCGTCGGAAATTCCAAGCGCCGCGGCATAAAGGATCAGCACATCGCCGGGCCGATCGCCAAACCGTGTCCCCACCTCGCGGATAGCTTCCCACGTGTCGGAGCCCTCCAGCCACTCGGAGCTGTAGTCGGCGGGCCACGCACTCTTGAGGCCGGCCACGTCGGCCAGCGAGGCCGGCGCCGTGGGAAGAATGGCGTCGTGCTGGGTGATCGACAACAAAGCGAACCGGGTGACCGGGTAACTTCGAGGCCAGAGCAAATAGACGAACCAGGCCAACAGCGCGATGGCCAGAAAGGTCATCAAGGTCCGCTTGAGCCACCGGCTCGAGGGCGTCGCCTTGGCACCCCCCGGCCGCCCACGCCAGTCCAACCGTGAACTCGCTTTGCCATGAGACATCGGACCACCCCTCGCCGGCGTGCCTGATCGGTAGCCAAGAACCGGTGGATGTGACCATTCTACAAAGCGGCCATACCAAAGGGTAGGAGCGCCTTTCGGATAGCGCTGGGCCACCGTTCGCGGCGACCGACCCCTCCGGGCGCGAACGGGATAGGCCGATCCCTTCGCCCGCAAGGGACCGATCACGAGCCCGTCTTCAGTCGGTCAACGGTTCCAAGCACTTGGCATCCCGCGCGGCGATTGGTATCCTCCCAAAGATGCGTTCTTGACTTCTCGCGCCCACGCTTTGCAGGGTCAGTGGCCCTGGAATTCCATGCCTGACGCAAGGACTCCCCCCCTCGTATACGATCCCTCGGGCGTCATGATTCGCGAGACCGGGTTGTCGCCTGGTGATCTGGCATGGCTTGCGCCGCGTC
>DYLT01000306.1 GCA_020721945.1 Blastopirellula marina
CGGAGAGGACAGGATTCGAACCTGCGGAGGGCTTTGGGGCCCTCATCGGTTTAGCAAACCGACGCTTTCGACCACTCAGCCACCTCTCCGTGGGGGTGTTTGGGCTCGCCCTGCGGCGACCGGCCTGAGCACCCAGTATTAGGATAGCAAAAAGCCGGCGCGCAGCAAGTCCTTCCCAACGCGGGGCGGGGGCAGTGGGGTGGCGCGGGCGGTTGGAGCGGGCTTCAAGTTGCGTGCGGATTCTAGCCGATACGCGCGACGACCCGCCACGGTGGCGACTTGCGCTATGCCGCGGCCGCCTGCCGACCATCGCCACGCCACCCGACTCCCATGCCCGCCCAAGATATCCGCAAGGCTGCCGTGCTCCTGACGAGCTTGCCGCAAGAGCAGGCGGCGATGTTGATGTCGAAGCTGTCGCCCAAGCAGGTGGAGGCGGTTTCGATCGAGATTGCCAAGCTCGACACGATTCCCGGGGAAGAACAAGAGCAGGTCATCCAGGAGTTCGCAAACGCCAACCCGACGGCCCTTGCCGGGGGGACCGGTGGACTGAACGTGGCCAAGAGCCTGCTCGAGCAGGCCTTAGGGAAGAACGCCAACGCCGCGTTGGACAACGTACGGCAGTCGCTCGAGGCGCTTCCCTTCGGGTTCCTTCAAAAGGTCGATGCCCAGAACCTGCTGACGTTCATCATCGACGAGCACCCGCAGACCATTGCGCTGATCCTTTCGCACATGTCGCCGCAACAGGCGGCCTCGGTGCTCAGCGGTCTGCCGGCCGAGCGGCAGTTGTCGGTCACGCGGCGCATTGCCACGATGGGCCAGACCAGCCCCGAGATCATCCAGGAGGTCGAGAAGGGGCTCGAACACCGCATGGCCAGCGTGATGAGCCAGCAATTCGAAAACGCCGGCGGCGTGCAGGCCGTGGCCGAGATCCTCAACGTCATCGATCGTGCGACCGAACGCAGCCTGCTGGAGAATCTCGCCCAGGAGGATCCCGACCTGGTCGAAGAGATTCGCCGGTTGATGTTCGTGTTCGAGGACATCACCAAGTTCTCCGATCGCGACATCCAGACGATTCTCAAGAATGTCGAGAGTTCGCAATGGGCCATGGCGCTGAAGGGGGCCACCGACGAGCTGAAACAGAAGATTCTGGGGAACATGTCGAAGCGGGCCGCCGGGTTATTGCTCGAAGAGATGGACTATCTGGGTCCGGTGCGGGCATCGAGCGTCGAACAAGTCCAGCAGCAGATCGTCGACATCATCCGCCGCCTCGAAGACCTCGGCGAGATTACCATCAACGCCGGGGAGGAAGAAGAGCGGTTCGTCCAGTAATCGTCGCCGGAACCCCCTCCACCGCGCCGCGCTAGGGCGCTCGAGTCCAGCCGGCATCCAGCACGTCGCACGCGTACATCGCCAGCCCGACCAGGGCGCCGACGACCATCAGGGCCACGATCGCCGACACGACCAGACAGCCGCAGCCGCTTCGTGGCGTTTCGTCCAGGGATTGAAGGAACCCCGGGATGGACATGCCCCCCCTTTCCTTCTCGCTCCCGGCGCAGAAGTGCCTCGTGCAGGTCTTGCCGGTTGGATGTCGATTCGGGTTTCGCCGGACCCTGTCCCCCAGCCGCACCCTCCATGTTATCCCGGGCCGCAGGCAAGGACCAGGTGGGGTTTTCGACGGTCCGGCTGGTTTGTCGGCGCTTGCGGCGGGCGGCGTGCCGGCTACAATCAGGGGCATGGCCTTACCGGCGCCTCGCGGCGTCGTTCGATCCGAAGACCACACGATCTCCAGGAGCGACCCCATGAACGAGTCCCGCAAGCCCTCGGTTTCCCGATCGACCCCGCTCGAATCCTCGGCGGCCGTGGGCTCGGCCTTGGCCGGGCTGAGTCTCGCGCGGCGTGTCCATGCCGCGGGCAGCGACGTGGTGAAGATCGCCCTGATCGGCTGTGGCGGGCGTGGGACGGGAGCGGCCGTGAACGCCTTGTCGACCAAGGCGAACGTGCGCCTGGTGGCGATGCACGATGCGTTCCGCGACCGCCTCGACAACAGCCTGCGCGCGATCGCGAAGCAGTGTCCCGGCCGTGTCGATGTGCCCGAAGAGCGCAGGTTCACGGGGCTCGACGGGTATCAGAAGGCCATCGAGGCGGGGGTCGACATGGTGCTTTTGTGCGGCCCGCCCGGTTTTCGGCCCGCGCAGTTCGAGGCCGCCGTGAAGGCCGGCAAGCACGTCTTCATGGAGAAACCGGTGGCGACCGACGCGCCGGGCATCCGGCGCGTCCAGGCCGCCAACGCCGAGGCCAAGCGCAAGGGCCTGGCCGTGGCCGTGGGGCATCACCTGCGCCACGAGGTCAAGCACAAGGAGATCGTTCGGCGGATCCACGAGGGGGCGATCGGCCCGATCCAGTTCCTGCGCATCTACTTCAACTCCAGCGGCGTGTGGGTCTACCAGCGCAGGCCCGACGAAACCGAGATGCAATATCAGGTGCGCAACTGGTACTACTTCACCTGGCTTGGCGGCGACCACATCGTCGAGCAGCACGTGCACGATATCGACGTGGCGAACTGGATCATGCGAGGCCACCCGGTCTCGGCCAACGGCATGGGCGGGCGTCAGGTCCGCATCGGCAAGCCATATGGCGAGATTTTCGACCACCACGCGGTCGAGTTCGAGTACGCCGATGGCACCCGGTGCTTCAGCGTGTGCCGGCATATCCCCGGCTGCTGGGAAAGCTTCTCGGAGCACGCGCGCGGCACCAAGGGCGAGGCGAACATCGAGGGCCACGGCCGCAGCGTGCTGCGCCTCGACGGGGGCCAAACCATGACGTGGGATCGCGGTCCCGACGGCCACCAGCTCGAGATGGACGATCTGTTCGCGGCCCTGATGGCGGGCCAGCCCTACAACGAGGCCGACTGGGGAGCCGAGGCCTCGATGACGGCCATTCTCGGCCGGATGGCGACCTACTCGGGTCAGACCGTGCGCTGGGACGATGCCATCCAATCGCCGCTCGATCTGGCGCCCGAAACCCTTGCCTGGAACGCGAAGCCCAAGCCCGCACCGGGCCCCGACGGGTTGTACCCCTGCGCGATCCCCGGGGTCACCAAGGCCTGGTGAACTTCCGGTGCTTGGCTGCACCGGCCAACGGCCCGCTACTGGTAATCGAGTTGGGCGGTGATGGCGGCATCGCGGTCGGCGACCATACGGACCCAATAGGCCTGGAATGCGGCGGGAAACTCGTGTTCGACCCGATGCCCCGGGCGAACCTCGAACGTGCGGTAGAGGGCCCAGTCTCCCTCGCCGGTAAGGTCGACCTCGACGCGCACGTCGAGCACCGTGGGGCTTGCGTGCGCCAGCGTGAGGCGTTTGCGGTCGTAGCCGGTCATCAGGTAGGGGTCGGAGGGTTGGCCCGCCTTGACGGGCGTGCCGTTCCAGGGACCGCCGTGGCCGGCCGGTTTGCCGAGTTTCCAGAGATCGTCGACCGCGCCCGCCCAAAGGGCCGCCTTGCCGTCCTCGGAACGCACGATGTGCCGGTTGCCGGGGACGGCTTGGGAGGGCCGTGCGACGCCGGTCAGCACCAACAGGCCGCGGTACGAGCAGTAGTCGGTGATGCGGAAACGGTGGGTGGCGATCGGCCGGATCTTGGCGAACCCGCCGGCGTTTTCGGCCGGCAGTTCGTAGAACGTGCCGTGGCAGTGGAACAGGTCGCGTTCGGTGACGACCTCGCGGTCGATGCGCGACAGGCCCACGCCCGTTAGCGCGTCCAGCGGCGCCTTGCCCCGGGGCAGGCGCCAGCGGCGGCCCGCATCGTCGACGAAGAGCACCGAGGCGGCGTCGACGGTCACGAAGCCTTGCGGGATGGCCACGTTCGTTTTCATCCAGGCGTGTGCCGTGGGATCGTCCACGCGGCGAAGTCGCATGGCCGCGTCCACCTCGTAGTATCCCACGTCGGTCACGCCACGGCCGCGAACCGCCGTGGCGGCCAGCGCCAGCGTGCGCCGGTTGTCGCCCCGGGCATGGAGCAGTCCGGCGGCGAACTCGGCTTCGTCGACCGTGGCCAGGCCGTCGAAGATCGAGTCGGCTTGGGCAGCACGGCGATCGACGTTCGATCCGCAGAAGGCCACGGTCGCCCGGCGGCAGTCGCGGTCGGCGCGCACGCGGATCCACTCGCCTGGGTCGCTCGAAGAGAACTCGACCCAGGCGTACCCCCCAGCACCGACGCGGACCCGGCGGAGCTCGTTCCACGGGCCGCGGCCATCGCGATCGACTTCGAACACGAACGTCACTGCCTCGGGCTCGTGGTGGACCAGGTGGGCTCCGCGGCGGTCGTAGCCCGCGAACAGATAGGGATCCGACGGTTGTCCCGCCTTGACCGCCTCGCGAAGCCAGACGGCGCCGCGGCCCAGCGCAGGTCCCAGCCGGTCGGGCAGGCCGAGGTCGGCAAACCACAGGTTCGACTGGGACTGTCCCGGCGCGGCCAGGTTGCCCTTGGCCTTGCGCCGGTTGATGAACTCCGATCGGGCGGTGTCGTCGCAGCCGAAGACCAGGCGATCGCCCCAGCGGGCGAAATCGCCGAGCACCTTCAGGTAGGTCGAGCGCGGCCGGATGCCGGCGGTGTTCGCCGCGGAGAAGGTCCGCGGGAAGCGCCAGAACATGCCGTGCATGGTCATCAAGAGGTCCGGCTCGCCCACGTCGCGAATGCGCGGCCACTCGGTGTTCCACCCGTGCGCCCCGTCGTAGGTGTGCGCGGCCTTGGGCAGGCGAAAGCGGTGCCACTGGCCGCGATCGAGGAGCATCAGGATCAGCGAGCGGTGGTCCCAGCCGATGCTCCACAGCGGATCGGTCTCGGGATGATCGTTGCCGAAGATGCCGCCGGGGCCCGTCACCTCGGTGAACTGGTTACGGCGCACGACGTGCCAGTTCGTGCCGTCCCACTCGGCGAGGCACCCTGAGGGAATGTCGGGTCGGCGCCGTGCCTCGGCCGAGGCCTCGCCGTTGTTGGCGTACACCACCCGGCCCTGGCCCGTGTACGCCCCCTTGCCGTGATAGCCTGGCAAAAGCGGTCCGGCCATGCCGCCCTGGCCGCGGTTGGCGTCGGGATAGAGTTCCTTGACGGCCAGCGTCTTCACATCGACCTCGTAGAAGCCTTCCTCCATCGTGGCGAAATAGACCTTGACCGCCGGATCGACCAGATGCCGCATGGTCGCGGTAAGCCGGCCCGGCATGACCTTGGGGGAAATCACCCGGACGTGCCGCTGGCGGTCGATGGCATACGGGCCGATGAACAACTGGCCCGACTCGCGGTGGATCATCCGGTTGGCGTGGGTGCCCCCGACGCTCTCGGGCCGGATCGTGGCGGTCCGTGTCTCGTCGATCTCGTAGAGCTTGTCGGACGAGCCGAAGGGAGAATGCGGCCCGTAGGTGATCACCCAGAGCCGATCAGCCCACGGTACGACCGCCCCGGTCCCGCATTCGCCCTCGTTGTTGAACATGGCCAGATGGGGGTAAATCCCGGAGAACTCGGGCCTGGTCTCTGAAGCCCGTGGGGAGGCACCACCAAGCACAACGACCAAGACGGCGACAAGAAGCGGGCAATGCCCCATGGGCGCAATCTCCTTGAGGATAGCCTCGACCGCATGCCAAAATACCAACACGGTCAGGTTGCCGCAACGCGCCTGAACTGGAGCGATGGGCCTGCGGCCCCCCGACGCGGGCGTTCGAGTTTCGGACCCGTCTGGTAAGAACGACCCGTCGGCCCTATGCTTGAGGTGTTCCAAGGGCCCGAACCTGCCGGAACCGAAGGGTCTGAGATTCCATCATCAACCAGCCGAGAGGAGGACCATGACCAGTCGCGCGGTGCGGACGAGTGTGCTGTTGGGGTTGGTGGTTTGGTGGGCAGGCCTGGCCGCCGCGGCCGAGCCGCCGGCCGATCGGATCAAGGTGGGGATCATCGGGTTGGACGCCCACGCCCTGCCGTGGACCAAGATCCTCGCCGACCCGA
>DYLT01000015.1 GCA_020721945.1 Blastopirellula marina
CGGGACCGTCGGCGATATCGAGAGCCTGCCGTTTCTCGAGGCGATCCGCCAGTTCGCTCTCGACGTCGGCAAGGAGAACTGCCTGTACCTGCACCTGACGCTGGTGCCGTACCTCAAGGCGGCGGCCGAGCTGAAGACCAAACCCACGCAGCACTCGGTCGGCCAGCTCCGGCAGATCGGCATCCAACCTGACGTGCTGGTTTGCCGCACCGAACGATCGCTCAGCCGCGACGAGCGAGCGAAAATCGCGTTGTTCTGCAACGTACCGATCGAAGCGGTGATCGAGGAGAAGGACAAGGACTTCTCGGTGTACGAAGTGCCGATGAGCCTGGTCGAGCACGGACTCGACGAGCTGGTGGTGCGCAAGCTGGGCCTGAAGGCGGGCAAGGCCGACCTGTCGCGATGGCGCGACCTCCTGCACCGGCTCCGCAACCCCGAACACGAGGTGAGCATCGCGGTCGTCGGCAAGTACTCCGAGCACCGGGACGCCTACAAGTCGATCTACGAGGCGATCGACCACGGCGGCATCGCCAATCGGGCCCAGGTCCAGATTCAGCGAATTCACAGCGAGGCGGTGGAACGCGACGGACCGGAGCGCCTGCTGTCGGGAGTCGATGGGGTCCTCGTGCCGGGGGGATTCGGCGAGCGGGGCATTGCAGGCAAGATCGATGCCATCCGCTACGCCCGGCAACGCGGGATTCCCTTTCTAGGCATTTGCCTGGGCATGCAGTGCGCGGTGATCGAGTTCGGGCGGAACGTGGTCGGACTCGCCGGGGCGCACTCCAGCGAGTTCGACAAGAACACCGATCACCCCGTCATCTGCCTCCTCGACGAGCAGAAGAAGGTCACGAACCTCGGGGGAACCATGCGCCTAGGCGCCCATCCCGCGGTGCTTGCCCCCGAGAGCCGGGCGGCCGAGTGCTACGGCACGACCGAGATCTCCGAGCGGCACCGCCATCGTTACGAGTTCAACAACCACTACCGGCAACACTACGTGGCCCGCGGGATGCGGATTGCCGGAACGAGCCCCGACGGGACGCTGGTCGAGATCGTCGAGATTCCCGAACACCCCTGGTTTGTGGCGGTGCAGTACCACCCCGAGTTCAAGTCGCAGCCGACGCGGCCCCATCCGCTATTCGCCGGGTTCGTGGCCGCCGCTGTGAAGCGGCGCCAGGCCCGCGCGGATCGTGCCAAGGCCGAGCCGGTTCCAACCACTTAAGCGGCAGCGCAGCCATGGCGGAACCATCCCCGAACGAGGCCCCGAGCAAGAAGATCATCGTCGACGAGGACTGGAAGTCGCAGGTCGAGGCGGAGAAGGAGGCCTTGCGCAAGCAGAGCCAAACCGCCGAGGATTCGAACGCGGCCGGGCCGGCCCAGCACGACCCGCCCCTGCCCCAACCAACGCTCGAATTCCTGGCCTCGACCATGGCCCTTCAGGCCACGGTCGCGCTGGGCGTGGCGCCGGACCCCGTTACCGGCAAGCGCGAGGTCCGGCTGAATCAGGCCCGGCATTTCATCGACACGATCGAGATGCTTTATGAGAAGACCGCGGGCAACCGCACCGCGGAAGAGACCGCCCTGTTGGACCATCTCTTGCACGAGCTGCGGCTCGACTACGTGACGGTGGCCGGCCGCCTCGACCGGCGGTAGCGGTCGGCGGAAAAAGCCCCCTGCCCGACCCGCCTGGAAAAAACGGGGCGCTTCCGTGCGCCCGGGATGTACACCAGTCCTTGGTGAGTTGGTTCCCCTCGGGTGACACGGACCGGGGGGAGCGTCGGGGTGGAAAGGGGGTCGGGCAGGGGTACGTGGCTCATTCCGAGAGCCGGTCGAAGAGCCTCCGAAACCTGGGCATGCGGCGCTCGAGGTACGCGATCCACGCCGAGGGCTTCCAGATCTCGGCACACACGGCGGCCCCGATCACGAGGACTTCGGCCCCCGGTTCGACGCCGAGAAACTCGCGGAAGCCTTCGGGAATCAGCAGCCGGCCTCGCCCCGCCAGTTGAACGGGCCGATGGCGCGTCGAAAGAAGCCGACCGAGCAGTTGAACCTGCCCGATCCGACCTTCGAACTTGCCGGCTTGCACCTTCTGCTCGATCAACGCCACGCCCGCGTCGAGTTTCGCTTGCCAGACCGGAGCACTCCACAAACTCAGGCAGCCGGGACGCTCCTTGGCAAGGATGCACTCGACCGACTCGGCACAAAGCACGTCGTACAACTCGCTCGGCACCGAGAGCCGGTAGCGGTCGTCCAGCGTGCGCTGGAATTCGCCGAGCATCAGGGCGTTGGGGCCGGGCATCGAACGGCATGGGAGGGTTGGTCGAATCCGTTCTCGGTGTGGCTCTACCGCGTTCCTTGCCCCAGGCTTGGGCCGATTTCCCACGGATTCGACTCAATACCTGGATCCATTGGGCATCCTTCCCACAAGCAAGAGTGTAATCGTTTTCGCTGTCTTGGCAACACCTCGCGGACGTTTTTTCCCGAATTGCCTCTTCTCTTTGTCCCACAATAATTTACGGCGCTCTTTCGAGTCGCGGCCCGAACATCCCGCCGACGCGCTGCGGGAGGCCGTCTCGCGGCGGGCGAAGGCTCGTGGCTGGGCATCGGCTCGTGCGAGGTGATTTCCCCCCTTGAACGAAGCGCGCTACGTGCGATGATGTCTGGATTCGTCACACAACCGTTCCCTCGAGCCGATCGAATGGACCTCACGATGCTGCCAGACCGAACCGAAGTGCATGGGACCTTGGCGCGACGCGTTGCCGCGATGCTGGGATGGGCCGCGTGGGCCACCCTCGGGTTGGGGGCCGAACCGGCGCCGACCAAGACGCCGTACGACCCCACCGACCAGTACGAGGCGCAGCGAATCGAGGGCTGGAAGGTCCTGGTCAATCGGCGGTTCGCCCGGAATAATGCCTCGTTGTGCGCCGACACCTTGGAGCATCTTCGGCATCAGCTTTACCAGATTCCGCGCAAGGTGCCCGCGCCCGCCGTCGAAAACCTGCGGAAGATCGTCCTCTGGGTCGAAGAGGCGGAGCCGCACCACCCATGCATGGCCTATCATCCCGACCCAGGCTGGCTTCGCTCGCATGGAATGAACCCGGACAAAGCTCGTTCGGTCGAGGTCGCCCACGCCCGAAACTTCCTCCAATGGACTCGACAACAGCCGTGGATGGTCCTGCATGAGTTGGCGCACGGCTACCACCACCAGTTCTTGGGGGGCTACGCGAACCCCGAGATCCGGGCCGCCTTCGAACGAATGCAGGCCAGCAAGCGGTACGAGTCGGTGCTGCATATCGGCGGTCGCACGCAGCTTGCGTACGCGGCGAAGAACCCGATGGAGTACTTCGCCGAGTCCTCCGAGGCGTTTTTCGGCACGAACGACTTCTACCCCTTCGTCTCGGCGGAACTGAAGCAGCACGATCCGGAGATGTACGGCTTGTTGCAGAAGCTTTGGGGCGCCGGGAAATGACGCCTCGGGAGAACGCCGATGTCCAGCATCAAGAGGCCGGAAGCCTGGCCCGACGCACACCGCGAAAAGCATCGCGTGGCCCTGTCGAGCCTTCTGGCCGCCGTGTTGCTGGTTAGCCTGAAACTGGTGGTGGGGTGGGCCACCAACAGCTTGGGAATCCTCTCCGAGGCGGCCCACTCGGCCTTGGACCTGGTGGCGGCCGGCATCACGCTCTGGGCAGTTCGCGTCTCCGGCCAGCCGGCCGACCCAAGCCACACCTATGGGCATGGCAAGTTCGAGAACCTGTCGGCGCTTTTCGAGACGCTGCTCTTGTTGGCCACCTGTGTCTGGATCGTCTTCGAATCGGTTAGGCGGCTGTTCTTCGCCGAACACGTGGTCGTGCAGGCGAACTTCTGGGCGTTTCTCGTGGTGATCGTCTCGATCGTCGTCGATGTTTCCCGCTCCCGCGCCCTGCGGCACGTGGCCGAAAAGCACCAAAGCCAGGCGTTGGAGGCCGACGCATTGCACTTTTCCACCGACATCTGGTCGTCGGGTGTGGTGCTCTTGGGGTTGATCGGCGTCGTGCTGGCCGAGAGACTCGAGGCGCCGTGGCTGGTCAAGGCCGACGCGGTCGCCGCGCTCGGTGTCGCGATGATCGTCGTGGGCGTCGGGGTCCGGCTGGGAAAGAAGTCGATCGACGACCTGTTGGATTCGGTCCCAGAGCACCTTCGCGGCCAGGTGGTCGGCGCCGCGTCGGCCGTCGCCGGCGTCGAAGAGGTCAAACAGGTGCGGTTGCGGCGCAGCGGGCCGGAGGTGTTCGCCGATGTGACCATCTCGGTCGACCGGGGGACCGCGCTGGAACGCTCGCACGCGATCGCCGACGACATCGAAACGGCGGTCCGCTCCGTTCTCCCCCGAGCCGACGTGGTCGTTCACATCGAGCCCGTGGCTCAGGAGAAGGAAGACCTCCTCAAGACGGTCCGCGTGTTGGCCGCGCGGCACGGCCTGGGGGCCCACGCCATCCGCACGTACGAGGACAACGACCAGCGCTCGTTGGAATTGCACTTGGAAGTCAGCGACGCCTTGTCGCTCGACGAGGCCCATCGGCAGGCCACGGAGTTCGAACAGGAACTCCGCCACACCGTGACCGGGCTCACGCGGATCGTGACCCACCTGGAGCCCATCGGCGACGCCTCGACGACGCACACGGCGCAGCGGGCGGGCCAGGCCCTGGTGCGCCAGGCCATCGACGAGTTCCTCAACACCAGCCGCCTGCCGATCGAGCCTCACGATGTCGAGGTGCAGCAGACCGGCGACGAACTGGCCGTCTCGTTCCACTGCACACTCGACCCCGCCACGACGATCACCGACGCCCACGAGTTGACCCAACGACTGGAAAAGCACCTCCGGGCCCGCGTGCCCGCCGTGGGCCGCGTGGTGATCCACGTCGAGCCCGCCCCTCGCGACACGCACCGTAGCAAGCCCTCGTAGCGGCGGGTCCACGCCGTGCTTGCCATCGCGCACACCGCGAGACACCCCACCCAAGAAAAGGCGCAACCCCCCGAAAGATATTAGCGCGCCGGTTGCGATTCCCCGACGGGCCGACTATACTAGAGTCGGCAACGGCAGATCGCCTCCAATACCGGGAGGTCGGTGGCCATGAATAGCGCCGATCTGTTGCGGACCCTCTCGGGGTGCAAGTTCTATCGGAGCTATCAGCAGCTCCACGATCGTGCCCAACCCGCAAGGGCCCGATCGACAACGCGCCACGGGCACAAGTCGGGCTGTCCCCCAGACCCCCGAACCACGCAGGACGCGAGGAACCGGCTGTTCCTCCGGTACTGCGCCGTGCTTGGGGCAATGCTCGTCGGGGAGGTCGTGCTTCTCGTCGTGCCGTTGTGGCTGGTCCATCCGCCCTACGGAAAAGCCTGCCTGCTCGCGTTGCCCCCGATGGTCCTCTGTGCCCTGAGCTGGATGGCGGGCGCATGGTGGGGCAGCAGCAAGAATCAACTCACGCTCATGGCCGTGACGCTCGGCGCCATCCCGGTCCGTGTGTTTCTCGTGCTGGTCTGGGTGTGGTTGGTTTTCTCGATTCCCGGGATGGTCAAGCTGGTCTTCGTGCTCGCCCTGATGGGCCATTGGATGGTGTTCGCCGTTCCCGAGGTCGCGATGCTGATCGAGCTGAGCGGCCGTGCGCCACGCGCGTCCTCGGCGGACGAACCGTCGCGCGTGGCATCGACCCTGGGGGTTCACGCCCATGCCACGCACGAACGCCTCTGGCAACGCCACTGGCGAAGGAACGGGGTCCAGCCGCTCGGGCGTCTGGCAGCGGCCTCAACGCGCAACGGCCCAAAGCCGCGCTAACCGGCAGCGGTCGGGTGGCACGGCGACCGCGAAGCGATGACCGTGGGTGGAAAGTCCTGCCCGGCGTTTGACCGTGTCGCGGTGTGTCGGCCCATGGCCATCGCGATCGTGTCCTTGGGCACCTCCCGACCGACGTATCCGAGCCCTTCGCGCATGACCCACGTTCAGCGCGAGCGACTGGACCGGCCATATTGTCTGCGGCTATGACGGGTGCAACGGCTACTCGGGCGCCGCGCCGACGGTGTCGACGAGCGGGTCGAAGAGCAAGCGGCCGAGCGCCGCGTGGTAGTCTTGGTCGGGGGTACTGGCCAGCGCCGCCCCGTTGCGCACGGCGATCAGGTTCAGGCTGGGGATCACGAGAAGAACCTGGTGGCCCGCGCCGGCACCCCAGAAGGCGTCCTTGGGCAAGCGGGTGTATGGGCCCTCGCGGAGCATCAAGCGGCCCACCGCGGCGACCGCCCTGGCGGTGTAGGCCCCGCCGCCCCACGAGGCGACCAACGGCAGTCGATCGACCGCCACGGTGGCGCCGTACCCGACCGACCATTGGTTGTCGGGCACGCCGATCGGCCGCATGACGCGTTCGCGCAAGAGCGTGCGGAGGTCGCGGTGAGGCGCGTCGGCAAGCGCCGCGGTGACGCACCAGCTCAGCATGGCAATACCCGGGTTGCTGTACTGGTGTCGTTCTCCCGGCTCGAAAAGCAACCGGGTCTGATCGCGCGCGATGGTAAACGGATCGTTCGGCGGCGGCAGCCGCTTCCAGAAGTCGCCTTTCCAGCCTGCGAGCCTCTCGTGGGGCACGCCGTCGGCCTCGGCATCGTCGAGGCCGGAGGTGTGCGATCCGAGGTGCCGGAGGGTGATCTTCGACTTGCGGGGATCGGCCTGCCACGACGGGATGTATTTGGCGGCCGGGTCGTCCAGGGCGATGCGGCCGTCAGTCAGCGCCACTGCCAGCGAAACGCCCCCGACGATCGCCTTGGCCAGCGACGCGGTGTAGTGCGTTTTCGTCGGGCCGTGATCCGCCGCGTACCACTCCAAGACGATCTTGTCGTTGCGGATCACCAGAAGCGCCTTGGTTCCCCGGGCCGACAGATCGCGTTCGAGCGCGTCGAGCTTCGCCTTCGACATGCCTTGGCTGCCGGGCGTGGCGGTCTGCCAGCGCTGGTTGAACTCACTCGGGCTTGGACCGGCGCGCGGCAAACGGCCCGGCGCCTGGGCCCAGACCCCCGAGACGATCAGGTCCAAGGTCACCAAGGCGAGCACATTGGTCCACGCGGTCATGACGCACTCCCCATGGGCTGCGATCGCAACCGTTCAGAGGGTCCATCCCGAACGGTAGGGCGGGTTGACGAACGGGTTGGCCTCGGGGCAATTGGTGAAGCGCATGGCGGCGGCATCCCACTGGAGCTTCACGCCGGGGAACTTGATGGCGATGACGCCGAGCATGGCGATCTCGGTCAACGGCGCGCCGTATGAGAAGTCGCTCCCCGCCTTGCGCCCGTGGCGGATCGCTTCGAGCCAATCGTGATGGTGCTCGCGCACCCGGGGGATTTTCGGCTCAGGACGTTTGTACTCCTTCATTTTGGCCTCGGGGATGATGCGTACGCCACCGGCTCCGTGCGAGCCGTACATGATCGTCCCCTTGTCGCCGAGCACAACCGCGCCCGTCTCGACCGGCTTGCGGTTCGGTTCGAGGTCTGCCGGGCGGGGGATGCGCTCCGTGCCGCTGTACCAGTGCATGGTGATCGGTCCCCGGGCGCCCTTGGCCGGGAATTCGTACGTGATGATCTCGCCCTTGGGGAAGGCGTCGCCTTGGGTCTTGGGGTCGTAGTCTTTCACCTGGGCCGTGATCGTTGCCGGCGCGCCGAGGTCGAGGGCCCAGAACACCGGATCGACCACGTGGCAGGTCCAGTCGCCGACCGTGCCGTTGCCGAAAGGCACCCAGCCGCGCCATGCGCCGGGCAGATAGGCCGGGTGATAGGGTCGCGGTTGGGCCGGGCCTAGCCACATGTCCCAATGGAGTTCGGCCGGAACCGCGTGCTTTTCCTTGAGTCGCGGCAGGGCGTCCAGCCCCGAGTTCACCGCCGCACAGCCCGCGTGGATCGTGTGGACCTTGCCGATGGCTCCGTCCCAGATCCATTCGCAGAAGATGCGGATCGTCTCGAACGAATGCCCCTGGTTACCCAATTGCGTGACGATGTTGCGCTCCTTGGCGGCTTTCATCAGCGCGCGACATTCGTAGACCGAATGGGCCAGGGGTTTCTCGCAGTAGACGTGCTTGCCGCGCTGGATGGCCGCCATGGCGGCCACGGCGTGGAAGTGGTCGGGCGTGGCCACCACCACCGCGTCGATCTTCTTCTCCATCGCGTCGAACATCTTGCGGAAGTCCTGGAACTTCGGGGCGTCGGGCCAGCGCCGGAATGAGTTGGCCGCGCGCCGGGCATCGACATCGCACAGGGCCACGATGTTCTCGCCGCTGACCGCGTTCAGGTCGCCGGCCCCCATGCCCCCGACACCAATGCCCGCGATGTTCAGCTTCTCGTTCGGCGATGTCTTGCCGCTTTGGGCCACGGCGTGCCGGGGCACGATCGTCGCCACGGCCACGGCGGCCCCCGCGGTCTTGACCAACTCTCGGCGCGTCAGGGTGGACTTCTGCATGGCTTTCTCCTCCGGAGTCAGACGCTTGGATCACCAGATCACCAGGGCCAAGCCTAGCCCCCCACCAGACCGACGTCAAGCGCGACCTGCGGCTGACCCGCGCGGTCCTCCACAACCGGCGCAATGCGCATGGGCCACGCAACCGTCGCGATCGTGAGACTCGGCACCATGCGAACGGAGTGGCCCCGCTTTCGCCGTCGCTTCGCCCGCCGCGCTCCTTCACTCGGCGGTGTCTCGCCGATACGATGCAAGAGACGGGGCATGGTGGCATCAGGATCGAGGGAGATCGAGGATCGCCTCGTGGACGCGCACGGACTGCCAAGCCTGGCGGTGCGGGTTGGGCTGCCGGTGGGGATTGTGCTGGGCGGACTGGCCGTGGCCTCGCGGTTCCCGCGGTCCGAGCCGGCGGGTCTTTCTGCCACCGATTCCCGCGATGCGGTCGTGTACCGGCGGCAGGCCGAACCGCCCGACGCCGAGCCGGTGACGCCGGGCACCGAGGCGGCGCGGGTCGAGGCGCGTGTGCCCGGGCCGAACCCGTTTGTGCCCGGCCGGCCGGCCGCGGTGTTGCGCCCCGTCGAGGCGCGCGAACCTCCCCCGTCGCTGGGCAAGACCTTCCCGCGCGACGACTCGTGGCCCTCGTCGCGGTGGGGGATCTCGATGGGCATCGGGGTGCCGGGCGCGGGGCCGAGCGGCGTGCGGATCCACAAGATCGCCGACGGCGACACCCTGGCCGGCCTGGCCGAACGCTATTTGGGCGACGCTGGCCGGGCTGGCGAGATTTACCGGGCCAACCGCGACGTGCTCGCCAGCCCCGAGGCGCTGCCGATCGGCCGGGAACTCAAGATACCGGCCGCGCACGACGAGCTTACGGCTTCTCCTTGATCTCGTGCCAAGGGTAGTCCTTCACCACCAGGCGCAGATAGACGAACGACGCGATGGCCTGGTAGATTTCCGGACCGCGCGCCGCGACGAGTTTCGTGCCTTGCAACTTCGTCTTGGCGACCGGCAAGATCCAGAGATCTTGTTTTTCGCGGGCTTCGGCCTCGTCCTCGAACTTGGGGCGTTGCTGCTGGAGCAACTTGTGGATGCGCTCGGCATCGGTCGCCGCCTTGCGGTCGTCGGCGCCGTAGATAATCTGCACGGAGATCCCCACCCGGGTCGCGCCCCGGATGGCCGGATGGTTCACCGCATCGGAGACGTCGATTCCCTTGAAGCTCCATGGGGGCGAGATGAGCACGAGGGCCTTGACGTACTGGCCTTGCTTGAACTCGGGATAGACAGGCCAGTGCCAGTCCCACACGGCCCAGTTCATCGCGACCACGGCCCCCATGTCGGCCCCCACGACGCATAGCTTCTCGAGGTTTAACTCGCCCGCGTTGTGCCGCTGCACGAGAAACGACTTGAGTTTCTCCATGTCGCGTTTGACCATCTCGACCAGGTCATTTGGTCCGATCCGGGCGGGGTCGAGTTCGCGTTGTTCGTCGTAAGCCAGCGACTTGCTTTCGCCGTGGGCGCGCAGGTCGGGCACGAGGACCGCATGACCGATGGATTGCAAGGCGAACGCCAGGCGCGCGTACTCGGTGCGGCTGCCCTTCCATCCGTGCAGCAGGAGGATCGGCACCGCTTCCTTGCCCTTGTTGCTGGGGAAGAACGTCGCCCGAAGCAGCACCCCGTCGCGCGTGGTCAGCTCGCTGCCCTTGAGTTCGATGGGTGGCGGGGGCCTGTCCTCTTTCTTCTTGTCGGCGGGTCTCGGCGGCGCGGGGTTCGCCGCGGCCGGATCGGGTCTGGGCGTAGGCTTGGGTTGGGCCGAGGCCCCGGCGGTCCATCCCAGGACGACCAGCGCGGCCAGGCCGAGGCCCATCCCGCGCCACGAGGCGACACCGCGAGCCCACGGCGACGACGGCACAATGCGGGGCGGCTGGGCAGACATGATCACCAGTCTCGCATCACAAGGGGGTAGGATCTTCGGCGGACGGTTCGCCCGACACCTTCCATCGTAAACGCCACGGCGGCGGCCGTCAACGTCAACGGTGCCGCAGCAGGCGGCTGCGAAGATTGAGGTAGTCGGCGAAGACCTGGCCCATGTCGCGGCTGGTATCGACCAGGACCCGTTCGGCCCGGTTCCGCTGGCACAGCGCCTCCAGCTCGGCGTTGTGGCGATGCATGGCGGCGAGGTACTGGCGGCGCAGTTCCTCGGGCTGGGTAAGCAGTTCCTCGGGCACCTCCAGGCCGACGAACTTGACCATGCCGTCGAAGGGGAACTCGAGTTCGTCGTGGTGCATCACCTGGAAAAGCACCACCTCGTGCCGGTGGTAGCGCATGCGCTGGATGGCCGCTTCCAGGGGGGCAAGCTCGGTGAAAAAGTCGCTGAGGATCATCACGATCTCGCGGCGGCGCATGCGGCCGGTCAGCTCGTTGAGGCAGTCGGCCAGGTTCGTCTTGTGGACCGGCTCGATCTGGTCGAGGTGCTCGGTAAGGCGGACGATCTGGGCCATCGAGTTGCTCGGGGGGACGAAGCCGAGGAGCTTCTCGTCGAAGGTGGCCAGCGACACCTTGTCGCTTTGGCGCACGATCGTGTAGGCCAGCGTGGCCGCCATCTGCGCGGCATAGCGCAGCTTCTGTTGCGCCCCGTCGCCATAGCGCATCGACGCGCTGACATCGAGCACGAGGTGGCAGACGAAGTTCGTCTCCATCTCGTACTGCTTGATCATATAGCGCTGCCGCGTGAAGTAGACGCGCCAGTCGATATGCTTGGGGTCATCGCCCCAAACATACTCGCGGTGCCCGGCGAACTCGACGGCGAATCCCGACAAGGGCGACTTGTGCGCGCCGGCGAGGTTCCCCAAAACCAGCCCGCGAGGCTCGATCCTCCGCCGCGCGATGCGGCTGAGGACCACGGGGTCGATATAGCGGGAGAGGATGCTCTTGGCCACGGCAGGAATCCGAGCGGGGCGGTTGGAAATCGGGCGTCGTCAAGCCACGGCGGCGGGCTTCTCGTACTTGCGGTCGGCAGGCACCGCCTCCATGAGCATCTCGATCAGCCGGTCGCTGGTGGTGTTGTTCGCTTGGGCCGCGTAGTTGCCGGCGATGCGGTGGCGCAGGGCGGGCTTGAGGATCGCCTGCACGTCGCCGATCGTCGCGTGGTAGCGTCCGTGGAGGATCGCCCGCGCCTTGGCGCACGTCACCAGGGTCAACACCCCACGCGGCCCGGCCCCCCAGGCCACCCAGCGGTCGATGAACTCGGCCGACTCCTTGGTGCCGGGCCGGCTCGCCCGCACGATCGCCCAGGCGTAGCCGAGCACCTGATCGCTGACGGGCACGCGGGTCACGAGGTTCTGCATGGCGATGATGTCCTCACCCGTCATGATCGGCTCGATCGTGCCCATCTGCCCGGTCGTGACGCGCCGGGCGATCTCCCACTCCTCCGGGCCGCTGGGGTAATCGACCTTGATGTACAGGAGGAAGCGGTCCAACTGGGCCTCGGGCAGCGGGTACGTGCCTTCTTGCTCCAAAGGGTTCTGCGTGGCCAGCACGAAGAACGGATCGGGCAGCTTGTGGACCTTTCCGCCTGCCGAGACCTGCCGCTCTTGCATCGACTCGAGCATGGCGGCCTGGGTCTTCGGCGGGGTGCGGTTGATCTCGTCGGCCAGAATCATGTTGGCGAAGATCGGCCCCGGCAGGAACTTGTACTCGCGCTGCCCCGTCTGAAGGTCCTCCTGGATGATCTCGGTGCCGGTCACGTCGCTGGGCATGAGGTCCGGCGTGAACTGGATCCGTTTGAAGGTCAAGTGGGTGGCCTCGGCCAGCGAACTGACCAGAAGCGTCTTGGCCAGTCCCGGCACGCCCTCCAACAGCGCGTGCCCGCGGGAGAAGATGGCGATCAGCACCTGCTCGATCACCCGCTCCTGCCCGACGATCACCTTCGATAACTCCTGGCGGATCCGGTCGAACGATTCCTTGCAACGCTTCACCACGGCAATATCGTCTTGAGGGATGTTCTCGACGCTCATAGCAGACTCTCGGGTTCTGGGTCCTGCGGTCAGTCGATGTTCTTGAAATAGCGTTCCAGTTTTTCCTCGTAGCCGCGGGGCGGTCGGCGCTGCGAGTTGGCACGGATCGCGCGGCGCAGCTCGGGCGGCAACTCGGCGTGCCAGGGCTCCTCGCGCCCTTGGCGCATCGCCCCTTGCGGTTCCAGATTGGCCGCGTCGGCCGTGCGGCTGTCGCCCTGCGGCGTTTGCGCGTTGGGCTTGGCGGGCGCGGGAGGGGCGGGTTGATTGGTGACCTTTTCGCCGGCACGGGCCATGCCGCCGGTCCCCGACGGCGACCCCTGATCGCTCGGCTGCTCGCCCGGCTTGCTGGCGGGCACCATCGCCGCGGCCTGATCCTGGCCGGCCTCCGCCGCTATGTCCGGGCCCAACTCGCCGGCCATCTGCTCGGCCAATTGGGCCATCGCATCGCCCGCGTCGGGCTGGGCCGCCATCGCCCCCAGCCGCCGGGCCAGCGCCTGTTCGCGGGCGAGTTGCTGCTCGCGCTGGCTTAGCTCGGCCGCGGCCTGGTTCATGGCCTCGCCGACGCCTTGCTCGGCCGCGGGGGTTCCCCGCGGCTCCTCCGCCCCTTGGTTCGCCTGGTTCTCGGCCTGCTGGAGCGCGGCCGTCGCGCCGGCATCGACCGGCATCGACTGGTGCGCCAGCCGGTCGGCCTGCTGGGCCTGGGCAGCCAACTGCTTGGCGGCCTCTTGGGCCAATTGGTTCATCGCTTGGGCAAGCTCCTCGGCGGCCTGGTCGAGCGACCTGGCCGTTGCCTCCTGCGCCTGACCGGCGGCTTCCTGGTTGCCCTTCTGGCCATGCTCCTGTGCGGCCTCGGAAGTCTTGGCGGCCTCGCCAAGGGTCTGGGCAGCCTTGGGAGCGTCGGGCTGGGCAAGCTGCTCGGCCTGGGCAATCGCCTGGCCGGCCCGCTCTTGCGCGCCCATGTCTCGAGGACCAGCCGGCCTCTCGTTCGCCTTCTGGACCTGGGCCTGGGCCAACTGGAGGGCCTCCTCGAGGGCCTGGCGGGTCTCGGCCCGCGCGTGGCGCGCTTCGTCCTGCTTGTCGCCAAGCATGTCTTTCGAGGCCTCGCGGGCGGACTGTTCGGCCCGACGGAGGACGTCGGCCACGGGGTTTGGGTCGCCCCCGCCTTGCTCCGGCTTGGCCTCGGATTTCTCGGGGCTGCCGGGCTTCTCCTCCGGCTTGCCTTCTTCCTTGGCCGCGGGCTTTTCGTCGGACTCGGGTTTTGGGTCTACTTGGCCCGCCGCTTCTTTCTCGGTTCTTGACGCCTCCTGGCGCGCGGGGCTTCCAGCGGCCAGTTGAGCTAGATCCGCGGCGGCTTGAGCGACCTCGTCTTGCTTGGCCACGGCCTCGGCGGTTCGCGCGCCGGGTTGGTTGCGGGCCGCGGCCTCCGCGGCCTGGTCCGCCGCGTTCTGCATCTGGAGGGCCCTGCGGATTCCGGCAGCCAGTTGCATGGCCTCGGCGGCCTCGGGATGCCCGGCTGCCCTGGCCTGCTCGGCTTGGGCCTCTTCGACTTTTCGGGCGGCCTCGGCCAGGCGCTCGAGGCGCTGGCCGAGTGGCTCGGGCCGGTTGGCGATGGCGTTTTCGACGGCCTGTTGGGCCTCGTGGGCGGCTTGGCGTTGCCGGGTCGTTTCGTCGGCCAGTTGCTGGGCCGACCGGCCGGCGGCCTCGCGCAACGCGGCAGCGGCCTGGGCGAGTTTGTCGGCGGCGGCGGCGGCTTGCTCGGCCGCCTCGGCAGCGGCTTGCTTGGAACGCTCGCCCGGCTGCTTCTCGGCCGCCTCGAACTGGTCGGCCACGCGCTGCATGGACGGACCGGCTTCTTGAACCAGTGCGGCCGCTTGGGGCGCGGCCTTGTCGATCCGCTTCGCCGCCTGCTCAGCGGTCTGGCGCGTGCCGGCCTGATCCTCCCCAAGCTGCCGGGCCTCGTCGGCCTGAAGGCCGGATTGCTGGGCCGCCTCGTGCGACGCTTGCGCGATGGCCCGCTCCTGAGCCGCGGCTTGTTCGAGCATGGCCGCGGCCTGGGCCATTGGGGCGATCTGCTCGGCCATTTGCCGGCGCGTCAGGTCGGCTAGCGCCTCGCGGATCTCGGCGATGGCGCGTTCGATGGCCTGCTCGACGTTCTCCGCGGCGTGGCGCCGATCGGCGGCTTCGGGCCGATCCATCTGCCGCGCGGCGTGCTCGGCCGCGTGCTCGGCCTGTTCGATGGCGGCATCGACAGGGGCTGGCAGATCGCGGTTTTCCGAAACCTTCGCCAACTCCTCGGCGATCTGGGCCTCCATCGGCTTGGCCTCCTGCGGCTTCGGTTCGGCCGCCTGGCTCGCCCGCGCTTGGTCCTTCTGGATCTTCTCGAGGTCCTTCCGGGCGGCTTCGAGATCGCGGATCGTCTTATCGAGATCCTGCGGCGCGTCGGCCAGTGCTTGTGGGGCCGCATCGCGGACCTGCTGGGCGGCCTGTTCGAGGCGGTCGACCACCTGGTTTTGCCGTTCGACCGCGTCGGCCTGCTTGCCCTCGAAGATCTTCTCGGCGGCTTGGCCGGCCGCCTCCTCGGCCTGCTCCAGCGTCGCGTGGGCCTCGGGGACGTTTTCAGCGGCCCGGGCCAACTCTTCGAGCTGCTGCTCGATGGCGCTTTGCTCCTGGGCAAGCTGTTTCGATGGGTCGGGCTGCGACAGGTCGGCCCGCTGGGTCTCGGCACGGACGTTCTTCTGCTCTTGAGCCAGCTCGCGGATGCGCTCCTCGACCGACTCCCGGCTGCTCTCGGGGGTCAAGAGCCCCTGGGCCCGCTCAATGGCCTGGAGCAACTCGAGGAGGGCCTTGATGACGGCATCCTGGTTCGTCACGGCGTCGGCGAACCGGGTCTGTTCGAGGTTCCGAACCGAGGCATCCAGCGCGTCGTCCACCCTTCGGCTGGCGAGGATTTCCATGCCCTTGGTCGCCTCGGCGCCGACCGGGCCACCCCAACCGGCGACTTCCTCCAGCAGGTCCTTCAGACGCAGGTACAGCTCCTTGACATCGCGCTGGTCCTGGGCGGTCGACAGGGTCACCTCGTCGCGTTGGGTCTGGGCCAACTCGGGAAGGCCCTGCGTGAGCTTGAGCACCTTGCGCTGCGACTCGATGATCTGGCGCACCTGCGCCGCCATCTCGGCCATGCGGAGGCGCCGCAAGAGATTCTGCCGCTCGATCAGAAGCTGGATGAGCACCTCGCGGCTTTTCTGGCGGGCGGCCACGAAGGTCGTCGAGCGGGTGTCGCCCGCCTCGGCCTGCAACCTCCTCAGCAGTTCGACAACCCGGGGCATTTCGGCCTCGATCAGCTTGTCGAGGTTCGCCCGCATCGACCGCAACTCGCGGTAGAGGTCGCCTTTCTCCATGCCGTTCTCTTCGAGTTGCCGGATTTGGAGATCGACGATGCCGGTGACGAGTTCGCGGGCCATCGCCCGCACGCGCTGTTGCTTTTCCTGTTTGTCGAGGATGCTCGCGCGTTGGAGGGTTTGAGCCGGGGCCGCCACGGCGGCAACGAGCCAGAGGACCGCTCCGAGCATCCTTGGGCGCCGCGTCGTCATTGGGATTCCCCCACGCTGATCTGGGTTTGGATCATGGTATCGACCTGGCGGAGCGATTCGCGTTCCTGTTCGGCCATCGCCGCCAGCACGCCCTGTTCGTCGGTCACCTGAAAGACCATCGGGTCGCTGAGGGCCGACCTGCCGCGTTCGGGGTCGCCGCGGAAGTCGATCGCCCGAAGCGTCACCTTGACCTGGTCGCCCTTGACAGCCCCCAGCGGCGCGAGGTGGAGCACGAACTTCGCTTCGTGCTCGTCCGGCTTGGGAAGGCTCTTCGGCGGCATGTCGCCAGGGCGAAGTTCGAAGACCGTGATTTCGGGTTTTTCCTCCTCGCGCCCGTCGGCATGGAGGATCTCCGGAATCAACGAGATCTTCGCCAGGCCGTAGTCGTCGGAGGCCGCATACCGGATCGTCGGCCGTGCCGTCGGCACGACATAGTGGGTGACGATCGAGGCGGTGACCTGCGGCGGATGGTCGGTCTTGATACGCACGACCCCTTCGATGGGCCGCTCGAGTTGCAGGCCGTCGATGTCGGTTACCTGAAGGACGTAGCGCACCGGCTCGACCACGTGGGCCAAGGGGAAGGGGTTCTGAGGTTTTTCCGTGGCGGACGTCTGGTACAGCTCGTCGGGAAGCCCCCACTCGTCCCTGCCGCCTTCCGGCTTCGGGCCGTGCCGGCACAGGGCAAACGACCGGACGTCGATCGCCAGGGTGGCTTCGTGAAGCTCCTTGTCGGAAAACACCCGAAGGCCCACCCGCGAGTTCTCGATCACCGAGATTTGCCGCAGGTCCTTGAACACCTCGGGGGCAGAGCCCGCGTACCCGGGCGGCGAGACTTCCAACTGCACATCGACGGTGGGCCGGGGCACCAGCTCGATGCGGACCGGCTCGGTCCAGGCGTCGCCGAGGTAGAGCAGGCACTCGGCCGAATCGACCAGGCGCGCCAGTTCGCCGCGGTACACGGCCGACTCGTCGCTGGCGCGTTCGAGGGGCACCAAGGCCGCCAGGCCGTGCTCGCCCTTGAGCCGGGCCGAGCCCGAGGCCGGAAGGGTTCCCGCGCAGCGCACCTCGAAGCGCACGGGCTGGCCATAGGGGCACTTGACCCTGGTCGCACCCCAGGCCAGGTCGAGTTCGTGGCCGTTGATTCTGGCCGTCTCGATCGTCGTGGCGGTCGGATAGTGTGCCGCGCCGAGCAGGAGGCGGTTGAAGAAAACCGCCACGTGCTGCGGGAAGACCGCCGCCAACACGCCCAGCACCAAACAGGTAGCGGCCAGCAGGCCCACGCGGCGTTTCAGGGGCGTTTCGGGCACTTCGGCCTGGGGTTCGACCTGGGCCACGGTTTGCGCGGTCTCGTCGATGACCGCCTGCTCGAGTTGGACGGAGCCCCAGCGCGGGGCCTCGGGCGATTCGAACTCCAGGGCGGCGATCACGTCGGTGTCGATGTGCCGCTGGCGCTCGATCAAGAGGGCCATGTCGAGATCGTCCTCCGCGTGCCCCAGCCAGGGAGCGGTCACCCGGCGACAGGCCCACCCCACGACGCCGGCGGCGAGGACCGCCAGGACGATCCGCTCCGGCTTGCCCATGCGCAGGCTCCAGTCGGCCGCGAACAGCACGGCGAGTACCCACAGGACCACCAGCGTCAGCCCACTGTAGGCGATGACCCAGCGGGCCAGCCTTCGGCGGCGGCGGAGTCGGACCAGGCGGCGGCGGAGTTGTGAGAGTCTCGTCATGGCAGATTCACCCACTTGCGTCCCAGCCACTCGCCCAGCATCAAGACGGCCACCAGGGCGAACGCGAACCAGGTGTTCCAGAGCGGAATGACCTCGACATCGGTTTCGGTCCTGGCCACGAGTCGAATTTCGTCGGCCAGGCGCGCGGCGCTGGCCAGGTCGTAGCTCTTGCCCCCGGTGGCGTCGGCCAGGGCCTGCTGGAGCGCGGCGTTGCGCACCGCGGTTTGCCGCTCGACGGACACGCTGGCCACGCGGAACGTCGTCTCGACGTGCTCCTGGGCGATCGGATCGTGTACGCGCACCCGGTACTCGCCGCCCATGAGGACGGGAAATCGGGCCTCGAACACGCCGTCGCGAAGCTGTGTGACGGCCAGCGCGCGGCGACCTGGCTGGTCCGAGGCGCCAAGAGGAGGCACGATCAGTTCGGCGGCCAGCTTCCGGCCAGGAAGCCGCGACTCGGCCAGCGGCTTGTAGTTCTCGTCGTAGGCCTCGACGGTCAACAGGACCTGGTCGTTGGCCTGGTACTGCGGCCGGTCGGTCCGCACGACGAACCGCTTGCCGGCCCCCAGCGCGTGGCGCGAGGCCAGGCGGTGGATCAACTGGCCCCAGAACTGCCGGTAGTAACGCTCGCCCTGAGCCCGGCGGAGCCGCCACATCTCGTTGAAACCGAGGTACACCACTTCGCCCCGGCCGTAGCTGCGCACGGCGATCAACGGTTGCGGGGTCTTGCCGTCGACGCACGTGTCGGTGGGGTGTTCGGCCAGGGCCGTGGCCACCGAGTGCAAGCGTTCGACGGGCTGGTACCAGGTCAGGCCGACCAGATTCGCCCAGGCGCGATCGTTTTCGGCGCCCGGCGACTCGATCTGCATGAAGTCGTATTGCGCGGCCTCGGGGGTGCGGCGGAGCCCAAAGGGCACCGGGCGGTCGCGCACGTGGAGGTTGGGATCGACCTTGACCGGCAGCATGTCGCCCAGGGGCGTCAAGGCCAACTGCCCGGGGCCGAACCGCGGCCCAGACACCACGACCAATCCCCCGCCGAGCTTATCGACGAACTCCTCCGTCATCTGGCAGAACCGGGGGCTCAGGGCCGAGGCCGGCATGTCGCCCAAGATGATCACGTCGTGCAGGAAGAACTCGTGGCGCGGCGGGCTGAGCGTCGGGACGAACAGCTCGTTGGTCTGCCGGACCTTGGGGTCGGCCGAACGGAGGAAGGTGCGGAACCCCTTCTCGCCGACCAGCTTGTCGCGGTGGAAGACCTCCTTGACGAACCGCCACTCCCACGACGGCTCATAGTCGACGTACAACAGCCGGATCACATGGTCGTGGACGATCGTCTCGCACTCGGCCTGGTTGTTCTGCGAGACGACTTCTTCCGAGAACGGCTCGACCTCGGCACGGAACGCGAAGCACCCGGTTTCCTTGGGGACGTGGGGCACTTCGACGACGTGGGTGCCCTCGGCGAGCGTCACGTCACGCTGGTCGAATTCGCGCCACCGCGCGGCCTCGGCGGCGCCGCCGATCTGCCGGGCCGAGAACCGCACCGTGACCGTCCGGCCTGCAAGCCCCTCCTGCCGCAAGGTGACCAGAAGCGGATAGCGCTCGTCTTTCTTCATCGACGGGGGACATTGGAGGTCCACGGCGAGGTCGACGGCCGCCAGCGGACCCACCCCCACGGTGTAGATGCTTGCGCCCAGGCGACGCGCGGCCTCGACGGCTGGCGGCCCGGCGTTCTGGTTGAAATCGCTGAAGACCACCACGCCCGCCAGGTTGCTCGTCGCTTGACGCCGCGCGAGGTCGCCGAGCGCGGCCCCGACCGCGGTCACCTGGCCGGCGGTGGTCCATTGGGCCACCAGCGCCTTGGGGTCGAGCGCGTCGGTGCCGTCGGGCGACAAATCGAGCGAACGCACGCCGTCGGGCCGGTCGAAAACGAACGCCCGTAACCGGAACTTCTCCCGCAATTTCTGGAGGAGGTTATCCTCGTCGCGGGCAAGGAAGGCCTGAACATGCTCGACCCGCGTGGGGCGCGCCGACGGGCCGGCGGCGAGCCCGGTCGCCTCGGCCAGTTGCGCCCGGTCCGCCTCCGACAGTTCGTCGGCGATGCCCATGCTGTCGGTGCCGTCGAAGACCAGCCACAGCGCGGGTTTAAGCTGGCTGGTCACGCGCACCGTCAGCACGGGTTCGGCGAGGATGACCAGGACGAGGCTCAAGAGCACGGCCCGAACCACGGCCAAGGCCATGCGCGCCTTGGCCCGGCGCGCGTACTGGTAGCGGGTGTAGAACAGCACCGCCAGGACGGCGAGGCCCAGGCACCCGAGGACCAGCCAGGCCGGGGCGTCGTGCGCCCACGGGGCCGAAAGCGACGGTTCCACGCCGCCGATCTCGGCGGTCCGTTCCAGCCCCAGCAGGCGGCCGATCAGTTCCATGAGATTCATGCGGTCCGCTCCCGAGCCAGCATCGGCCAGGCCAGCATCCCCAGTTCCGCGAGAAGGCCGGCAAGTACCGCCAACATCAGCCATTTCCAAAGGTCTTGCCCCAGCATCGGCGCGCCGGCCAACTGGAGGGTCTCGCCTTGAGCCACCCAGCGATAGTCGGCCGAGGCCATGCGCTCCTGAAGATCGACCTGGTCGAGCGTTTTGAGGTCCGACTCGTCGGCCGGGCCGTTGACGGCCAGGATGGTTTCGAACAGCTTGGCGCCCTCGGCGGCCTGCGGGGTCTGGGCGGTTGCATGCGCCGCGAGGCGGTAGATGCCGCGCTCGGCTGCGGGCGCCAGGCGCACGCCATAACGGTCGCCCCCGAGGGCATCGACCGGCACCGGCTCGTCGCGGCCATGCGGGCCGGAAAGCGTGAAGCGGGCGTCGCGGAAATCGGCGGGCACGGGCACGACCAGTTCGCGGTGCGAATCGATGGTGCGCAGCGGCAGCGTTCCCAAAATCAAATCGCGGAACACGCGGTCGAACAGCAACGCGGCATTCGTGGCCGTCAAGGTGTTCCACTCGCGGAACACCCCCGTGGTGAAAAACAGCACCCGCCCCCGGCCGATGCGCCGCTCGACGAGAAACGGCAGGCCGTTGGTGTAGCGGCCCAAGACGCGAGGTCGCTCGCGCCGGGCGAGTTCCTCGGGAGAGGCCTGGGTGTCTTCCAGGACGTTCTCCCGCGAGGCCGCCCAGGCAAGCCACGCGGGCACCAGGGCGTCGCGCTCCTGCTGAAGCCGGATCCGCTCCTGGTGCTCCCCATCGCTGGCGGCACCCTTGGCTTCCAGCGCGGCCAGACGCTTGTCGAGCTGGGCCAGGCGGTCGCGGTCGTTGGCGATCCGCTTGGCGACGTTGGCCACGAGGCCGTCGGCCACGTCCTGGCTCCAATCCACCTCGACCGCCTTGAAGAAGAACGGCAAGCGGTAAAGCTCCTCGAGTTCCTCCCGGGGCGTCTGCTCCAGAAGGAAGTAGTCGTGCACCAGGGTCGAGAAGTCGAGCTGGAAGGGCTTGTAGCGGCCCGAGGAGGTCCCGGGGATGCCGCCCACCGGGACCGGCTTCAAAGGCGCGGGAAGCACGCCCAGGCCGTCTTGCCAGGCCGCGGTCGTCCACGCCTGGGCATCGAACGCGCCGCCGCAAGCCAGCACCAGCGGGCCGCCCTGTTGGACATACTCGCGCAACGCGTCGATTTCCGTCTGCGGCTTGGCGACTCCCGCGATCACCACGAGCCGGGCCTCCTTGAGCAGCTCGCGATCGATGCGGTCGATGCGCACGTGGCGCACCTGGACCAATTGCTTGTCGCCCTGGTTCCGCGCGGTCACCGGCGCCACCAGGCGCCGCAGGCGGAACGTCTCGCCGAACCGGCCGCGCGGCGGCGATTCCTCGGGCCCCAGCGCATCGGCGAACACCACCGGCAGCGACGCCACGACCGGCGCGGCCAGGAACCGCTCGTCGTCGGCCGGGAGCCGGTCGCGCGGCAGCGCGACGGAGACCGGCACGAACGTCGGGCGGCCGGGCTCGACCGGCACGTTGAACTGGTAGGGCGGAAATCGCACCTCGCGCGTCTGGCCGGGCTGCAAGTCGATCGTCTGCGTGGCCACGGTCACGCCATCGACATTCAGCGCCACCTGCACCTCGTTTCGCGGCGCGGCCCCTTCGAACCGGAGGGTCGCCAGGAACGTGGCGGGGGTCTCGAGGTCCGCGATCTCGTCCTGGAGCCTCAGGTCGGCCACCCAGGCGTTCTCGACCTCCTCTTCCCTCGGCGCCGTCTGCACCACGTTCAAAGGCGCGGGAAGCCGCCGAAGCTGCGCCTCCAGCGACTGCGCCGGCCAGTTGCCCGCCTGCTGGTCCGAGAAGAAGTAGATCTGCTTGGCCGGTGGGCTTTTCACCCGGTCGCATGCCTCGCGTGCCAGGTCGATCGCGGCGGAGACCGCGGCGGCTCGGTCCACGGGTTCGAGCGATCGGAGGGCGTCGAGGGCATCGGCGGGCGTGCTGTACGCGCCGCGGTTGAACTCGCGCGCCGCGCCGCAGGCCGGCAGCACGGACATGCGACTCCCCGGCGGCAGGCGGCGGAGGAACTCCTCCGCCCGCGATTTCGCCTGGTCGAGCACGGTGCCGCCGAGCTGCTGGTAGCTCATGCTGAGGCTGTTGTCGACGACGAGCACGGCGTGGACGGGCTGGTCGGGGTCGATGGCCCCCGACCCGGGCAGAAAGGGCCGGGCCATGGCCAGACCGAACAGAAGCACCACGGCGGTGCGCAGCGCCAGGAGGATCAGGTCTTGAAGCCGCATCATGCGGCGGCTGCGGCGCACCGCATGGCGGAGGAAGTCCATCGCCGCCCAAGGCACCACCCGAAATCGCTGGCGGTTGAGCAAGTGAATCGCGATCGGCCCGGCCGCCAGCACGAGGCCAGCCAGGGCGAACCAGGGCGACAGAAACATTTTACCTCTTCTCCTTCACGCCGTACCTCGCGCGCAGGCTGTCGATCCGGCCTTCCTGGAGGATGGGCAGGTAGCGGTTGGGGATCGCCAGCACGAAGCAGCACACCGCCGTCTGGTACAGTTCGCCGGGGCGCCCGCTGACGTGCCCCTGGGCGTTCCACACGCCGTCGCGTTCCGAGCCCGGCTCCTGCACCTGGCTGGCGGCGACCCCATCGCGGAGCTTGGGGTAGCCCGTACGCCAGGGGTCGCCGCCCACCTGGTACAAGGCCTGGGCGACATACCAGAGCGTATAGGCATCGAACGGGGCGCGGCGTTGGCGGGCGAGTTGCTCGGGCCGGTGCTTGTCGATCTCTTCCAGCAGGATCGTGATGTTCTTCTCGATGCGCCAGTCGTCGTACTGGGCGAACTCCTGGAGGCAGACCACGCCCGCCGCCGCCATCGCCGTCGTGGCGTTGCCTCCGCCCTTGGAGTAAGTGAACCGGCCGGGATGCTTCTTCTGCTCTTCTTCCGAAGCGTTGCGGTCGCAGCCCTGGGGCGTGTAATGTTCGCGCACGCTCTTGATGGCCAGTTCGACGGTTTCGGGCGGGACCTCGAGGCCGCTATCGACCGCGCTGCGCAGGGCCAGGGCCTGCATGACCGCCAGGCTGAGATCGTGCCCGTGCTGCTGCCGCTGCGCGAGGTAGTCCCAACCGCCGTCGTCGCACTGGGTCTGGCAGATGATCTTCAGCGCGCGGTCCAGGACCGGGCCGAGGCGAGGGTCGTTGCTCATGCCGTACAGTTGGCCCAGCGCGAAGGTCGCCAGGCCGTGATTGTACATGCCGCGCCGCGGCTCGGAGATGTTCAACAAGCCGAACGGCTTGCCCGAAATACGGGCGGCACCGCGCCGGGCGCCGGCGGGGGCATCGGCATTGCGAAGGATATAGTCCATCGCGCGTTGGACGTTTTCGCCGTACCGCCCGCGGCCAGGCAAGTGCCCCGCCGACATGAAGGCCAGCATGCCCGTGCCCACCAGCCCCAAATCGTTCGATTGCCAGTTGCCCTCGGGACCTTGGTTGCGGGCGAGCCACTGGAGGCCGCGGGCCAGCGCCTGCTCGCTTTGCGGGGTGATTTCCCAGTCGCCTTGGGCCCACGCGGGGGCAGCGATGCCGGCGACCATGCACACCACGGCGATGCCGATCGCCACGCTGCCGAGGGAGGTTGGTTTCATCCTGGACGGTCCGTTGGAGGGACGATGCAAGGCGTGTCGCTGCTTGCGCATCGAGCGGTGGCCGCTAGACGTACCTCGGGAAGCCGGCGTCGCGCTAACAGCGCCGCGCCGCCGGCCGGATCGCCGAAGGCCAGCCATCCACCTTCAACACCCAACCACCACCCGATTCGGACCTCTTGCGAGTGTCCACCCATTGTGGATACGGGCCGAGGCGTTTGTCAACGAGGTACGCGGTGCCGGACCAAGAACGCGACCGGCGACCATCCGGAGCCGGCCGCTTTCCCCCAGAAAGCGGTAACGCGGGCGAAAACCGTGGCCGGGGACCGCTCGGCGTCTGGCCGTCGCGGCAGGAGCGGGGCGGCCCCCGGCCGAGGCACGGCGGCACGAGACGCCGCCGCGGGGCACGACAACCCGATCAGTCGCCCACGCGCAGCTTGATCTCGTCCGAGTTGGCCTTCAGCTCCGGGGCGTACATGGCCCACGCCTTGGTGGGCAGCGCGCTGAACATGCCGGGAATCTCGGCCCTCATGCGGTAGGCGACGCTGTGGTTGCCCCGCGCCAGGCGCTGGACGAAGAACACCACGCGGTTGTCGCGAAACTCCATGTAGGCCCCCAGGGCATTCCCCGTGTACCCGCTTTGCAGGTCCACCGGCTCGAAGCCCGCGGGCTTCATGTCCTCGAAGACCAGGTACTCGTAGTCGTTCTTGCTTTGGATCTCCAGCTCGATCTCGACGAGTTCTCCGCTCTTGAGTTCCGCGAGGTTCTTCAGTTCCTCGCGCTCGTAGCGTTCGACCTTCTGGTCGACGACCTGGCCCCGCGAGCCGGCCGCCTGGACCGCCTTGTCGGCCTTCTTGAGGCGGTAGTACTTGCGATCGACCTTGACCTCCAGGCCCGCCTTGGCGATCGGGTCTTCGAGGGTGAAGTTCGTCAGGTAGGCGTTATAGTAGAGTGGACCCGTGCCTTTCTTGCGGAGTTCGATCGTGTGCGGGCCGTCGGTCACGGCCGCGCCCTCCAAAACAAACTGGTTGTCGAAGCTGAAGAGCACTGCCGGCGTGATCTCGACCGCCTTCTGGAGCTTGCCGTCGTAGAAGACCTCGACGGTCAATTCGGGCTTCTCTTCGCCGCTGGCCCGCAGGAATTCGGCGAATGCCTCGATCACGATCGCCGTATCACGGGTCGATTTCCAGTACGTGGCGTGCTTGCGGTTGTTCAACAGGTACTTGACCAGGCGCCGGGCCGTCTCGCCCTTGGGATCGGTGCGGGCCAAGAGCTTCAGGTAATACGCCTGGGCCTCGTACTCGCTGCCGTACCACCACCACCAGATGCCCTCGGGCAGATTGAGCCAGGCGGTCTGATTCTCGTCGTCCTGCTGGAGGTACTGGCCGATGTTGCGCAGGATCATGTCGAGCTTCGCCTTGTCGCCGAGGCGCTCGACGGCCAGGCCGTACATGGCCATCGCGTAGACCGACAGATCGAGGCGGTCGCGGTAGAGGAACTCGTGCATGTCGGGGTTCTTCACGCCCGCGTCGACCAGCACCATGTACACGAAGGCGTCGAGATTGTCGGCCGACGACTTCCATCGCAGTCCTGGCGGCTTGTCTTTGATCGCCGCGTTCTTCAGCAGCACGACCTGCTCGTCCTGATAGCGTACCAGCCATTGGAGCCCGCGTTCCAGCACGCCGGGCACGAGGGCCACGTCGTTCTGTTGGGCAAGCTGGAGGCCGTGGACGACCAGCGCCGTGGTGTGGGCCGAGGGATGTTCGCCGAAGCCCGAGAACCAGCCCCAGCCGCCGTCGGAAAGCTGCATTTCCGTCAGCCGCGCCACGCCGTCCTTGACCATGCGGCGGACCTCGTCTTCGTCGAAGACGGGGTTCCGGTCGAGCCTCTTCCACTGCGCCGCGCGCTGGCGGTCGTCGCCGATCTCCTGGGCGTTGAGGTTCGTGCGCTTCTTCTGGATCTCCTGGAGATCCAGTCCCATGCGGAGGAGCACCTTTTGGGTGATCACCGTGGGCAGGAAGCGGTTGAGCGTCTGTTCGGTACACCCATAGGGATAATCGACCAGGTAGGGCAAGGCATCGACCATCGCCCCGGCCAGGGTCGGCGAATAACGGACCTCGATCCGCGTCTGCGCGGGCCGGCGCTCCGTGGGCACGGTGACCGCGAGCTTGCCGGAATCGCGGTCGGGCCGGATCACGCCGGACCAGGCCTCCATCTTGAGCATCCCGTGGAGGTGGCACGGGAACTTCTGTTCCATCGCGTCCGACTCTTCGTCGGTCAGCGCCTTCATGCGCACCGTGGCCTCGCCCTCGTCGAGCACCCGCACGCGCCAATCGACGCGGGCCTCTTCACCAGCCGCGATCTTCACGGTGCGAACCAGGTGGTCCAGGGGCTGGAGGGTCTTGCCCTCCAGCTCCAAGGCGACTTGGACGCGCTTCTCGGCCTTGAGGTAGTTGTGGACGTTGGCCGAAAGCACGACCTCGTCTTTCTGCACGAAGAACCGCGGGGCCTGGAGGCGGATGATGAGGTCCTTGCGCGTCAGGACGTCGGTCACTCCCTCGCCGACCTTGGTGCCGTGGCCCATGCCCCAGACCTTGATGCGCCAGGTGGTGAGGTTTTCGGGCATCGAGAGCGCCACCTCGGCCGTGCCGTCCTTGCCGGTCGCGAGGGCCCCGACCCAGAGGGCCGTGTCGGCGAACTGCTTGCGCACGGTCGGCTGGACGAGCGGGGCGCCGGGGGCGGCGTCGGCCTTGTGGCCCAGCCCCCCGTCGGTCTCCGCGGCGGCGTCGCGCAGGGCCATGGACGCCGCCGGGGCTTCCAGCCTCTCGCGGGCGGGGACGGCGAACGAGTCGATTCCGTTGGCCATCCCCGGGGCCGACTTGAAGGCCCGCCCCATCGCCCCGCCGAACCCCGCGGCGCCCATGCCACCCGCCAAGCCCCGGCGAAACTCCCCCTTGGCCTGCTCCACCGTATTGAGATCGTCAGCCGAACTGGCCCCAAACACCCCGATGTCGGCCATGGGCTTGGCATGGGGTGGAACCGTCGGACCCGTCAAACGCTCGAGGCTCGATTCGGTCTGCGGGTGGTGATGCCGCCGCCACTTCCAGAAGAACGCCTTGATCTCCGGCACGTTCGTGCCGCCCGAAATGTACTCGACCGACTTGTCGTAGATCGCCACGACGGTCGAGCCCTCGAAAGGCTGGCCGTCGAAGTCGGTCAGCTTGAGTTTCACCTGGGCCTTCTGCCCGGGCCGGTATGCCGTGGCGGACGGCTGGACTTCGACGTTCAGCACCCGTTTCTCCGGCGGCACGGCGATCTCCTTGACCTCGGTGTGGACCCGGCCGTCGGCGATCGTGACCGCCTCGACGAAGAAATTGGGCATATCGCGTTTGACCACGGCGATCTCGGCCACCGTGCTCTTGCCCTCCAGGCGGATCGGCTTGGGTGGCAAGTACACGCCGCTGGGGCGCACGAAAAGCATGACCGTGCCGTCGGCGCGGTCGCGGTTGATCAACAGTCGCACGGTCTGGCCGGGCTGGTACTCGCGCTGGTCGGGGATCAGCTCGATCGCGTTGTAGCGGAACTCGTCACGGCCGGTCGCCTGGCCCAGGATGGTAAACACATAGCCCCCCTCGATCGTGTGGCCCTTCGCATCGGTCAATTGGTACGACAGGCGGAACTGGCCCGGTCCGGCCGCCCGAATCTGCTGTTGGGCCAAGCCCTCTTCGTTCGTCGAAAGGTCCAGGGCGAAGCCCTGCTTCTCGACCGGCTTGCCCTCTTGGTAGGCGACTCGATACAGCGTGAGCTTGCCTTGGCCTTGCACTGGCTTGCCGTCGAGCGTGCGCGCGGCAAAGTGCGCGTGAATCGTGTCGCCCACGCGGTAATAGCCCCGGTCGACCCAGGCGGTTACCGTGAACGGCTTGCGGGCCACCAGCACGTTGCCTGCGCCCACGATCGTGCGCCGCGATCGATCGACCACCTCGGCCGTGATCGCGTACTGATGGTCGCGGTCGGGATACAGGGCCTTGGCCACGCCCGTGTCGATCTCGACTTTCACCGTCCCGTCGGGGCCGATCTCGACCTCGCGGTCGGCGACCACCTCGGGCGGTCGATGCGCCCGCGGATACCAGAACGGCATCGGACGCCGCCAGCCCCAGTCCTTCCACCCCGGATACCACGGCATGTCGTACGCGAACCACCAGTAGCCCGGCCCGTAGAACCAGTCCCACGGCGCCCAGGGGTACCACGGGTCGCTCACGTCGGTGCGGGTAACCTTGTACTTCACCTTGGCCTTGGTGACTGGCGAGCCGAAGTAGTATTTCGCCTGGATCGTGGCCGTGATCTTCTCGCCGAGCATGACGGGCTCCTTGGGAGCCTCGACGGTGACTTCGTACTCGGGTTTCTTGTACTCCTCGACGCGGAAGCCGCCTCCCCCAAGGTTGGCGATCGAGAGGCTATACGCGCCCAGCATCGCGTCGGCCGGCAACTCGTACTTGCCCTCAATACCGCCATAGGCATCGGCCTTCGCCTGCGTCTCGACCATCTTCTCGCCCTTGGGATTCTGCACAAGCACCGTGAACGTCTGGCCGGCAAAGTCCGAGGTGTCTTCCTGATCGTACTTGGCGTGCCGCACCCAGAACTTGTAATGAACCGTCTGGGCGGGCCGGTAGACCGGCCGGTCGGTGATCGTAAAGACCTTGACCTGATGGTACTCGGGGTCATGGTGCCGGCCGTACCATACGCCGGTAAACCCCAAATAGGCGAATCGGCCCTGGGGCGTGCGCGCGATGACCAGCCATTGATAGTCCTGGGGCTGGTCGTTGGGGTTGGGCATCACCTGCCCGTCGGCATCGCTCCACTCGGCGAACTGCTTGGTGAGGATCTCGATCCGGTTCGGGGCCCGGTGCTCTTGTTTCCAGCCGAAGAACTCGACGTTGGCCCTGGGCACGGGCTTGCCCGTGACCGCGTCGGCAACGAAGTACCAAGTCTTCCCGTCGAGCGGCTTCTTGGCGATCGCCGTGTCGGCGACCCAGACCACGAGGTGCATCGTGTTGCCGCCGTCCATCTTCGCGGTCACCAGATAGGCCCCCGGCTTCTGGAGCGGCGTGGTCACGGTGACGCGCCGGTCGAAGTGGTTCTCCCGCGGCTGGAGGTCGAGTTTCCACGAGGCCACCTGCCCGATCACATACCGCCGCTGGTTCCTGTGCACCAAGCGCCAGCCCAAATCGCCGAGATTCACCTGATCCCAGTCCAGTTGTCTGGGGCGCGACTTGATATGCGTCTTGAGATCGTCGAGGAGCTTGGGGACATCGATCTCCTCGGCGGTGAACTCGACCTGCTTGCCGTTGCGGTAGCGGAACTCGAGGGTCGCCCCCTGCCCGGCCGGCTGCGTGTTCGTGGGCTCGAAGCGTCCCCAGTTGCCCGTGATCTGCTCGAGCCGCTCGCGGAACGACCGCTTCTGGTTCGCGTCGCTGGCGGCCTCGATGGCCTGCCGCCAGTAGTCGGCCGCCTTGGGGTACTGCCGCCGGTTCTCGAAAATCTGTGCCAGATGCACCAGCGCGTCGGTTCGGTAATGGTCTTTCGCCTCGGCGGCCACCTGCTGGTAGACGCGGATGAAGTTGAACTCGTCGGGCAGATCGAATCGTTGGATGCCCGTGGCCAGCCGGGCGATGGTCTCGGTCTCTCGGAGCGTGTGCAGGGCGTACCTGCCGCCTTGGTCCTTCGTGTCGTCGGTGTCCATGCGGCCGAAAAGCCAGCCGTAGTAGGCCATGGTCTGAACGCCGAACTGGTTGTGGAGGAAATCGGCGAACTGCATGCGCACCGGGGTAAGCTGGCTCGGATCGGCCTCGGCCGCCTGGACCAGGCACCAGCGCCACCGCTGGCCGTCGCTGGTGGCGTCCGCCCAGCGCTTGGGAACGCGATGGTAGACCGGCTTGCCGTCCTCATCGACCGGGGCGCCGCGGACCTCGCCACGATAGTAGCCCCAGCCGGGTTCGTAGTCGGGCAGCGTGCCAAGGTCGGTCAGGTACTGAAGTCGCCACGACTCCTGATAACCGCGGTAGTTCAAGAGCATCTGGCCCAACTCGAGGTAAAACCGACCAACGGCCCCGCGGTCGGCATCCTGGTGCGCCAAGGGCATGGCCTGAACCATCAGTTGGAGCGCCCGCACCCGGTCGCGCTCCACGGCATGGGCCACCTGGCCGCCGCCACGGTGGGGTCCACGCTCGAACTTCCCGGCAATGATGAACCCTTGGTGCGGCATCTGCATATAGTTGCGGGCCGCCGCCCACAAGAGCCGCCAGTTCGCTTGGTGCACGTCGATCACCGCCTCGCGCAAGGCGTCGATTTCATGGACCCGGTTCAGCCTCTGGAGGCATTGCGTCGCCAGATGAAGGTCGTCGCCGACCCGTTGCGGGTCGCTCTTGGCATCCAACGCGAGTTTGCGGAACAACGCGTAGGCATCCTTGAAGTTGCCCTGTTGCATGGTCCTTCGCGCTTGCTCCCGCAGGACGTGATCGCCTCCCGACTCGTCGGCTTGGACCGTGGTCATGCCAAGTACCATCCCCAAAAAAGGAACCATCAGGATCGATCGCCATGCGCGCATTGCCGTGCTCCTGGATACGAGACGCCCTCTCCCCTAGTAGACGGACCAAACGGCCCGAGCGTTTCGCCAGACCTCACGAGTCTTGCGGCCAAGCATATCGCGCCAAGCCGGCGAAAACAGCCCCATCTCGTTGAGACCGCAAGATTTGCGTGGGGCGCCCGTTCAGCCCAGGCTGACCGCGAACGGCCGGCGATACGAGAGGGGATGCACCACCTTCTTGCGCTGAGGATTGAAGGGGAACAGCGCCTGTCGGACGGACACTCCGCGAACCTCGATCTGCGCGGGGTCGATCACGCCCGCCCCCATCCGTGCCAGCAGCTTCAGGTGATTATCGCCCTGGAACGGGAACTGCCCATGGTCGGCCATCGGGTCGTACCCCATGACCGCGCAGCAAATCGCATCGGTGCAGACCGCGTTGCGCCCCACGAGCAGAAGTCGGGGCGCCAGCGGCTCGACCCCCTCGACCCAGGGCCCTTCGCCACCGCGATTGGTCTCGATGCCGTCGATCACGGCCAGGTCGATGGGCCGGGCGCCAAAGCAATCGGCGGTGACCCGAGGCACGCGCTTGCGCCAATCGCCGACGGCCACCGCGTGCTCGACCTCGCCGGGCACGCCCGCAGGCACCTTCTTCTTGCCGAAATGCAGGATGTCGCCACGGTAGTGGGTCGTCTCTTCATTCGGGGCATCGCCACCATAAAGCGACGTGGGCGGCATGCCAAACAGGTTCTTGACCGCCATCGTCACCCCGGCCTGGGCATGATCCTTGAGCTTGGCCAGCGAGATGAACACGTCGGTCTTCTCATAGGACGAATTCACGTCGAACGAGGGGTAAAGGTAGCCGCCCCAGGCGACCTTCAGCCGGCTGTACTTGGGCCACCGGCCCCGGTTGCGCGTGTCTTCCCAAGACACGGTGCCGCCCGACGCCGAGTCGATCATTGGGATGTCCCAACCCGCCGCGGCGTAAACTTCTTCAGGCCGTTTGCGCGAGTAGTGGCTTTCGAGCAAGTAGATGCGCCGAGCGCCCGCGTCATGCACGGCCGCACACAGGGCCGCCACCACGTGGGGGTGCACGTGGTAGGTGCGGTGCGGGGGCAGGCCCGCGAGTTTCTGGCCCGGCCCGCCGGTCAGGTTCATCTTGACGGCCACGGTCTTCCCTTCGACCAAGGGACGAAGCCCGCCCACGAGGTTCAGGGCCGCATCGAGCGCGCGGCGCACGAGCGGGGGTTCGTAGGACTCGCACCGCTGGATGGCCACCGGCAGGCTGGGTGCATCCTTCGAACGGTCAGGTCGGGTGTACGCGGGGTCGGCCTCCGCCGCTTGCAACGGTAGCCCCGCTGCCAACAACCCCGCCGCGCCCAACCCGTGAGCCAGCAACTCCCGCCGAGATACCTTGTGGGACATCGATTCACCTTTCCTACGTTGTCCAGAATGACACGGGAGCGAGCGTGGAGCGCACCATCAGCCGAACGGCGTATCTGCCGGTCGCCGGCATGGTGACCCGAATCGGCCGAATGATATGCGCCGACACCGCGTCGATCAAGTTCCACGACGCACGTACGGTCGCGTGGCACGCCCTGAGGAACGAAGGGCGTGGTTTGTGCGTGCCACGCCCGTCGCCTCGCTCCGGGCGTATTACCCAAGGCTGACAGGGGTTGGGAAGGTTGATAGGCTTAACCTCTTGTAGCGCCAGGAGTTGCACGTCGTTCCTGCTCGGGGCTTTACCGGGCAGTAGAGGTAGTGCCGCAGCGACTGTTCTCTGGCAGGGTCTGGTTTCTAACCGCCCCATCCATCCCAGGAAAACAGCCATGATTCAGGCAAGGAAGCCAGACCGGCCTCGCCCCTGGGCAAAGTCGTTGTGGGAATCGCTTCGGGAGTCTCTCACGCCGGGGGTTTCGAAGCACGTCCGAGAAGCCTTCAAGGATCATCAAGAGCCCGACTTCGTCGGCGACCTCGTCGTGCAATCTGGGCAGGGCTGGGTATGGGTGCGGAAGGCCACGCACCCCGCCCGCCGGTTTGCCTGCCGGCGGAGACCTTGAGGCGCGTCGGGCCGAGGTCGAGCACGCTGCGGCCTCGGTCTTCGACGACGGCCGGGCGAGAACACCCCGGTCCAGTCGTGACAGCCGAGCGCCAGTTCGTTCGGTCACGAGATGTTAGGGACCTTGGGTTGACAAACGCGCGGCCAACGGGCAGCATGGCGCGATCGGCCGCTGGTGGTGCCTCGGCCGTCGTTGGGGATGGACCCCCAATCGTGCGATTGCCTTTTCGCCCGTCCTATTCGCTTGCCTGCCTCGATGCCGACTCTTTGCCGCTACTGCGCCGCCGCCTGCCAGTTCGATCTT
>DYLT01000307.1 GCA_020721945.1 Blastopirellula marina
CCGACCCGGTATTTCGGGGCTCGACCCACGGTGGAGTTGCTCTTTTCAAGCCGACAGTGCCGCTACGGATGCCGGCGAGCGCCCAATAGTCATCCTCGATTATACCTTGGTGCGAGCCCGACGCAAGGCCCCCCCTTTCGGTGCGGGGGCGCTGCCGATTGCGCCGGCCGATCCGCCTGGCCGCTGCGCGTTTCGCCCGGTCCGACGTCGCGTCGCCGCCACGCTGCCCGCGGCGATGCCCAGCGCGAGCACGCCCAGCGCGATCCACCGGGCGTACGCCATCGCCGGCATGGGCAATCGGCCCATCGTTACATAGACGCGGTCGCCAGGGCGCAGCGGCCCCTTGGCATGGAAGACGACCTCGCCCTCACGCTGCGGATCCTCCCGGCATAGATTGCTCGAGACCTCGACGGGCGCGTCCGACCGCACCACCACGCGGAACTCGGAACAAGGCAAGTCGATCGGCCTTTCCCAACGGTAGTGGCGTGGAGTCCGGGGTAGGATATAGGTGAACTCGATCTCTCGAGTGCCGGGGGGCCACGGGATGCCCGTGACCAGCTTGTCGTCTCCCACCCAGAATCGCTGTCCGAAAAACTCCTTGCGAAAGGTCGCGCGTTCGAAGTCCATGGGAACCGCCAGCCCGAGGGTCACCGGCTCGCCGCCTTCGGCGGTGGCCTGGCCCACGTAGCACGAGAGCGTGGGATTCTCGACCGAAAGCGACTCGGTCACGCGCACGGCATCGGGCGCGGGGCAGATCGCGACTTCGTGCTTGCGCACGACCAGCGGGTTCGGCGCGGAGACCGCGTCGTATACCACGAGCCGGACCGTGGCGCGAGGTTCCAGGAGGCTCAGGCGCACGCGAGGGCCAGGATAGTGGACCCCGTCGCGGTTCGCGCCGGGAAGGTACAGGCGGTCGCTCTCGAGCGGCAAGCCGGTGAATTGAAAACGCCCGTACGCATCGGTCACCGTCTGTCCGGCAGGCACGAACGCGCCTTCGCGGTCCACGCAGAGGACGACCTCGGCGCGGGGGACCGGCCTGTGGTCGGCCGAGGCGTTGACGACCGTGCCGGCGATCGTTCCAGAAGACGGCGGGGCCGCGGCAGCCAGAAGCGCGCAACCCGCAACGAGCAATCCGGGCAGCATGGTGGGCTTCCGGGCGAGGTCAGGCGGCCTTGGGCGCGTGCTGGGCGGTTTCGGCCTGCTCAACCGTCGCCTCGAGGGCTTCGAGCCTCCGCGCGAGCTGGCGGTGGCGCATCCCCAGACGCGCGGCATACCAGACGACTCCCAGCCAAACGGCCGCATAGGCCGCAACCAGCATCTCCATCGTCGATCTCCAGTTCGAGGGATTCCAGGCGGTGCGCCAGGCCAAGCTGGGCCTGGCGGTGAACCAGCAACAAGACCAAGACCATCCCCAGCCCGCAGACGCTAAGCGCCAGCACGGCCCGCATCACCGGCGCCATCGCCGGCGCGGCGGGATGAATGCCTCGGAACCACCGCGTGGCCAGAAACACCATGGGCAGGTCCACGAGGGCGACGACGGCCAGGACCGCGCCCAGCCGGGCTGCCCGGTGGGGCTCGTCCACGCCCGACCGCACCAGAAGACAGCCCGCGTAAATCGCCCACAACAAGAACACCGTCGTCAGCCGAGGATCCCAAGTCCACCACGTGTTCCAGGCCGCGCGGGCCCACAGCGACCCGGTGACGAGCGTGAGGCTGGCCGCCAGCCACCCCACCTCGGCCGCGGCCCTGGACCCATGGTCCCAGGCGAGGTTCCGCGTGGCCAGATAGCCGATCGCCGTGGCCGACATGCCGAGACATGCGGCCAGGCTGAACCACGCCACGGCCACGTGGACGTAGACGATCCGTTGCGCCTCGCCCATCGTTTTCTCCGCGGGGGCGACAACGAAGATTCCGACGACGGTCGCGGCCGCCAGCGCGCCGGCCAGCGCGTGCAATCCGCTCAGACCGATCGAGCGATCGCGGTTTTCCACGGTTTTACTCCTCCACGGCGAAGTCGATGAGCAAAGTTCCGGCGGCGGTAAACACCACGGCGCATGCCGCGAGCAACTCGATCCATTGCCAGAACGCGTTTCCGAGGGAATCGTCGGCTAGAAGGCGCGTGGCCTCGGCGGCGGCGAGGACCACCGGCGCCGCGGCCGGCAAGACCAAGAGCGCCAAGAGCCCGGTGGTCTGGCGCAGGCCCGCGCAAAGCCCGCTCAAGAGCGTTCCCACCGCGGAAATCCCCAGGTTTCCCAACAGGGCGACCGCCAGCATCGCGGCGGGGTGTTTCGCGGCGGGCAGCCCCGCGACCGCGCCGAACACCGGAATCAGCACGGCCTGAAGCGCGGCAAGCGCCATCGCGTTGGCCGCCAGCTTGGCGAGATAGACGGCCGCGGGCGAGACGGGATACAACCGCAGGGCTTCCCAGCACCCCTCGTCGCGCTCCGAGGCGAACGAACGGTCCATGGCCAACATGCCGGCGAAAAACGTGGCCAGCCATAACAGCGCGCCAGCCAGCTTTGGCTTCGCTTCGGCTGTCGGGTCGAGCGGGAGGCTGAACACCGCCGCCACTACCAGGCCGAACAAGAGCATCGGCGGCCATACGCGCCGGGCACGGCATTCGCAGGTCAGGTCCTTGTGAATGATCCACCAGATGCGTCGCACCGCGAAGTCCCTTGTTCAAGCGGCCTGGCGCCCCGACAGGCCGTCGCTGGCCGGCGGCCCCAGGCGGCCGACCTCCCGAAGACGCCCGTCCTCCAACGACACGACGCGGTCGGCCAGCCGGCGGGCGCTGGGGAGGTCGTGCGTCGAAAAGCACACGGCTCGCTCGCGTTCGCGCAGCCGCGCGAGCAGGCCGGCCAGCCACGCGGCCCCCTCGGCATCGAGGCCCGCGAACGGTTCGTCGAGCAGGACCAGCATCGGATCGTGGATCAGCGCCCGGGCGACCGCCGCGCGCTGCCGAAGGCCCTTCGAGAGTTGGGCGACGGGCAAGTCGGCGTGGCGCGCCAACCCCACCTGGTCGACCATCGCGTCGGCATGCCGGCTTGGCCCCGCGAGGGCATGCATCCGCGCGGCGAACCGGAGGTTTTCGCGCGCACTGAGGTGCGGGTAGAGAAAGCTCTCGTGCGCGGCCAGGCCCACCAGATGCCGCAGGGCGGCGGTGCCCGCGGGTTGACCAAACCACCGGACCTGGCCGGCGGTCGGTTTCAGCGCGCCGGCCAGGCACCGCAGCAGGGTGGTCTTGCCCGACCCGTTCGCGCCCCCCAGCGCCACGCAACGGCCTCCTGGCACCTCGAGGTTCAGGTTGCAAAGGACCAGGCGGCGTCCAAACCGCCGGGTCAGATCCGTCGCTTCGAGGGCTATGGGGACGTCCATGACCGGGATCCATGCCTTGCGTTCCAACGCCGTGCACCGCGCTCAAGCGGCCGGTTTCCTCGCGGGCCACAGGGCCAAGACGGCCCCGAGGGCCACGGCAAACCCGCTGAGCCAGATCCAACGCACCAGCGGGTTGAATAGGATCGTCAGGGTGGCGCTGTCTTCCGCGGTTCCGTGGTGGAGGATCGCGTACCAGTCGCCCTCCCATGCCGAGTCGATGGCCACCTCCGCGGTCCATTGGCGCGCGGCCGCATGGAAATGCTGGGCTGGCCTGAGGACCACAGGTGCCCGGTCCCCTCGGCCGATCTCCAACCGGGCCTCGACCACGAGTTTCTCCTCTTGCGGCATCGGGCGCTGGACGAGGTCCGCCAGACGGATCGTGCATCCGGACCATTCGACCACCTCGCCGCGCGCCAACGCCGCTTCGTGGCTGCGGCTTCCGAGCGACGAACCGACCACGCCGACCAGTAGCGACACGAACGCCAGGTGCATCACGTAACCGGCGTAGCGGCGCCGCGACCCGGCCACCCGGCCGAGTCCCCGGGCGAACGGCTCCCCAAGACGTGGTCGGCAGTCCAAGGCGATCGAATAGGCCAAGGCGGCCACCGCCAAGGCGGCCAGGCCCGCCACCGCCAACCCCAGCCGAGCCCGCACCCCAAGCCCCCACGCGGTCATGGCCGCACCGGCGCCACTTGCCAGCGAGAGGAGAATGCCGAGGCGCTCGATGGGGCGCGGCGGTCCTCCCCAGCGGGTCAACGGCGCCAAGCCGGTCGCGGCCAGCAGCAGGATCGCCACCGGCGTCGCCGCGCGATGGTAGAAAGGCGGTCCGACGGTGATTTTCCGGCCAAGCAAGACCGCCGAGAGCGGCCCGAGGCTCGTGCCGACCCATACCACCACGGTCAACAGCACCAGGGCCATCGCCGCCATTGCCACGAGCGATTCGCGGCTGGCGAGGCCGGCCATCGGGCGGTCGGGGCCTAGCCGGTCTCGGTGCCAGAACACTCCGCACCCCGCGCCGGTCGCCAACAAGACCAAGAGGACCAGAAACATCCATCCGACGGGCGAGCGGCTGAACTCGTGCAGGCCGCCAAAGATCCCGCTCCGTGTCAAGAAGGCGGCGAAGTTGCACAAGGCGAAGGTCAAAACGGTCAAGAGCAGTGTCGTCTTCTTCAGCACGCCGCGATGCTGCCAGGCCAGTGCCCCATGGATCATCGCCGTGCCGGTCAGCCAGGGCAAGAGCGACCCGTTCTCGACCGGATCCCACGCCCAGTACCCTCCCCAACCCAGTTCCTCGTAGGCCCACTCGGCCCCCAAGAGGATTCCAATGCCTTGGGCCGACCATGCCAGCAAGGCCCACGGGCGGGCCTGCCGGATCCACGCGCTGTCGAGGCGCCCGGAGATCAGCGACGCGACGGCCAACGCGAAAGGCACCGCCCAAAGCGCGTAGCCGAGGAACACGGCCGGCGGATGGGCCAACATCGCGGGATGCTGGAGCAGCGGGCCGAGCCCTGCGCCGTCGGCCGGCGGGGCGAGGCTTGCCGCCGTCGGATCGGCGCCGAAGACCATGACCCCCACGAGAAACGCCACGTAGAGCATCAAGACCGCCAACGCGCCGTGCCGCAGGTCGTCCGGGGCATTGGACCGGCCCAGACGGCTCGCCATCGCCGCCAGCGCGACCATCCAAGCCCAAAGCGCCAGCGACCCGGCTTGCCCGACCCACATCGCCGAAAGCGAGTAGTACCACGGCAGCGAGCGCCGGGAGTACTGGGCCACGTTGGCAAACCGGAAGTCCTTCATGAAGAAGGCCCAGACCAACACGCCCACCACCACCGACAGGGCCACCGCGCCGGCAGCCGCGGCCCAGGATCCGCTCCGTGCCAGGCCTGCATGTTGGCGGCGCCATCCCACGGTGCAGGCAAAACCCGCGTACCCGCAGGTGACGAAGGCCACCAACAGGGCCAGTTGGCCGAGAACGGTCACGAAGCGGCCTCCTTGGCTGGACCGCCGGGGGGGCCGTCCCGTGCGGTCTGGGGTTCGTACTTGCTGGCGCACCGGGTAAGCAACTTGTCGGCCCGCAAGAGACCCGCGGCCTCGAGCCGGCCTTCCACCACGACGTCGGCGTGGTCGGCCAGAAGGTCGGGCAACGGCCCCCGGTATTGAATGGCCAGCGGTTGATGGCTTCCTTCCAGCGCGAACGCGGCCTCGCGTCGATCGGGGGCAAGACGCAAGCTGCCCGGCACCACCTTTCCGGCGACCCGGACCCGAGTCCCCGCGAGCGAGGGTCCACGCGCCAGACACTCATCCGGCGTCAGGTAGTATTGCCAACTGCCGGCGGCCCCCTGCCAAGCAAACCAAGAGGTCACCACGACCAAGAGCGTGCCCAAAAGCCACAGTTTTCTTCCGGTGGTCACCGGCAATGCTCCTCCCTGAGCGACACCCACCCCTCAGGCCGCGCAACCGGCGGTGTCGCTGGCGCTTCGGATAGGCAGGCGCGCACGCCGCCACGTCGAGATAGGGGGCCGAAGTCTAGCAGGACCCCGGCGGTGTGTCAAAGCGAGTTTACCCGCTCATCCGAGGTC
>DYLT01000308.1 GCA_020721945.1 Blastopirellula marina
GCCAACTCGGCCAGCGACTGCCCGCCGATCTCGACTTCGCCACGCGCGCGCCCGCGCCGGTTCGCCTGGACCAAGGCGGCCGCGCTGTCCAGGGGTGGATCGACCAGGGCGGTGCGATCCTCGCGCGGCGCGCGATACGGGCGGTATTGGACCTCGCGCCCCCGGAGGTTCATGATCGGCGTTCCCCGGCGCCCGCCAGCAACCGCTCGCACAAGGCATTGGCGCGCTGGATGCTCCGCCAGAGCACGTCCCGGTACACGGCCAGGCGGATCTCCGCGTTGTCCAGCGATCCGCCGAACGATCGCGCTTCCTCCAGGTAGATCAGCGGAACCGGCAACTCGACGATGCGCAAGCCCGTCGCCACGGCTTGCACCCAGAGTTCCAGGGGCATCGCGTAACCCGTTTCGGTCAACTCGAACTTCGCCAGGGCAGGCACGCGGTACGCCTTGAACCCGCAAAACGCATCGGTCAACCGCAGTCCGAGCTGGTCGTTCAGTTCGCCGGTGATGATCTCGTTGATGCGGCGGCGGTCTTCAGGCGGACGGCGATCGCCGGATAGCGGCTCGAGGTACCGGCTGCCCGAGACGATATCCACCTCGCCGCCGGCACATGCTTCGACGAACCGGGGTATGCGCTGCGGCTCGTGCTGACCGTCGCAGTCGATCGTGACCAACACGTCGTACCCGCCCGACAGGGCAAACTCGAACGCCGAGATCAAGGCCGCCCCGTAGCCCCGGTTGTGCGGGTGAGTCACCCGATGGAGGTCGCTCCGCTGGGCCAACAGCTCCGACGTGCCGTCGGTGGAGCCGTCGTCGACCACCAGCACCTCATCGCAATAGGGGCGGACCTCGTCGAGTACCGGCATCACGTGGCGCCTCTCGTTGTACACGGGCAGTGCGGTCAGGACGCGAACCGTCATGGGCGACGATGCCTCGGATGGGGTGGAATGGGCATACGGGACATTATAGCGCCCCGAGCGCGCGGGGGAAGAGGAGCCTTTTTGCAAGTACTGGCGGCGCCGAGGGTTGGGTGTCGTCGGGCGGACGAGGACGGTGGGACCGGCTTTCGGCGCCCCACGCCGGCCGGTTAGGATGAGACCCAAAGACACCACGCGCCATCGGAGGCCATCATGAATCGCCTAGCACGTCCGTTGCCGTCTCTTGCCGTGTTCCTCCTGTTGCTGGCCGCCGCGGCGCGCGCGGCCGACGGCCCGGGCGCCACGCCTGGCGGCCCGGCCTCGCCACGCGTCGAGGAGGTCATCATCGCCTTCAAGACGCACTTCGACATCGGCTACACCGATATGGCTGCGAGCGTGGTCCAGCGCTACCGCACCACGATGATCGATCAGGCCCTCGACGTGGTCGATGCCAGCCGCAGTCTGCCGCCGGACCAGCAGTTCGTCTGGACGATTCCCGGCTGGCCGCTGGCCAAGATCGCCGAAGATTGGCCCGGCCAATCGCCAAACCGCAAGGCGCGCGTGCAGCGGGCCTTCGGCGAGGGACGCTTCGTGGTGCACGCCCTGCCGTTCACGACGCACACGGAGACGCTCGATTTGGAGGACCTGGTGCGGGGGCTTGGGTACTCGTCGCGGTTGGCCCGCCAGGCCGGTCTGGCCCTGCCGCGCGACGCGAAGATGACCGACGTGCCTTGCCACAGTTGGGCGATGGTGACGCTTTTGAGGCACGCCGGGGTCGATTTCCTCCACCTCGGCTGCAACGCGGCGAGCAGCTCGCCGCGCGTGCCCGCGTTGTTCTGGTGGGAAGGGCCCGACGGCTCGCGCCTGTTGACCATGTACTCCGCGGCCGGATACGGGACGGGCCTGGTGCCGCCCGCCGACTGGCCTTACCGCGCGTGGCTGGCCTTGATCCACACCGGCGACAATCACGGCCCGCCCACCCCCAACGAGGTCCGCCAGGTGCTCGACGAAGCCCGGCGCAAGCTGCCGGGCGTGCGCGTGCGCATCGGGCGTCTGTCGGACTTCGCCGACGCGATCCTGCGCCAACGCGCCGACATTCCCGTGGTCCGCGGCGATATGCCCGATACCTGGATTCACGGCCCCATGTGCGATCCCCGGGGTGCGTCGCTGGCCCGGACCATCCGCCCCGCCATGGCCGCCACGGAAGCGCTCCATACGCATCTTCGCGCATGGGACGTTTCGGCGCCCGACGCGCGGGCCGCGCTGGCCTCGGCCCGCGAGAACAGCCTGCTCTACGGCGAGCACACCTGGGGCGGGGCCCTCTCCTGGGTGACGGCGTATGCGAGCGGGAAGGTCAAGTTCCCCTACGGCGAGGCGTTCCAGGCCGAACTGGCCCAGGGCCGTTTCAACCGGCTGGAAGACTCGTGGGCCGAGCACACGTCGTATATCGAGTCGGCCCACGCTCAGACGACCCAGGTCCTCGACGCCGCACTCCGCGCGCTGGCTCAGGCCGTTGGGGTCGACGGCCCGCGCATCGTGGTGTTCAATCCCCTGCCCTGGAAGCGCGACGGGCTGGTGTCGGTCGCGTGGAAGCAGGACGCCCCCGCCGCGCTGGCCCCGGCCGACGGCGGCGAACCCGTGCCGTGCGCGCTGGACGGCCAGACGCTCCGCTTCGTCGCCCGCAACGTGCCCCCCTTAGGCTACCGCACCTGGGTTCCCGCCAAGCGTGCCCCGGTCTTGCCGCCGCTTCAGGTCGACTCCCAAGCCGCAGTGATGGAGACTCCCCTCTTCAAGGCCACGCTCGATCCGGCCAGAGGTTGCGTGCGGTCGCTCGTGGACAAGCGGTCGGGACGCGAGTTGGTCGACTCGTCGGGTCCGCACGGGTTCGGCCAGTACCTCTACGAGCGGTTCGACGCCGACCAGGTGCAGGCGTATGTCAAGGCCTACGTGAAGATCAAGGCCGACTGGGCGATCAACGAGCTGGGCAAGCCGCCGATGCCGCCGGCCCGCGAGGTCCCCTACCGCGCGGCCTCGCCCAAGAACCCCACGCTTCGCTTCGAGCAGGCACCCTGGCAGATTGCCGCGGTGATGCACGCACCGGCCGGCCAGGGGCTCGCGCACGCGGTCTCGACCCGGGTGAGGCTCTACCGTGATCTGCCCTGGGTGGATCTCGAGGTGACGATCCACGACAAGCCCAAGGACTCGTGGCCCGAGGCGTGCTGGCTGTGCCTTCCTTGGCGCGTGGAGCGCGCGCGATTCCAATTGGCCCGCCTGGGATCGATCGTCGATCCGGCGCGCGACCTCGTGCCCGGCGCGAATCGCGACGTGTTGTGGCTTCACGGCGGCCTGACGGCGACCGATCCCGAGGGGCGCGGGGCAGGTCTTTGCCCGCTCGACCATCCGATGGTCAGCCTCGAGCGGCCGGGTTGCTGGAAGTACACGCCCGATTTCGTGCCGCAGAAGGCTGCCGTGTACGTCAACCTGTTCAATAACCAGTGGACGACGAACTTTCGCATGTGGAACGGAGGGACGTGGACCTCGCGCGTGCGGGTGTGGGCGGTGGAGCGCGCCGAGGCGGCCACCTCGCTGGTGACGCCCTCGACCGAGGCCCGCTGCCCGTTGGCGGCCGCCGCGTTCGACGGCGCGGCGGGGCGGCTGCCCGCGTCGCGCGCAGGGCTCGAAGTGTCGCGCCCTGGCGTCGTACCGACGGCCTTTGGCCCCAACCCCGACGGCCCCGGCACGCTGCTGCGTCTCTGGGAACTGGCCGGCGTCTCGGGGCCGTGCGAGGTCCGGCTGCCGGAAGGCGTGAAAGCCGAGCGGGTCCAGCCCGTCAACCTCCGCGGCCAGCCGGCCGGCTCGCCGATCGGCGTCCACGATCGGGCGTTTCGCTGCGCGCTGGGGCGGTTCGCTCCGGCGAGCTTCGTGCTCTTGCCCTCGGACACCGCCGCGGCAACCGGGCGGGCCGAGTGAGTCGATGCGTCCTCCTTGCGTGCCGAGCAAATCCTGAGCGCCGTGGATGGCGTCCGAGCCTTCCGCACTGCCGCCCGACGAATACGTGCGTACGGCCAGGGTCGAGCCGCTGGACGAGCCGAACGGGCTGATCCTCGGCCAGCGCTCGGGCGGACGACGGTTCCTCGTCTTGATCCACTTCCAACGCCCAGGCCGGCCACCGGCAAGCGCCCTGGAGAACGTCGACGGGCTGAACGTCGACCGGAATGCCACCACCCTCGAGGCCCCGCTCTTGACGAAAGATCGCCCTTCGGCCCTGGTCCGGCGCGACGGCGTGAAGGTCCCTTGCGACGGCCGGACGGTGATCGACTGGCGCGGCGATCCCTCTGGCCTGAGCCTCTCGGACTACCGGAACACGCTGCACGAGAACCACCAGTTTCTTGGAGCCTACGACTGCCGCTACCGCTTCCACCGCGTGACGCTCGCCCCCATCGTCCGGGCCGGCAACCGGTAAGGCGCGGGGCAGGTTGCCAACCCGATTGAAACATGCCAGACTGGCGATCTGCAACTGTCCGCGGGGGGTGTCCCGATAGTCGCGGCGAAGCCGGCGACCACGGGACGGTCCTGTCGCGAGGTCTCGCGACCTTGCCCACCTTGCCGACCGAAGGTCTCCCATGGATACCCCGTTCTCCCGTCGCGTGTTGCTGAAAACGTTGTCGTCGTGTGGCCTTTGGGTGTTTACGGCGAAGCGGACTCGTGCCGCCGAGCCGGGCCGCCATGGGCCCGTCGCGCCGACCGGCCGCGCCGAGGCTGCCCTGGCCCCGTTCGATCGCCTGATGGCGAGCTTCGTCGCGCAATCGCGGTCGCCCGGCGCGGCCCTGGCGGTCACGCGCAACGGGCGTCTGGTCTATGCGCGGGGCTTCGGCCTGGCCGATCGCCGATGCCGCCGGCCGGTGCAGCCGGCCGATCGGTTCCGCATCGCCAGCATTTCGAAGCCGATCACGGCGGTGGCGGTGCTTCAACTGGTCGAGCGGGGACGCCTGCGCCTGGACACCCGCGTGCGCGAGCTCCTCGATCTGCCCGAGCCGGCCGATCGGCGATGGAACGACGTGACGGTGCTTCACCTCTTGCGGCACACCGGCGGTTGGGACCGCGACCGGAGCTTCGACCCCATGTTCCGCTCGGTCGAGATCGCCAAAGCGCGAAATACCGCGCCGCCGGCCGGCCCGCTCGAGATCATCCGCTACATGCTCGATCAGCCGATGGATTTCGACCCGGGGGCGCGATACGCGTACTCGAACTTCGGTTACTGCCTGCTGGGCCGGGTGATCGAGCGGGCGTCCGGCCAGGGCTACGAAAAATACGTGCAAGCCAACGTTCTTGGGCCGTTGGGAATCTCGCGGATGCGGCTGGGCAGGACGCTTGCCGAGCTTCGGGCCCCGGACGAAGTGGCGTACTACGACGCGCGCGGGAGCCAGGGGCCCGCCGTGGTGGGCAACATCGGCCAGAAGACTCCGCTGCCGTACGGCGCGTTTTACCTCGAGGCGATGGACGCCCACGGCGGCTGGATCGCCTCGGCCGTGGATCTGGTGCGTTTCGCGTCGGCCTTCGACGTGCCGCAAGCGTGCAAGGTCCTCTCGGCCGCCAGCATCCAGACGATGTTCGCGCGGCCCGAGGGCCCCGCCGGTTTCGAGCCCGACGGCACGCCCAAGGCCGCTTACTACGCTTGCGGCTGGATGGTTCGTCCGGGCCCTGGTGGCAGTCCGCCGAACACGTGGCACACGGGGGGGCTGTCGGGCACGTCGACGCTTTTGGTCCGGCGCCGCGATGGCCTGAATTGGGCCGTGCTGTTCAACACGGATCGCGGACCCGACGGAAGACGATTGGCCGGCGTCATCGACCCGCTCGTCCACCGCGCCGCCGACGAGGTGCGGTCCTGGCCCGACATCGACCTGTTCGCCGACACCTCGCCGCCGACTCGGCACATCCCCACGTGTTCCAATCCTGTTCGGCACGATGATTGCTCCAGCCGCTTCGCTGCGGAAGGTGTGCGG
>DYLT01000309.1 GCA_020721945.1 Blastopirellula marina
TCCGGCAGGCGCAGAAGGGCCGCATCCCGGTCGGGCCCCGTCGCACCCGGCGCGCGGACGGCGAGGCCGCCGACTTCAAGGTCCTTCCCCTGCGCATGGAGGCCAGCGTGGTCGCGAGCCTCGACGAGGCCGGGCGCCGCCTCGGCCTCAAGTCGCGCGCGGAGCTCTTCCGCCGCTCGCTGCACGCCTACCTCGAGACCGCCGGCGAGCGCGACACCGCGGCGCTCCTCGCGCCGCAGGCGTAGTCTGCGCGGCTGTCCCACGCCCCCGAGAAGCGGGCTCTACCCGAGTAGAGGCGCCGCGGACGCGTCCCGCCCGCGGCGCTTCTCTCTGGCGGCGCAAGGCGTGGGACCATGGCCAGGACGTGCGCGCACAAGCAGCCCTTCGACTTCGACAACGCCGCCGTCGGCCGGCCCGGCCCCGACGGCTCGCCCATCGTCCGCACGTTCACGTCCCGCGGCGGCATCCCCGGCGTCGAGACGCGGCCGCGGCCCGGCGTGCGCAACCTGCCCTTCCCCCTCGCCGCCCTCCGCCGCCAGCCCGTGGTCCGCGGCACTATCCCGCCGCCGCAGAAGCAGGAGCCCGCTCGCCGCCCGGCGCGCGTGGCGCAGATGCTCGCCCTCGGCCACCGGATCCAGGCCGCGCTCGACAGCGGTGAGTACGTGGACCAGGCGGCCGCGGCCCGGGCGCTCGGCGTGACCCGCATGCGGATCACGCAGCTCCTGAACCTGACGTTCCTGGCGCCGGACATCCAGCAGGAGATCCTCTTCATGGAGGCGGTCGACGGTCGGGAGCCTCTCGCTGAACGCGCCCTGCGGCATGTAGCCCGCCGCGAGAACTGGGTCGAGCAGCGGCGGGCGTGGCTTGCCCTGCTGGACGCCGCCGCTTCTCGGGCGCATCCCGGGCCCACCAGACAAGATCCGACCGTCTCGGACTAGATCCAACCAGATCGGCTTGCATCCGGAGGAGGTTCCGTGATATGCGGGCACTCTGGCGTCCGGGAGGCGCGATCGCTTCCCGTCGTTCAAGGTGCTGCCCATGGAAGATCGCTGGCTGTCCGTGGAGGAGATCGCCGACTACCTCGGCGTCAGCAAGGACACGGTCTACGCGTGGATCACGACGAAGGGCATGCCCGCTCATCGCGTCGGGCGCCTCTGGAAGTTCAAGAAGGAGGCGGTGGACACCTGGGTCCAGTCTGGCGGCGCCGAAGCCGCGGAGGCGTCTTCGAAAGGTGAGGGCCCGGCTGGCACCGCCACCCGGCCTGGCCCGGGGACAAGGAAGCCTCGCGCGAGATTGGGCAGGGGGAAGGGGAGATGAGCGACCTCCCCCTCCGCGAGGGCCAGGTGCTGACCGGCCCGCTCTTCAACGAGCCCGTGCGCGTCGAGACGATCCAGGCGAATGGGCCCGAGACCTGGACCGTCGGGCTGGTGGGGCTCCAGACGGAGCGCTTCCGTCGCGTCACCTTGACGCCGCCGGACCTTGCGGGCCTCACGGTTCTTGCCTCGTCGCCCACCTACGACGCCGACGGTACCCTGCTGCGCCTCGGCCTTCAGGCGTACGCATTCGGCATCGCCTATGAGTTCGATCCCTACTTCGGGCTCTCCATCTCGCGGGTCGATCCGCTGCCGCATCAGCTCGAGGCCGTTTACGACTACCTCCTGAAACTCGCGCGTGTGCGCTTCCTCCTGGCTGACGACGCCGGCGCCGGCAAGACCATCATGGCCGGTCTCTTGATTCGTGAGCTCAAGCTCCGCGGCCTTGCCGAGCGCGTCATGATCGTCGGCCCCGCGAACCTCGCCTTCCAGTGGCAGCGCGAGCTGAAGGAAAAGTTTGACGAGAAGTTTCTCGTGCTCAAGGGTGGCGACATCCGCGACCAGTTCGGTGTCAACCAGTGGCTCGAGCAGAACCGCGTCATCACGTCGCTCGACCTCGCCAAGCGCAAGGAGATCCTGCCTGGGCTGCGGCAAGTGCATTGGGACCTCGTCATCGTCGACGAGGCCCATCGCATGTCCTGGACGCCGCCGGCGCGTAAAACGGCCCGGTACGCGCTCGGGGAGCTGCTTCGAGACACCGCCGACCACCTGCTGCTGCTCACGGCCACGCCGCACAAGGGCGACCCCGCGAACTTCAGCCTTTTCCTCCAGCTTCTGGATGAGGACGCCTACGCCGACGTGCGCTCGATCCGCGAGGCGATGGACCGCCGCCGCGCGCCCTTCTACCTGCGGCGCACGAAGGAGGCGATGGTCTACTTCCCGGAACGCCAGGAAGACGGAACCTGGGGTGCGCGCCCTATCTTCACCAAGCGCATCCCGCACTCCGTCGACTTCCAGATCGACGGCGATGAGTTCGAGCTCTACCGGGCGGTGACACGCTTCGTGAAGCATCAGAGCGCACTCGCGGCAGCACGCGAGGATCCGCGCGCGCGGGCGGTGGGCTTCCTGATGGCGCTCTATCAGCGGCGGCTGGCCTCCAGCGTCAGGGCGGTCCGCCAGTCGCTGGAGAACCGTGCCAGGCGACTCGAGCAGGGCTTGACCCGCGCCCAGGAGCTCTTGCGGCAGGCGCCGCCGGACCTCCCGGAGCCGGACGAGATCGAGGAGATGGAGGACGGTGAGCGCGAGCGGCTCGAAGAGTTGCTCGAAGCCGTCACCATCTCGAACAACGCCCAGGAGGTCCGCGACGAGGTGCAGCAGATCCGTGCGCTCGCCGCGCAGGCGAGCACGGTGGAGGCGAACGGCACCGAGGCGAAGCTCTCTCGTCTTCGCGAGCTGCTCCACGAGCACGGCTTCTTCGATCACGCCGAGAAGCGGCTGCTCATCTTCACGGAGTTCAAGGACACCCTCGACTACCTCGTCGAACGGTTCGGCGCCTGGGGCTTCAAGGTCGGCTGCATCCACGGCGGCATGAAGCCCGGCTCGCGCGAGGAGAAGGGGACGCGGCTCCACGCCGAGCAGCAGTTTCGCGAAGGAGCGATCCAGGTCCTGGTGGCCACGGAAGCCGCGGGCGAAGGCATCAACCTCCAGTGCTGCAACATCCTCTTCAACTACGACATCCCCTGGAACCCGAACCGCCTCGAGCAGCGGATGGGCCGCATCCACCGCTACGGCCAGCGCAAGGACTGCCTCATCTTCAACTTCGTCGCGACCAACACCATCGAGGGTCGCGTGCTGCAGCGGCTGCTGGAGAAGCTTCAGGAGATCCGCGACGCCCTCGACGACGACGCGGTCTTCAACGTCGTCGGCGAGATCCTTCCCGCCGCTCAAATCGAGCGCGTCCTGCGTGACTATTACGCGGGATGCCTCGGCGACGCCGACCTCGAGGAGCGCCTGCTCGAAGGCGTCGACGAGGGTCGGTTCCGCGCCATCTGCCAGACCGCGCTCGAGGGTCTCGCGACAAGGAAGCTCAACCTGGACATGCTCGTCGAGCGCCGTGCCCAGGCTCAGGAGCGCAGGGTGGTACCCGAGACCATCGCCCGCTTCCTCGGCGAGGCTGCGGGCTACGCTTCGATGTCGTTCAAGCCCGTCAAGTCGCTGCCGCACACGTATGATCCGTCGCGGACGCCGTCGGTCCTGCATCGCTACGAGCGCGAGCCCGACTGGAAGCTCCCGGCGGTCGCGAGCCGCTATCCTCGGCTTTCGACCGACCGCGCGGTTGCCGAGGAGCACAACCTCGAGTGGGTGACGCCGGGCCATCCGCTGTTCGAGTCCGTCCGGCGGCACGTGCTCCATGTCGCGCAGGAACCGTTCAAGCGGGGCGCCTGCTTCTACTCGCTCCAGCATGCGGCGCCGGCCAGGATCGACTTTTACCGGGCGCGGGTCGTGGACGGGCTCGGCAACGTCGTGCATGAGCGCGTGTTCGCCGTCGAGCTTCTGGGCGATGGCACCCGGCGGTTGCGCGAGGCGACGGCCCTCGTCGACTTCACTCCCGCCCCGCCTCCGGCCGAGCTTCCCGGCGTGGCCACGCTCCCCGAGGCCACAGCCTGGCTGCACGAGAACGGCCTTCAACCGTTCCTCGATGAGGTGCGCCGTGAGCGGTTGATCGAGGTCGAACGGGTCGCCAAGCATGTCGAGCTCTCGTTGACCGAGCTCCTGCAGAAGGCTGACGAGGAGATAGGGCGCGGCGCGACGGAGGTCGAGAAGGGCATCCAGGGGGCGGAAGGGCGCGTGGCGCAGGCCGAGGCCCGGCATGCCGAGTTGCTTGCGCGGCGAGAGCGGCGGCGGCGGGAGCTCGAGCAGCAGCGTTCCCTGACGCTGCAAGCGGTCGAGCGGATCGCCAGCGTCCTCGTGCTGCCGCATCCGGCACGGGAAGAGCCGGAGGTCCGGCGGCTCCGGCCGAACCTCGAGACCGAGGCGGTTGCGATGCGCGTCGTCATGGACTACGAGCGCGCGCAGGGCCGGCAGGTCTACGACGTCCACGAGCAGAACCTCGGCTACGACATCACGAGCCTCGACCTGCGCTCGGGCGAGCTTCGCCTGATCGAAGTGAAGGGCATCTCCGGACCCACGGGCACCGTCCTGCTCACGCCCAACGAACGCCGCGTGGCCGAGGACCGGCGCGACTGCTACTGGCTGTATGTGGTCACGGACTGCGACGGATCCGCGCATCTGCAGGAGCCCATCAAGGACCCGGCCCGCTTCCCCTGGAACGAGGTCCAGAAGGTCGCCCACTACTATCTGACGGTGAACGCGCTCACGCAGCCGATGCAGGTCCGCGAGCCGACGGTCCCGTACGGCCGCGAGGGGGGCAACGAATGATCCCGCGCGAGTGCAAGCGCCTCGCCGAGGTGGACTTCCCGATCGCGGTGGTGTCCAAGCACGCAGCGCGCGAGAAGTCGATCCGGCACGGACACCCGAGCACCTTGCACCTCTGGTGGGCGAGAAGGCCGCTCGCCTCCTCACGCGCGGTGCTGCTCGGGCTCTTGTGGCCGGACCCCTGCGATCCGCATTGTCCACCCGAGTTCAAGGCCGAGGCGCGCAAGCGGCTGCGCGAGGTGCCGGGCTGCAACCCAGGCGAGACCGACCTCGATCTGCGCCACGCGCTCCTGCGCTTCATCGGCGATTTCGCCAACTGGGATCTCGCTCGCCACCCGCTCTTCCTCGAGGTGAGCCGGGCTCTCGTGAAGGCGGCCCACGGAGACGAGCCGCCCCTGGTCGTGGATCCCTTCGCGGGCGGCGGCTCGATCCCGCTCGAGGCGTTGCGACTCGGCTGCGAAGCGTTCGCGAGCGACTTGAACCCCGTGGCCTGTCTCATCCTCAAGGTGATGCTCGAGGACATTCCGCGCCACGGTCCGGCCCTGGCCGGGGAGCTCAGGCGAGCCGGCGCTAAGATCAAGCAGGCGGCCGAGAAGGCGCTTTCGGACTTCTATCCGCGCGACCCGGACGGTGGCACACCCATCGCCTATCTCTGGGCGCGCACCGTGCGCTGCGAGTCCACGGGCTGCGGGGCCGAGATCCCGCTCGTGCGGTCGTTCTGGCTTTGCAAGAAGCCGAGCCGCAAGCGGGCGCTCCGGTATCGGGTGGAGCGGCCCGAGAGGGGCGAGCCCTTCGTCGAATTCGAGGTCTTCGAGCCCAAGGACGACAAGGATGTCCCGGCCGGCACGGTCACGCGGGCGAAGGCCTCATGCCCCTGTTGTGGCAAGGTCCTGCGGCCCGAGCGGGTGCGGGCGCAGCTCTTCGAGCAACGCGGCGGCGCGGACGTCGTCTTCGACGAGCGGGGCCGGCGCAAGGGCGGCAGCCGCATGCTCGCGGTGGTCACCTTGCACCCCGGCCAGCGCGGCCGGCAGTACCGGCTGCCGGCGGAGCGCGACTACCAGGCCGTGCTGCGGGCGCAGCAGAGGCTCGAGGAGGTTCTCGACGAGTGGGAGCGCGGGGGCAAGGAGGGGCTCTGCCCGGTACCGGACGAGCCGCTGCC
>DYLT01000310.1 GCA_020721945.1 Blastopirellula marina
GCCGTGGCTCCTCCTGCGAGCCGGCGAGATCGCCGAGATGCGCGAGCAGTGGACGGAGGCCCTGGCCCACTACAGCGCAGCCCGGGCCCTGTTCGAGGCGTGCTGCCACCCGTACCACAACGAGTTGAGCCGCCAGGAGCGCCGCGGCGTACCGCGCATCGCTTTCGAGGGAAACAACGTCGACGACTCCACCGTGCGGGCCCTCTTGGACATGCTCCGCGGCGACCGCCAGCATTCCTGGGCGATCGTGGTGATCTCGAAAAGCGGCGGCACCTTGGAGACCGCCGTGGCCTTGCGCCTGTTCCTGAACTTGCTGCGAAGACAGACCGAGAACCAGCCGGATCGGCTCCGGCATCTGGTCGTGCCGGTGACGGGCCAGACCGGCCGGCTGCGCGACCTGGCCAACGCGATCGGCTGCACCGCGACGTTCCCCATTCCCGAGGGTGTCGGGGGGCGGTTCTCGGTGCTCTGCGCCGTGGGTCTGTTGCCGGCGGCGATCATGGGGCTCGATGTGGTCCGACTTCTGGAAGGGGCGGCTCGGATGAACCACCGGTTCCGCACCGACCCGGTCGGCGCCAATCCGGTGCTCGACTACGTCGGCGTCTCGCGCCTGATGGAAGTGCGGCGCGGCGCCACGATCCGCGTGCTGGCCACCTGGGGCAAGCGCCTCGAGGCCGTGGGGCTCTGGTACGACCAGCTCCTGGCCGAGAGCCTCGGCAAGGACGGCCAGGGCGCCACCCCGCTGACGGTCGTCAACACGCGCGACCTCCATTCGCGCGGGCAGCAGCATCAGGAAGGCCGCCGCGACAAGCTGATCACGAACTTGTACGCCGAGGACGATGCACGGCCCGACGCATTGCGCGTCGGCCGCTCGGACCTCGACCACGACCAGCTCAACGACCTGGCCGACAAGACCCTGGCCGACCTCCTCCGCGCCGCGCGCGAGGGGACCAACCAGGCGTACCGCGACGACCGGCGGCCCACGGCCGACTTGCGCCTGCCGCGCATCGACGAATCGTCGCTGGGCGAGCTGTTCCAGATGCTCATGCTGGCCACCGTGGTCGAGGGACGGTTGGCGGGCATCAACCCCTACGGCCAGCCCGGCGTCGAAGCCTACAAGAAGAACATGAACGCCATCCTGCGAGGAAAGCGAGGAACGTGACATGGCGACCGAACTCACCTGGCTAGGGCACAATGCCTGGTCGTTTTCCACAAACGGCGTCACGGTCCTTTTGGATCCGTTTCTCGACGACAACCCCGTCGCCTCGGTCCGCGCCGATGCGGTCGAGGCGCAGTTCATCCTCGTGTCGCACGGGCATTTCGACCATATCGCCGATGCCGAGAAGATCGCCCGGCGCACGGGGGCCACGGTGATTTCGAGTTTCGAGATCTGCCAGTGGCTTGGATCCAAGGGCGTGCAGACCACCCACGCGATGAATATCGGCGGCTCGTATCGGTTCCCCTTTGGCCGGGTGAAGATGACCATCGCCCACCACACCTCGATGCTACCCGATGGAAGTTACGGCGGCGTGGCGGCGGGCTTTCTCGTCTACCTGCCCGAGGGGAACGTCTATTTCGCCTGCGACACGGGCCTGTTTTACGACATGAAGCTCCTGGGCGACGAGGGGATCGCCCTGGCGGCGTTGCCGATCGGCGACAACTTCACGATGGGCCCCGACGACGCCCTCAGGGCGGTCCAGCTTTTGCATCCGCGGCGGGTGGTGCCCATCCACCGCAACACCTGGCCGCTGATCGCCCAGGACGCGGCGGCGTGGGCCCGGCGCGTGCGCGACGAGACCTCCGCCGAACCCCTCGTCATCGAACCCGGTGGAAGGATCGTGCTGTGATGGGCCGTGCGCGGGGCGTTATCTTCGACATGGACGGGGTGCTGGTCGACAGCTACCACGCGCACTACGAAAGTTGGCGGCGCATGGCCGCGGAGCACGGCCGGACCATGACGCGGGCTCAGTTCGACGCCACCTTCGGCCGAACGAGCCGTGAGGTGATCGCCGTCATCTGGCCCGAACTCGATGGCGCCGCCGACCAGATCCGGGCCCTGGACGACCGCAAGGAGGCACTGTTTCGCCAGATCCTCGCGGCCGACTTTCCCGCGATGCCCGGGGCCCGGGAGTTGCTGCACCGGCTTCGCGACGCGGGCCTGCCCGTGGCCGTGGGGTCCTCCGGGCCTCCGGAGAATGTGGCTTTGGTCCTGACGCGGCTTCGCGTGCGGGCGCTGTTGGCCGCCGTCGTGACCGGCAGCGACGTGACGCGGGGCAAGCCCGACCCCGAGGTGTTCCTCGTCGCGGCGCGGCGCATGGGCATGGCCCCCCAGCAGTGCGTGGTCGTCGAGGACGCGCCCTTGGGGATCGAGGCGGCCCACGCCGCCGGAATGGCCGCGGTGGGCCTCGCGAGCACGGGTCGGACGCCCGAGCAGCTCGCGCGGGCCGATCTCGTGGTCCGCTCGCTCGAGGGACTCTCGCCCCGCACGCTACGCGAGCTGTCGCGGCGGTGAGGACCGTTGACACTCCGCGGCCGAATCGCCCATAATCGAAGGGTTCCCTTCCGCGAACCCGCGCCGCGTTTCGCTTTTCTTCATGCCCGCCATTACCATCGACCAGCGTTCTGTCGAAGTTCCGTCCGGTGCCACGGTTCTGGCCGCGGCGCGCAAGCTCGGCATCGACATCCCCACCCTCTGCTACCTCGAGGGGTACGAGGCCTCGACCTCGTGCCTGGTCTGCATGGTGAAACTGCGAAACCCGGATCGGTTCGTGCCGGCATGCGGGACGGTGGCCATCGACGGGATGGTGGTGGAGAGCGAGACGGCCGAAGTGCACGCGGTGCGCCGCACGGCGCTGGAACTGCTTCTGAGCGACCACGTGGGCGATTGCCTGGCGCCGTGCCACTTCGCGTGCCCGGCGCACATGGATATCCCCCTGATGCTGCGCGAGATCCGCGGCGAGAAGCTGCGCGAGGCGATCGTGACGGTCAAGGAGTCGATCGCCCTGCCGGCGGTGCTGGGCCGCGTCTGCCCGAAGCCTTGCGAAAAGGGCTGCCGCCGAGCCCCCGCCGATGGGGCCGTGGCGGTTTGCGGCCTTAAGCGGTTCGTCGCCGATGTCGATCTCGCGTCGGGCAACCCGTACCTGCCCGAGTGCGAACCGGCTAGCGGCAAGCGGGTGGCGATCGTGGGGGCGGGGCCGACCGGACTCTCGGCCGCCTACTACCTCCGCCGCCAGGGGCACGCCGTGGTGATCTTCGACGACCAGCCTGAGCCCGGCGGCAGGCTCCGGCGCGAGACCACCCCCGACGAACTCCCCCGCGACGTGCTCGACGCCGAGATCGCGACGATCCTGCGCCTGGGCATCGAACTTCGGGCGAACACCCCGGTCGGCCCGTGCCCTTCATTTGCCGAGCTGCGGGCCGAGTACGACGCCGTATTGGTGGCCTGCGGCGCCTCGGGCAAGAGCGCCGCGGCGACCTGGGGACTCCAGGCCGGCCCGCACGGCATCCTGGCCGAGAAAGATACGTTCCTCACGGGCATTCCGGGCGTGTTCGCGGCCGGCAACGCGATCCGCCCCAAGGGACTGGTCGTGCGAAGCGTGGCCGACGGCCACGAGGCGGCCGCGTGCATCGACCAGTACTTGCGCGGCCAGCCCGTCACCGGCCGGGAGAAGCCCTTCTCGGTGCGGATCGGGCGGCTTGACGAGCACGAGCTGGCCCAGTTCGTCTCGCAGGCGGGTCAGTCACCGCGCGGCGAGGTGTCCCCCGGCGTGTCGCTGGGCGAAGCGGTCGAGCAGGCCGAGCGATGCCTTCACTGCGACTGCCGCAGCCTGGCCACCTGCAAGCTGCGCCGCTATGCCGCCCAGTATGGGGCCGATGCGGGACGCTTCCGCGGCCGGCGCAAATCGGCCGAGCGGATCGAGCACGACCAGGTGATCTACGAGCCGGGCAAGTGCATCCAGTGCGGATTGTGCATCCAAATCGCGGCCAAGGCGCGGGAACCGCTGGGCCTGGCCTTCATCGGGCGTGGCTTCGACGTGCGCGTCGGCGTGCCGTTCGACCGCACGCTCGAGGAGGCCCTCTCGAAGGTCGCGCGGGAATGCGTCGCGGCTTGCCCCACCGCGGCGCTGTCGATCAAGGACGAATCGGCGGCCGCGCTGCCGATCCTCGGACCATCGCGGTAGCCATCGGCGACCGAGGTTGGCCGTCGGAAAAGCCTTTTGGCCCCCTTTTCCCGCGGCAGGCGGGAAGGCTACACTGGAGGGCGTCCAAGAGCCCGGACCCCCGTCGCGCGTCGGGCGGCTTGTGCAGTACGCCTGTTGGGAGGAGCAACCATGTCGGATCCGTCGAACCCCGTCCAGCCCACGTCGGCGCCCGCCCCGGCCCCTTCGGCCAAGAAGAAGGATGAAGAGCCAAGCGTGGTGCGCATCATCTCGTACCCGAAGATCGTCTTCCTCTACCCCACGTTCGTCGTCGCGCTTCTGGCGGCGATCTACCTGAGCATCGTCGGCGGGGTCGAGTTCGGCGAGCCGGGCCAGGCCCCTGCGGTGGCGGCCGAGCCGGGCGCAGCGCCCGAGATCGTTCGTCCGCGGGGAGTGACGATCACCACGATCTTTCTCATCGTGTTGGGGGTGAATCTGGTGATTCTGGCGTTTGACTTTCCGCGCACCATTTCGCTGACGCTGTTCTTCTTTGTGGTGGCGGTGGCGATGGGGTTGTGGCTGCTCTTCCTCAAGAAACCCGAGCTATTGCCCGCGGTCACCCACCTGCTGCGCCGTTTCCAGCCGCTGGCCAACACGACGTTCTTTTGGGCGTTTGTGGGCCTGCTGGGGTTCCTCTTCGTCGTCTCGGGGATCACCACCCGGTTCGACTATTGGGAGGTCCGCCGCAACGAACTGTTGCACCACCACGGGATCCTCGCGAATCTGGAGCGGTTTCCGGCCCCGAACCTCCGCATCGACAAGGAGATCACCGACGTCTTCGAGTACCTGCTGCTGGGGTCTGGCCGTTTGATCCTCCAGATCAGCAGCGAGCGGCGTGCCGTGATCCTCGACAACGTGCCGTTCATCCGGAAGAAAGAGGCGGCTTTGACGCGGATGCTCGGCGCGCTGCACGTCGAGGTCGCCGACGGGGACCAAGGCATGGCGATGTAGCGGCGCGATGCCGCCGTCTTGCGACGCGATGGGATCTGGGGGGCTCTTGCATTCTGCGGGAGGAGGACCGTGCTTCAGGAACCGGCATGTGCCATCCGGGGCGCGATAAGGTGTCGCGCCGCCGTGGTTTGGGGGTTTTGCCTGGTAGCGGCCGCCGCGTCGGCCGCCGGACCGCTGCCCAAGGTGCGCATCGCGCCCGATGGGCGTACCTTCGAAACCGCCGACGGCAAGCCATTCGTGCCGATGGGCGTGAATTACTTCCGCCCCGGGACCGGCTGGGCTCCCCAGCTTTGGAAGCAATTCGACGCCGACGCCACGCGCCGCGACTTCGTTCGCATGAAGGAGATCGGCGTCAATTGCGTGCGGGTGTTCCTGAGCTACGGGTCCTTCTTCACCGAGCCCGACTCGCTTCGGCCGGACGGCATCGCCAAGCTCGATCAATTGCTCGACATTGCCGAGACCGCGGGCATTTACCTCCATCCCACCGGTCCGGACCACTGGGAGGGCCTGCCCCCGTGGGCCTCGGGCGATCGCATCGCCGACGAACGGGTGCTGGCCGCCCTCGAGACCTTCTGGAAGCGATTGGCCGCCCGGTACCGCGGGCGCGGCGCGCTGTTCGCTTACGATCTGCTCAACGAGCCCAGCGTACCATGGGACACGCCCGCCATGCGATCCCAGTGGAACCGCTGGCTGGCGTCGCGCTACGGCTCGGCCGAGAAGGTGGCGCAGGCGTGGCGGGTGGACG
>DYLT01000311.1 GCA_020721945.1 Blastopirellula marina
GGGCGCTTCGTAGCCGGCGCGGCGGCCTGGCCGTTGCCAGCGGTTCTCGCTTGGGGGACGTGGTCGTCGTCCAACGGAACCGCCCAAGGTGCCGGCTGCGGAGTGCCGGTTGCTTGGGCCGGCTCGCGTCGGGCTGGCGTTTCGGTGGCGCGACGTTCGGTGGGCTCGCTGGTTGCACGCAACGTGGCAGGATCGGGCGTCGGGGTCAGCCGAACCGGGGTCTCGGGCGCGGAGGCCGCGCTGGGAACCAATTGCGGGTTCGAGGCATCCGTCCGCGAACTCGGCGAGATACTGGGACGCACCCCGAAGGGGTTCGACGGCTTGGCTTCCGCCGCCGTGGTCGGCGTAGAGGAGGTGCCAGCAGCGCCCGGCAAGGTGGACGCTGCCGGGGCCGCGCTTGCCGGGGTGCCCCCCTCCGCCGCCGTGGTCCGCACGGGGTTTTGCGATGGCTGGACCTTCGATGGCCGCAACGGGTTGACGTGCCCGCTTGGGGCAAACGGCCGCGGTGCCGACGGTAATTCCGCAACTGAAGCGGGCGTGGTCTGGGTCGGAGGATTCCCGGCTTCGGCGGCTTCGCTGGGCTGTGGGCCCGTCAGGCCCCGCCGGGCCTGGGTAATGGCAATGAACGCGAGCACCAAGATGGTTGCTCCAGCCGAGATCCGCAAGACGGTGCGTTTCATGGGGTCCATCCCAAAAAAACACGAAGGCGCCTACTTGCCGCCGACCAGCGAAGCGGTTCGTACCAAAAACCGGCCCCCGGGGGAAGGGCAGTTCATGGGGTTCGGGGCAAAACGGGGCGCCTGGCGAAAACGTCGCCCGATGGCCGCCGCGGGGCAAACGGCTTGTTGGCCCCGCAGCCGCACTTCGGACAAAGCGGGATGACCAGCGACCGTGAACGTGCAAGAGTGGCTGGTGCCAAACCACCCCAGAAACAGGCTATTCTACTTCTTTGAGGTGGGTGGAACCTTCTGCTCGGTGGGTTTGGCCGCTGGCTTATCTGGCAATGCAGGCAAAGCAGGCAATCCAGGAAGCTCTTCGCCTGGCTTCGTCTCAGCGGGCTTGCCGCCCGCCGCGCGAGCCTGTGCCTCGAGCCATCGGGCCCTTAACAAGTTCCCGTGGGCGTCGGGTGCTTCGGTGTTCTGACGGTACTGCTGGGCGGCCTTGAACGCTTGCCCTTGCGCCTCGTAGACGCGGCCGAGGTTGTACCGGACGCCGGGGGTCCACGGCGTTCCGGGGAAGGCCGCCAGGGTGCGCGTAAGCAGGTAGTCGATCGCCGAAGGGTAGTTCTGCTGGTCGAAAGCCGCCAAGCCCAGCCAGTAGCTGGCATTCTGTTTGGCTTCGAGATATAGGGCCTTCGCGTCGGCCGACAGCCCCTGGTGCAGTCCCAACTCGCGTTCGGAGGGGCGAGCCATCTGGTAGAAATGGGCTGCGCTGGACTCACCCGACAGTTGGCCCCGCAAGTGCAGGGTGCGCCCCTGTCCCAGCGGTACGTCGGGCGGGGCCTCGCGCCGCATCTCGGTACTGGTCCGTGCCCGTCGCTGCACCTGCTCGCTTTGCTTGGGATTGGCCTTCAGGAACAGTGGAGCGACGGGCTCCTCGACCGTCGAGGAGATCCACCGCCCTTGGACCAGCGACGGGGCTTGAAACGGCGCGAACACCCGGCGTTGCCACTCGGTCAGGACCGGACCGAGGATCCACCGCACGAGAAGCGTCTGGTAGGCGACGTTCCAGAGCCGGACCTCGGCCACGTGCTTGGCGGCCTTGAAGCGGCCGGCCTGGGCCGATGGCGACGCGGTCAGAACCATGCGGTCCTCGCCGGTCAACTGGGACTCGACGAGTTTCATGCGCTGCGTCAAATACGAGGGCGAGTCGTCGATCAGCGCCACCACCTTTTGAATCTGCGAGGCCTTCAGCGGATAGGGCCGGTCCGCCCCCAGATCGAGCCGGCGCAGCAGGCTATCGTCGGCGGCTACTTGGGCCAGCGTGGCCGGGCGGAAGTCCATCGCGCCGTCCGGGCCGCGGCGCACGCCGTCCTTGGCCGGAATGGGAAACCCCAGACGCGGCTCGAACAGGTAGATCTCGCCCTCGCTCAGTACGCCCACGGCCCAGGTCCGCACCCCCTGTGTCGCGCGCTCGCCCGGGTCGGGAATCCCAAGCATCGCCGCGTCGATGCCCTGTTGCCGGGCCAACAGCACGAACACCCAGGCCCGTTCGATCACGGTTCCCCGGCCCAGAAAGAGCGTTTCCAGCGGGAACTGCGGAACGCGCACGACGCCGCTGGCGGGGTCGGGCGTTGCCTCCAACTGGATGTTGCGCACGGTCCAGTCGAAGATACGTTTGGCGCGGGCGACGTCGTCGACGTCGTCGCCGCGGATCCAACGCGACAAGTCGCGGAGAAACACGGCCTCGCGAAAGGCCGACTGGTCTTGCGCGTAGAACTGGCGCTGCTCCACGCCCGAGAGATACTCCAACTCCCCATGCAGTGTCGCGACGCGTTCGGCCAGATCGTCGAACCGGTCGGTCAACTCGGTCAACCGCGTGGCGAGGGCCTGGCGGTCGGCCTTGGCGGCCGCCGTTTGCGTCATTTGCCGCATGTCGGCGACGACCTGTTTGACTCGCTCCCCCAGTTGCTCGCAGTATGGGGCCATCGCCTTGAGGCTTTCCAAACCCGTCGGGCCTGCCTGTTCAGCGGCCTTTCGGCCGAGTTGGGCCAGACCGGCGGCGGCCTCGAGCAGCCGAGGGCCCAGCGCGGCAAGATCGTCGAAATCGTGCGGTCGGGCCAGCGACACCAACTCGCCTTCGAGTCCGCGCAGTGCGTCGAGATCGCGTTTTCGGCCAGCCGCCGCAAAACGCATGGCCAGGCCCCGCAGATCGTCGCGATTGGCCCGGTTCGCCGTGGTGCGAAGCTGCTCGGCCAGGGTATCCAGCACGCGGACCACGGCCAACAGCTCGACGTAGTCCTTCATCCGCCCGAGGTCTTGCATCTGCTCGACGAGAAACCGTAGCTCGACGAGCAGCTTGGTCGGCGGCCCCCCGCGAAGGAACCGCTGCGCCGTATCGTCGAACTGCGCCACGAGCTCGGCGGCTTCGTTCGGGTCGGGCTGCCGGAGCGATTCGAGGCGCAGCCCGAGTTCGCCCAGTCGAAGCACGTCGGTCAATCGCGACGGATCGTCGAGCAACTGGGCCACCGCCACCAGTTCCTTGAATCGCGATTGTTTCTTCGGGTCCTTCAGCCGCTTGAGAAAAGCCTCGACGATCCGCGCCTCGAGTTCTTCGCGCTGCGTGGCGTCGCCGCCTTGCTTGACCGCCGTCTCGATGTTCCGGTTCGTCTGCTCGTACTGTTGGCCGAGCGCCTCCAGATCGGCCAGGTTCCTGCGCCGGCTGAGTTCCTCGAGCCGGTCGGGCACGCGCTCCAGTTGGCGAGCGACGGCTTTCAGTTCCAGGGCGGTGCGCGCCTCGGTCCATTGCGCGTGGATCGGCTTGATCCCGGTGAAGAACTCGCCAAACGCCGCGAACAGCGGCGCGGCCAGGGGATCGAGCTTCCAATCGGGCGGTGGCCCCTGCTGGCGGACCCATTGATCAAGCCGGTCCATGGCCTGAAGAAATGCCTCGCCCGCGTCGTAGTTCTGGTCCCGGCTGATGTGTTCGATGGCGTAGACGAACAACTGGTTGGTCTGCCGGTGGACGTCCTCGGGATTGGCGGCGGTGCGCCGGCTGGGGCGCGACTTGCCGCATCCGGCCACCACGGTCAAGACCCCCGCGAGCAAGGCGAGACCCACCAGCGCAATCCCGGCCCATCGGGGCGAGCACGCGGCGGGGTTTTGCTTCCGGTCGCTGTTGGCTTGTGGCTGTGGATTCACGGCGATCCCATTTCCAAAGGGCTTGGGGTGTCCTCGAGATGTTCCACGGCGTGGCGAAGTCGGATCAGCCGAGCGAGCATGGGAGCGAACTCGTCGAGAGGGACCATGTTCGGGCCGTCGCTCTTGGCATGGTCCGGATCGGGGTGGGTCTCGAAAAAGAGCGCATCGGTCCCCACGGCGACCGCGGCGCGGGCCAGCGGTTCGACCATCCGCCGGTTTCCGCCGGTGGCCGAACCCAGCCCGCCAGGCTCCTGGACGCTATGGGTTGCATCGAACACCACCGGCGCGCCGAGGGCCTGCATCTCGGGAATACCACGCAAGTCGTTGACCAGTCGGCCATAGCCGAAAAAGGTGCCGCGTTCCCCCAAGAGCACATTCCGGCACCCGCAGGCTTCGAGCTTTCCGACCACGTGCCTCATGTCGGCTGGCGACATGAACTGGCCCTTCTTGACGTGCACGGCCCGGCCTGTCCTTGCCGCTGCCGCGAGCAAGTCCGTCTGCCGGGCCAAGAATGCGGGCACCTGGACGAGGTCGCAGACTTCGCCCACCGCGGCGGCCTGCCAACTCTCGTGGATATCGGTGGTTACCGGCAATCCCGTGGCATCGCGGACTTTGCGGAGCACAGTCAGTCCTTGGTCCAGGCCTGGGCCCCGAAACGACTCGATGCTGGTTCGATTCGCCTTGTCGAACGATGCCTTGAACACCAGAGGGATGGGCAGTGCGGCAGCGATTTGTGCCAGTCGCGTGGCGATCGAGAGCGTCAGACCCTCGTTTTCGATGACGCAGGGCCCGGCGATCACCACCAGCGGCTCGCCGCGACCACATCGAAACGGTCCGATCGTCGCAGGGTTGTTTGGCACGCGCCCTACCTTGTTCGTTCCCATGAAATCCGACCCGGTTCTCGCGGGCCGGTGGCCCAAGCCCGCCCACCCGAAGGCGAGGGCAGGCCCCCGGTGCCTCGTTTCCGCGATACGGGTGGCACGAAACACCCCTCACTCGGGCGGAACCACGACGGTCACACGGCCGGGCATCACCTCGACCTTCACGGGCAGCCATCCACCAGGGTCGCCATCCAATTGGTAGCGGACCGGCTCATCCGAAACAAGGCGCACCTGCCATACTTGTCGGTGGAAGCACTCGGACAAGCACGTCGCACGCCCCATCTCGATCGCTGCCAGATACTTCAGTCCTGACCAAAAGCCGCCGCGAGAGAACGCCATCAGGTCCAAAAGACCGTCGGCACCATCCGCTTGCCGAGCAAAGCGCACTCCCCAACCGTACCGAGGCAGGTTGAAGGCGAACACCCAGCGAGCGGCGTAGCACACGCCTTGGCACTGGTCGACCTCGCCATCGGGGCCAGCGCACTGGACCCGAATCTCCGGATACTGGTATGTACGGATGGACCGAAGGATCGGTTTGAGGTAGCTCCAGTAACTGATGTGGTGGCCAGGGGATCGGCTCCGGGCGGCATGGAAGCGATCAACGACATCGGCATCGAATCCACAGCCCAGCATTGCGAGGAAAACCCGACCGCCGGCCGTGCCCGCGTCGAGCAGTTTGGCCTTGCCGACCATGATGGTCCGTAGGGCATCCTCCGGCCGGGCACTCAGCCCCAGTTGGCGTGCCGACAAATTGCTCGTTCCCGCTGGCAAGAACGTCAAGGGAACGCCCGGCGCGGTCCGGTTGGCCAGTTCGGCGGCAGTCCCATCGCCACCGACGCCGACCAGCGCGCGCAATCGCCTCTCGGCGTGCAACTGGTTGGCCCGTTGCGAGACCGCCGCCAGGTCGGAACACACTTCAACCCGCATCCCTTCGCGGCGTAAGAGAAGGGCCAGTCGATTGGCCCGGCGTGCCGAGGAGCCTCGGCCCGCCATCGGATTGACGGAAATCAGCACGCAGTCGCAGTTCGGCGGAACGGGCGCGGAGATCGTGTCGGCTCGTGCGGCAGGCTGGGCGCGGGACTCATCGGGTGGAGGCATCTTTCACCCAAAGGTGGCTGTTGCG
>DYLT01000312.1 GCA_020721945.1 Blastopirellula marina
GAGCCGATCCAGTACCGCCTCGAGATCGGCGATTCGCAGACCCCGATCTACACGGTCAAGGTCCGCCAGAAGCCCACGATCCAGCAGGTCGGCATCACCTACACGTTTCCCGAGTACATGGGCCAGCCGAAGAGCACCGTGACCAAGGGCGACGCCGACCTCGACGGCCCGCAATGCACGGTGGCCGAGCTGCGCATCGAGCCCTCGACGGCGATTGCCGGCGGGCACGTCGAACTGGATGGCCAGCGGTACATCGGCCGCGTCGAGGAGGACGGGCGGCGCCTGGTCGTCGAGCTGCCCATGCTCAAAGACTCGACGTTCACGGTTCCCATGGTCAATAGCGCCGGCCACGCGGACCCCAATCCGCGCGTCAACCGCATCCGCATATCGCCCGACAAGCCGCCCGCGGTCGAAATGGTCAAGCAGGCCAAGCTGGAATCGGTCGCCCCCGGGGCCACGATTCCCGTTCGGATTCGGGCGACCGACGACTACGGCTTGGGCAAGATCCGCCTGGAAATGCGGGTGAAGAAGGAAGGCGAGGCCGAGCCGAAGCCCGCCGACGGCCTCCCGATTGCCGAGGTACGCACTTGGGCGAACCTGGAAGACCGCGACGTGACCGTCACGCACTCATTGGCCCTGCCGGCCGACAAGGCCGCGCCGGGCACGGTCGTCATGCTTCGCGCCGTGGCGGCCGACCGCCGCGAGTTCCAGAAGTACGGCATGACGCTTGGGCCCCAGGAGTCGGCCACGCCGTGGATGTCGATCCGCGTGGTCGACCCCGACGCCAAGGCCGCGGCTGCCCTCGAACAGTCCGAAAGCCTCCGCGCGGCGATCTTCAAGATCCTCCAACAGCAGGTCCATGCCCGCGTCGTGGCCGGGGCGATCCTCCAACGCAACGAACTGGCCGATCGGGCGAAGACGTCGGCCGAGGTGCGGGCGCTTCAGGTCGAGATCCAGAAGGCCGCCACCGCCGTGATCCAATCGATCCAAGACACCGACCACGACGACCGAAGGCAGATCAAGCGGGCTTTGAACCGCCTGGCGTTCGGCGAGATGCTCGAAGCGGTCCAGCGGTGCGACGAGCTGGTCAGGCAGACCACGCTCGAGGGGTTCCAGGGGCCAGTGCCGGCGCTGGTCGCCACCCAAGACCAGATCATCGAAGCGCTGCGCAAGATCCTCGACGTGACGCGCCAGGCCCAGGCCGAGGCCCTGGCTGAGATGCAGAAGCGTCCCGGCGGCGACCTGCCCGACGACTCGAAAAAGAAGCTCGAAGAGGCCCGGCGCAAGCTGGACGAGTTTCTGAAGACCCAGAAGAAGGTCATCGAGGCCACCGAGAATCTTGCCAAGAAGCCGACCGAGGACTTCAGCGAGGAGGAAGAGCAGCTTCTCAAGCAACTGGCCGCGGCCCAGGACGACTGGTCGAAGTTCATGAAGGAGCTGGCCTCCGACCTGAGCAAGCTGCCCGAGCAGGACTTCGCCAACGCCTCGGTGGCCAAGGAACTGGTCGAGATTCAGACCGAGTTGAAGATGGCCGAAGACGCCCTCTTGAAGAAGTCGGCCGACATTGCGGTTCCCTTGGAGCAGTTGGGCTACGAGATGGCCGAGGAGATCACGACGAACCTCGAAAAATGGCTTCCCGACACGCCCGACCGCGAGAAGTGGAGCCAGGAGGAGGCCTTGGCCGACGATAGCAAGGAGGCGCCGATGGCCGAGCTGCCAGGGGAGCTGGAAGACCTCATTGGCGACCTGATGGAGGAAGAAGAAGACCTGTTCGACGAGATGGAAGACGTCTCGTCCAGCGCCGCCGACTCGCTCGACAAGGGCGCTGGCTGGGACGTGGCCGATGGGCCGATCTCGAACATGAGCGCCAAGGGGGCGACGGGCAACCGGCTTCCGAACACCAGCGAGATCGGCGGGCGGGCCGGCGAGGGCCGCCAGGGCAAGTCGAGCGGCGAGTTCGTCGGCGACGAGGCCGTGGGCAAGGGCGGGCGCAAGACCCCCAGCCGCTTGACTCCCGATCCCCTCATGAAGGGGCAAATCAAGGACCACAGCAAGGAGCCCACCGGCGGGGCCACCGGCGGCGGCAAGGAGAGCGGCCAGGGGGGCGAGGGGCTCGAAGGGCCCACGCCCAACGCCCCCGGCCCTCGCGACCTCGCCCGCCTGGCCGGCAAACAGGCCGCCCTGCGCAACAAGGCCGAAGGCATCGACGCCCAGTTCCAGGTGATGAACTTCCACCACCAGGACCTCAAAAAGCTCATCGACATCATGGCCCAGATCGAGACCGATCTGAGGGCCGGCAACTATCAGAACGCCTTGCGCCAGCGCCAGGTCCTGGCCGAACGGGCGGCCAACGTCCGCCAGTACCTCGAAGGCGAGTTCGAGGTCCGCCAAGACGCCACGACCAACCTCCCGGCCGACATCCAGAAAGAGATGCTCGGCGCGATGCACGACCCCTCGCCGCCCGGCTGGGAGGAGATGAACCGCCAGTACTTCGAGCGCCTGTCGAGTTCGGGTGGTGCCGCAGGGACGCAACCCGATCCCCGCAAGAGCGAACCACCCGGCACGAAGCCCTAGCCCCAGTGCCCCAAACCCCTACTGGCGCCGCGGTGGCGGGATCGACTCGCCGCGTCGTTGCGCCGCGCGCTCCGCGTCGCTATATGCGCCGTAGAACGGGGCGTTCGCGTCGAGCCAGACGAGGATGCGCTGCCGGTCGGCCTCGGACAGGCGGACTTCGCGGTGCGCGGCATTGTCGAGAATCGCGGCAAGCGGGCTTTGGACAGCGCCGCCGTGTCCGGGCCGGGTGACCGCCTGATCGATGCTCGCCGAGCCCCATTCGTTCCAACGCACGTAGGGCTTCAGGCGCTCGTACGCGGTGGAAAACTCGCGCGCGGGCGTGCCCACGAGCGAAAGCGGGCTCTTTCCCGGACCCGTGGCCCCGTCGTGGCAGCGCACGCAGTGCCGGTCGAGCACCGGCTGCACCAGACGCGAAAACGACATGGGCCGCGTCCCGTCGGGTCCCGGGGCGATCGCCGAGGGCGGCCGCGAGGCGGCCATCGCCCTTCGCGACGGCGGAGCAGTCCCCGGGCGTTCGTGGCAGCCCACGCAGCCGCGACGCTCGCCCGGCTGGAGATACGTGACGCTCCGCATGGTCTGGACCGCCCGGCCCGACGCGTCGACCGCCTGAAAGTACAGCGGCTTTTGGGCCGGCACGCGAAAATACGCCGAGCCGTCGGCCTCCACCGGCACCGTGCCCAAGAGCATGCGCGCGCTCTCGGCATTGGCGTACCCCAAGCGGGGCCGGTTGGCCACGTGGGTCTCGGTCTTCGGCAGCACTTGGTAGACCCGCAAGGCCGTCACGCCGCGCGGCATCGGCAAGAGGCTTTGGTTCACGTCGCTCAAGAGCAGCTCCCCTTCGTCGCCCAGCGCCGGGTCGAGTGCGCTGGGCAGAAGGGGCGGCACCGGCCGCGGGCTCAACGGAATGGGATACATCGCCGACACCCCCGGCTCGCGGTACAAAAGCTCCAGATTCCCGAAACGGTCGACGTAGTAGATGCCCGTGGCCGTGTCCTGCTGGACCCCAGGGCCCATTCCCGGCAGCGGCTCGAAGCTGAACGCCACGAGGTAGCAGTCTTCGCAAAGCGGCCACGGGCTGTGGAAGTAACTGGCGGGCCAGCCCGGGGCCTCGGGAAAGCACACCTCGGGCGTAAGGACCTCGATCGAGGCGAGGTCATCCTTGCCCGTCCGAGAATCCAGACGCACGCGCGAGGGGTCGACCACGACGAGCGAGCCGCCCACCGCCGCATGATGGGCCCCCGCCACGAACACGATCTTGTTCGTGCCGGGGATCGCCCGGGGCTGATAGCAGGCGTTGATCTGCTCCGTGTAGTTGCCGAAGAGGACCTGCGGGTTGGTGCCGTCGGGATTGGTCATCCAAAGGCCGTGGTAGTTCGCGGCCGAGCGGTCGACGTAGTCCCAACGGGTATACACGATCCGGCCGTCGGCAAGCACCGACGGATGCCACTCGTTCGTCTCGTGAAACGACAGCGTCCGCACCCGACCATCGGGTTCCAACCGGTGCAGGGTGTAGGCGGGCAGCGGTTCCCAAGGGTTGTGGCACCGGCCGAATCCGCCGCGGCGGGTCGACATGAACGCCAGGGCGCCATCCGGAAGGGGACAAGGATCGAAGTCGTCGTCGGGGCCTTCGGTCAACTGCCGAAGCCGCCCGCTGGCCACGTCGATCGAGTACAGATGGAAGCACCGCCGCTCGGGCGAGTCGTACTCGGGCTTGCGCGGGGCCCGCTCGGCGAACGCGAAGTAGAGCGTCCGGGCGTCGAACGAGGCGGCCAGCGTGGTGTAATTCCCCCGCGGCAGCCGGCCCTCGACCAGGTCCCGCGTGCGAAACGACTTGCCCGGCTCTTCCAGGACGAACACCCCGCCGCCCGCGACGTCGCCGTAGTCGTAGAAGTACCCCAGGTACTCGTGCAACATCTGGCTGATGAAGCGGCGCCGCTTGAGAAACGCGATGGCCCGATCGGCCCACCGCGGGTTCTTCAGGGCCATGCGCCGGACCAGTCCCCGCGCCTTGCGATAGAGGGCCAGCCGGTCGGCTGATCCGAGCGAGCCGGCCCGCTGGCCGGCCCGCGACAAGCGCGCCAGTTCCGCCTCGTCCTTGCGCAAATCGGGCGCCGGTTTCAGCGAGGCCAGGTGGGCCACGAGCCGCTGGCCGCGCGCCAGCGCGTCGGCGAGGGCCTCGGGAGAGTCTGCCGAGCGCCCGCGGCGCTTCTCCTGGGCGGTCCAGTCGGCCTCGATCAAGTCGCGGAAGTCGGCCGCCGAGGCAGTGGCCGGGCACTCTTTGCACCACGGCACGGCCATCGCCGCCAGGCAAAACACGGCGAATCGAAAAAACCGGTGGTGGCGTGCGTGTCGAAAACGTCGCATCGCTTACCGATCCTCAGGTTTCAAGGCCCTGGCATAGAGGTAGTCGGCCACCGGCCGGCCCAAGGCGCGAAGCTGGTCGTGCGTGATCGTGATCGGCCGGGCCTGGGCCTGGGCCTCGGGCGACAGTTCCATGTCGCCGCTTTCCGACAGCAAGACGATCCGGTCCTTCAGGCCCGGCATTCGGCGCCCCACGCGGGCGGGCATCCCCAGACCATACGCCACGTGCCCCGCCCCGCAGACCACGATCGCCGTGCGTCCCCGGCCCGCCTCCGATTCGAGGAACGTCGCCAGCGTGGCCGCCATCGCCTCGTCCCGCGCGATCTGGGCCTCGACCATCGGCCGCAGTCGCTCGGGCGTCGCCGCGGCATGAACCATCATCTGGAGGTTCAGGAACTTCTCGTAGGGCGGATCCTTCAACCCCATGTCGCCGGGAAGCTCCGCTCGCAAGGCCGGGTCGAGCGTGTCCACCCCGCCGCTTCGGGCGATCTGGCGGATGGTCTCGGTGCGAGCGTTCAACCCCAGGATCGGGGCCCCCGCCTTGCGCGCGGCCTCGAGGACCGCCTGATAACCCTCATAGCCGCGCCATCGCTTGGCCCACTGCGTGGTCTCGGCGAGCTGCTCGAAGGTGATTTCGCCCCGCGCGTATCGGTCGAGGTGGGGCTGATGGACCGACTCCATCGGCTCCACCCCGAGGACCAGATTGGCCCCCTGCCGAGCCACGTCGGCCACGAGCTGCGCCTGGATCTCGTGGTGGCGCGCCAGCGAATGCCGCTCGCCAAGATAGATCACCCGCGCGCCGGCGAGGTCCGAAACCACCTCCTCGTAGGCGATCGGCTCGCCTTCGCAACAGTCGA
>DYLT01000313.1 GCA_020721945.1 Blastopirellula marina
GCGCAGGCGGCAAGCCAGGGGAGGAACGTCGGTCGGCACAGCGCGGCGGCGGCCAGACACACGCCCGCCAGCGCGGCGCGCCCCGCGGAGGGACATCGCGTGGCCTCACCCAGCGCGACCAGCCCCGCCGCGGCGAAAAACGCGGCGGGCGTCTCGGTCATGACGAGCATCGATTGCCTCACCAGGATGGGGTCGCAGGCCACCAGCACGGCCGCGACCCATGCCCAGTCGCCCAGTTGGGCTTGTTGTCCCAGCCGCCACGTCAAGACGACCGTGCCGACCCCCAGGGCCAAGTGCAGCGCCGCGATGCCCACGTTCGACCAGGGGCCCAGCGCCACGGCGGGCACGAGCAAGACTGGGTAGAGCGGCGGCCGGTACGCGGTGGGCGCTTCGATCGTCGCGAACACGCCCCGGTGGTAGAGGTTCTCGGCCACGGCGCGGTAGCGGTCCACGTCATCGCGCAGGGCGTCCGGCGCCGCCAGCATCGCGCCGCCGCGCACGAGAATGGTGAGCCCGACGAGCAAGAGGATGGTTCGCATCGGTGCAGGACGGCGTCTCAGACCCCTATTGCTGCAACGAGTAGAGCACCACGTTGACCCCGATCCGGGCCGCATCGTCGCGCGTGTAGCCTTGACATTCGACCGAGTCCTGCTTCTCCAAGGCGCAGCTCAGGTCGTACCGCGAGAACACGACGCCCCAGCGGTCGTCGAGCCGGATTCCCTCGAGTTCTGGCGGCACCTTGCGCAGCAAGGCTTTCAGCGGATCGGTCTTGGATCGCTGCTGCGGATCGCGCCTTTGGACCATGCGGACATCGAACCCGCCGTAGGCCGGTGTCAACAGGGGGTCGTCGCGCGGGATGGGCTGGAGCGCGCGATCGGGGAACATCGCCTGCATTTCCTTGCGGAACGCATCGGCGAATTGCGGGCTGGCGCAGATGGCATCGGCCAGCACCATGCCCCCGCGTTCGACGTAGGTCTTCAGTTGCTTCCGTTCGGCGTCGGTCAGACGGAACGAGGTGCGACCGTGCATGAAAACCAGGTGATAGTCGAACAGCGCTGGGTCGGCGATGTCGATGTCGCGGGGCGGCGTGTGGACACGGATCTTGGCATTGGCGGCCGCCGCCTCGAGCAGGTTCGTCAATGCCCGCGGCGCGGCCGAACATCCGCCAGGGTGACGCAGGTTGGCTACGTAGAGCAGTCCCCGGCGAGCCTCGCTCGGCCCGGCCTGCTCCGGCCGCGGCGTGAAGAACTCGTCGCGGGTCTTCAGCTCGCGGTTGGTGGCGTAGGCCAGGACGTTCAGCCCGATCGAAAGCCCCGCCTTGATCTCCTCCTGCACCCCGGCCGAGAACTTCACGTCGCGTCCGGGGCGCGATAGCTCCCACAGGGCCGACAACGGAGCGCGGACGCGGTCGGAATGGTCGGGCGGGCAATACACGACGCTCGTGCGGCAGCCGAACTCGACCCCCTCCAAGACCCGCTGGTGTTTGGCGGGCACGAACGCCTCGGCTCGCCAGATGGGGTGCTCGGCCGGCAGGAGTTGCAACTTGTATTCCTCCTCGGGAAAGACCTTCTTCATGAGCTTGCGGAAGCCTTCGTCGAAGCCTGCCCCACCACAGTACGCCTCGGCAAACAAGAAACCGCCCCGGTCGAGATAGCCCCGGAGCTTGGCGGCTAACTCGTCTTGCTCCCGCGGGTCCTCCGGCAACGGACTGTTCTTGCCGCAATAGTAGAGCACCGGCGACTGGGTCAGATCGGCGATCGACGACGCTTGAAGGTCCATCACTTGCCAGATCAAGTCGGTCTTCCACTGGGACTCGACATACCGGGTCAGGTTGTTCACGTCGCTGCGATGGGCATTCCACTCGTCTTCCCGACCGTGCCGCAACTTAGATAGCAGCACGGGCCAGCGTCCCTTCGAGAGGAACAACAAGGCGAAGCTGGTCGCGATCCGCGCGTCGGTCTCGTTCATGCCCGTGCCCGTCCAATGGTCGCTCAGCGGACCACCCTTGGCGCGAAACACGAGGTACTCGGCCCCCTCGCGGTACCAGTCGTGGTCGCCGATGAAGCGGCGGTTGGTCAGCCGGCCGACGCGCTCCAGACCGTACAAGTAGTACAATAGCCAGGCCCGGCCCCGGGCGCCAGGATTGCTCTCGACGGTGAAGTTCCGTTCGAACCACTGGACCGCCCGCTCGACGGGGTTGTCGCCGCGTTCCGAGCGCTGGCAAGGCAGAATCCGGTCGCCTTCGACGGTGGCATCGGGGTCGCCCAGACGATCCATCGTAATCACCATGCTGGTGATGCCCGCGGCGGTCATGCTGCCGCTGCCGGCCATGCCGCGCACATAACCCCAAGAGCCGTCGGGGTTTTGGCACTGGCGCCAGTAACGCTGGGCGTTTTGCCACGTCTGGGCATTGATTCTCACGCCCACTCGGTCGGCATCGTACAGGGCCAAGAGCGCGAATTGGGAGTTCGAGTTGTCGCCTGGACCTTCCGGGTAGGCCCATGCCCCCCTGCTTCGCCCCTCTCGGATTTGCCATCGTTCCAGGGCGACCACATTGCGTTGAATCAGGGGCCGATCGCGTTCCGGGTCGGCCCGGCAGAAGACCATCGTTTGTAGCGAGGTGACGTACGTGCGCTCGGCGGGCACACGCCGCAGATACGCCAGCGCTCGCTTGACGTGCTCGTCGTCTGGGGGAACGCCCGCGTTCAAGAGCGCCAAGGTACACAAGGCGGTCACTCCCCCATGATAGCCCAGATGTTCACTCCAACCGCCATTGGCCTGTTGTTGCCGTTTGAGGAAGTTGGCCCCGCGTTCGATGGCTTGGCGCACGGCTTCGGGCGTTAGCGCCGATTTTGCGCCCTGGGGTTTGGGACCTTCCCCGGCCAAGGCCGGGGAAGTGGCCACCCACGTCAACGCGACCAACCACGCACCAATGCCAACGCGCCGCATGGAGGATTCCTTGTGGGAAGAGGGCCGCACGCTTACCCCAAGTATATTAGAATTGGAGGGTTAAGGAATCCGCGATCCCACCGGCGGCTGGGCGGATTCGGCACACCCGTTACAATAGGCACGTCCCCACCACGTCGTTCTCGCCCCCGCACCCCGCCGATCGCCTCCCCGGAGTCGGCCGGCCAGGCGGGACGAGGATGTTGCTTGGGTATCCGGCACTCCGACTCTCCTTGAGGACATCGACTTGTCGACCGTCAACAAGCCACGCAGCCTCGGCGACTTCCTCCAAGAGTTCGCCTATCAACGGCGGCTGATGCAGGAGGAACTTCAAAAGATCATTGTAGGTCAGAACGAGGTCATCGAGCAGCTCTTCGCCGCGATCTTCACGCGGGGGCATTGCCTGTTGGTCGGTGTGCCCGGGCTGGCCAAAACCCTGATGGTCAGCACGCTGGCGCGGATCCTCGATATCCAGTTCAAGCGGATCCAATTCACGCCGGACCTGATGCCTTCGGACATCACGGGCACGAACGTGCTGGAGGAAGCCGAGCACGGGCGGCGGAACTTCCGCTTTGTCGAGGGGCCGATCTTCACCAACATCCTGCTGGCCGACGAGATCAACCGCACGCCGCCCAAGACTCAGGCCGCGCTGCTCCAGGCCATGCAAGAGCGCGAGGTGACCGTGGGCCAGGCCACCTACCCGCTGCCCGAACCCTTCTTCACCATCGCCACCCAGAACCCGATCGAACAAGAGGGCACTTACCCGCTGCCCGAGGCCCAGCTCGACCGCTTCATGTTCAATATCAAGGTCGACTACCCCAGCGCCGACGAAGAAGAGAAGATCCTGGCCGTCACGACGCGGCAAGAGAGGGTCGAGGTACGTAAGGTGCTCTCGGGCAAAGCGATCCTCAACGTGCAGAGGCTTGTCGGCTCGGTCGCCGTGACGCAGTACGTGGTGCAGTACGTCGCACGCCTGGTGCGCGCCACGCGGCCCAAGGACCCCACCGCGCCGCCGTTTGTCAAGGAGATGGTCGACTGGGGCGCCGGCCCCCGCGCTGGGCAGTTCCTGATCATGGGTGGCAAGTCGCTGGCCGCGATGGACGGGCGATTCTCGGTCTCGATCGAAGACGTGCAAAAGGTCGCCATTCCCGTGCTCCGGCACCGCATCAGTACGAATTTCCAGGCCCAGGCCGAGGGCATTACGACCGAAGACATCATCCAGCGGCTCCTCCGCGAAACGCCGCCCCCGGTGATTCCGAAGTTCGAGAGGTGAGGGGTTTCGCGGTGCGAGGACGGCGTGCCTGCAACGCGAGAACGAAGGATGAACGTGGTTGCCTGGGAAGCCGTCGTCGAGAGCGGCCAGGTTCGGCCGCCGGTCCATAGAAGCCCATGTCATGTCCGCCGTCGAACGCTACCTCAAGCCCGAAGTCATCCGCCAGATCAAGCGGCTGGACCTCCGCGCGCAGTTCATCGTCAAGGGGTTCCTGCACGGGCTGCACGCCAGCCCCTTCCACGGCTTCTCGGTCGAGTTCAGCGAGCACCGCAAGTACACCCCCGGCGATGACCCCAAGGACATCGACTGGCTGATCTACGCCAAGACCGACAAGTACTACGTTAAGAAGTTCGAGGCCGAGACGAACATTACCGGCTATCTGGTGATGGACCTGAGCCGCTCGATGGGCTACACGTACCGCCAGGAGATGACCAAGTTCGAGTACTCGATCTGCCTGGCTGCCGCGCTAGGCTATTTGATGATCCATCAGCAGGACCCCGTGGGACTGTTGACCTTCGACGAGCGAATTCGCAACAGCTTGGCTCCGAAGTCGCGACGAAGCCACCTCGGCGACGTGCTGTCGCTCTTGGCGAAGCTTAGGCCGCAGGGCAAGACCGATGTGGCCCAGAGCCTCAGTCAGATTGCGGCGATGCTCCGGCACGCGAGCCTGGTGATGGTCTTCTCCGATCTGTTGACCGAGCCCGAGCCGGTCTTCCAGTCGCTCCACCGGCTGCGGCACCGGGGGCACGACGTGATCCTCTTCCACGTGCTCGACGAGGCCGAGGTGACGTTTCCATTCGACGGCATGGTCGAGCTGGAGGAGCCCGAAAGCCGCCAGCGGCTCCAGCTCGACGCGAACCACTTTCGCCGCGACTACCAGAGGGACGTTGCGGCGTTCCGCGACCTGTACCGGCGTGAATGCGCGCATGCCCGCATCGACTATGTGCCCCTGGATACGAGCATGCAGTTCGACCGCGCGTTGACCGAGTACCTGGGGCGGCGGCAGGCGAGGTATTGAGCCGATGACCTTCATCAACCTCTCCTTGCTGGCCGGCGGGGCCTTGGTGGTGGTGCCGGTGCTGCTGCATCTGTTGATGCGGCAGCGGCCGAAGCGGTTGGAATTCCCGGCGCTTCGGTTCATCCAACGGCGGCACGACGCGAACCAGCGGCAGTTGAAGCTGCGGCACCTGTTGTTGCTGTTGCTCCGCATGGCGTTGATCGCGATGGTCGCGCTGGCCCTGGCACGGCCGAGGGTGAAGATCAGCGGGGGCGTGCTGGGAAGCCAGAAGGACCCGGTCGCGGCAGCGCTGGTCTTCGACACCTCGATGCGCATGGCGTACCGCCACGAGAACCGCACGCGGCTGGAAGAAGCGCAAGAGCGGGCGCTGGCGCTATTGACCCAATTGCCGCCCGAAAGCCAGGTGGCCGTGCTCGATAGCCGGCTTGGGCCGGGCGCGTTTCAGGTGGATCTCGGCGCGGCGCGGCATCGTATCGAGCGGCTCGAGACGATCGCGACGGCGGAGCCCCTGACCGAGGTGGTGGCCGAGGCCCTGCGCGTCGTGGGCC
>DYLT01000314.1 GCA_020721945.1 Blastopirellula marina
CGAGCGGGGCGCCGTTGACGAAGTAGATATCGACCAGTCCGTCGCCGTCGTAGTCGAACGTGGCGAGCCCCGCCGAGACCGTCTCGACGATGTAGCGCCGGCCGCTACTGCCGTCGGTGTGCCGGAAGACCATGCCCGTCCGCGCGGTAACGTCGCGAAGCTCGATCGGGCCGGCAGGCCGGCGCCACGAGGGGAGCATCACGAAGAGCACCATGGCCGCGGCTGCACCGCAACCGGCCGTAGTCAGCACCATCCAACGCATCGAACGCGGCATCGCCCTTACCTGCCATGGCCTGGGGAGCTTTGTTGGCGCTGCCGCACTGCCGCGTAGGCCTCGCGGTACTCGACACGGCCTGGGTCGAGTTGCCTTGCACGGTCCAGCGCGACGAGCGCCCTGGCGAAATCGCCCTGGCGCTCGCACACCGTGCCGAGGATGAAGTAGTGGGCCGCCGTGGGCTCCAACCGGACCGCCGTCTCGGCCTCCTTCCTGGCGGCCGCCAGGTTGCGGCCTCCCAACGCATAGACTTGGGCCAACGCCACATGGGCTTCGGGCTGGTCCGGCGCCAGTTCGGTCGCCTTGCGCAAGGCCGCCTCGGCCGCCTCGATCCGTTTCAGCCTCGCATGAAGCAGCCCGGCTTGGAGGTGGTGCTTCCCGTGGCTCGGCTCCAGGCGCGCCGCTTCTTCGACCAGGCGCAGCGCCTCGTCGAGCCGGCCGCGCCCTTCGTAGAACGAGGCGAGGACCAATCTCGGCTCGACGTCGCGAGGATCGGCGTCGCAGGCCTTGCGCCAGAGGGCCTCGGCAGCATCCCACGCCCCGTGGCCGGCGTAGACCTTCGCCACGGCGAGATACGTGGCCGAAAGTCCAGCCCGCATCGACCCCAGATCGTCGTACTCGTGCCGGCGGCGGCCGTCGACCGGCGCGCGATGCTTGGCCTCGCGGCGCGCGAACTCCTGCCGGTACCTTTCGGCCTCTTGAGTCTGCCCGAGCCGCTCGCAGGCGCGCGCCAGCGCGTGATACACGGGCCGAGCCTCTGGGTCCAGGCGCAGGGCCGTCTCGTGGCACCGCTTGGCCTCGCCGTACTGTGCCAGGCGGAAGTGGATTTGACCGCGCTGGAACCACCCCGCGGCCGAACGGGGCGCAAGCTCCACGTGCCTTTTCGCGGCATCCAGCGCCTCTTCGAGCCGGTCCAAGCCGACCAGCGCCTCGGCCAGCGAGAGGAGCGCACTGGGCATGTTCGGGTCGATCTCGAGCGCTTGGCGGAGGCGGTCGGCCGCCTCCTCGAACGCGCCTCGCTGAAGGGCGTCGCGCCCCAAGCTGTGCCAGGCATCCGCGTAATCCGGAGCAAGGTCAAGGCACCGCTGCCAACAGCGGACCGCACCGGCACGGCTCCCGCACCGGCTCAACACCAGCCCGAACACGCACAGGGCTTCCGGGCTTGTCGGATAGTCCGCCAGCAAGCCCAAGGCCGCATCGAGCGCCTCGCGCTTCAGGGCGCGCAATGCAGACCGGGTAGCCGCGTCCTCCGGCGAACGCGCGGCCTCGGCGTCGTCCGGGCCTAGGGTCTCGGCAGCCAGTTGGGCCGGATCAAAGAATCGCTGCCGCCAGCCGACGACCGCGAAATAGCCCGCGCCCAAGGCCGCAGCCAGCAAAACGAGCCCCAGCAAGATCGCCATCCGGCGGCGACGCATCGACCGGCCCGTGCAGCAAGCGGCCAGACACTCGGCTGAGGGTTGGGCGTGGAGGTCTCGATCGCTCATAGCGCGCGCCCCAACCGGCACTTGCAGCGCAAGACGCGATGGCTGAAGCGGCGCCGACGCACCCTTGCCCGGCCACCCGGCGCAAGCGCAGGTCCGCCCGCCTCAGCCATCGCCAATCGTCGGCCCGTAGGGCGCGGTCTTACGGCTTGGGGGCCGCGCCTCCGCCCGCCGACACGTCGAGATCGATCGACTTGCTCTCCTGAATGTCGAACACGAACGGCGTCTTCTCGACCGAGAATCGCTGGTCGAAACGGTCGCCTTGGCCCGAGGGAGTGCGGTACATCGGGTCGCGGTGGACGATGCCGACTTTGTACTTGCCCACGGGCAAGCCCTTGCCTTTCTCCCCCTCGATCTTGAACGAGCCATCGGCCTCGACGGTCGCGTCATAAGTCGGCTTGTTCTGAAGGACTTTGCCGGCGCTATCGACCGGATAGAACGTCACTTCGACCGCCTTGGCGCGGACCTTGTATTCCTCGGACGAAAGGTCCATCGGTTTGCCGCCCTCCAGGACCTTTCCCGTGACGACGACCGACTTCTCTTGACTCCCGCAACCCACGACCGCAAGACAAGCCACGGCCGCCACGAGGATGCGAGCGACTCGATGCAGCGAATTCATGGTGGTAACCCTTCCTTTGGCGAGGCATTGCACAGCGAACGAAGCGACGAGACTAGAACTGTCCGATGGGCTGTCCATCGGCACGGTGCCAGAGGCGCGCCCAGGTGAGGATATCGATCGTGTACGAGATATGCCGCACCGAGCCGTCGCCGAGCAACACGTTCACCCCGCTGGGGTGCGCCGAACCAAAGCGCGGCTGGGGATCATTGCCGGTCGTCAGATCAGGCATGGGCCGCTCGTTGCCGCGGCGGAGCACGTCCCAGTCCCAACCGGCCGCGTAGCCTTCGTTGTCCCATCCGGGGTTGCCACCGACGTGCCGGGCGATGTGCCGGTTTTCGCTGGCGAACCCGGTGTTGGCCAGACCATCCTTGATGGCCGAGAAGTCGTGCACGGCGCACTGGTCGCGGGGGCCAGGACCGGTTCCGCTACTATTCCACGACACGCACCGAGTGCGGCGAATAGCCCCGCTGCCGTTCCACGAATACCGCGGGAAAGCCACGTCGGCCGCGTTCGCATCGCCATTGAAGGCGGTCAACAGGTCGCCCCAGTTCCACCACTCGTTTTCGCAGCAAGCGGCGTAGTCGCTCTTGCCGGTCGGGCCGCCCGCCTGACCGATGGTCAGGTCCTGATAACGGCGTTGTGGCCGCGTGCCTTGCTGCTCGGCGACGGGACCACGCCGGCTCGGGCAGTAGTACGTGGAGATCGCGACCGAGTACGGCATGCGCGGCCGGTTGACGCCCGTGGCGCCGGACCCCTGATGCACCGTGCCCTGCTCCAGGTAGGGCAACAATTGGTACAGCCAACCCGCCCCCTGGTAGGGCGCAACCTCTGGGGCGCCGGTGTAGGTCGGATAACCCGAACCACCGGCCTCTTTGAAGCTCGGGTAGTCTTCCCAGCCGTGCCCCCCGGCAGGCAGGAACTTGTGCACATCGTGGTGATTGTGGAATGCCAACCCGATCTGCTTGAGGTGGTTGACGCACTGCGAACGCCGGGCCGCCTCACGCGCGGCCTGTACGGCGGGCAACAACAGAGCGATCAAAATGCCGATGATGGCGATGACCACTAACAACTCGACGAGCGTGAATGCCAACTTGCGTCGCATCACTTGCTCCCCCAAGACTGCACTTCGGCCCGGATGCGAGAACTACTACGCTTCGGAGTCGCATCCGACGGCCAGTATCACCGAGCAGCCGATTTGGCCGCGAATGAGAGAACCTTTGCCTGGCACCGACGTAATAACCATCAAGGGGACAAGTCGGCCACGGTCTGCCCATGCCTGTCCTACTACATCGGTTGACCACGCGATCCAAAACCAACGGGACCGAGGAAACTCGGGCCTCCGAAAAGCTGTTCCACCGAGTCTCCGGCACGATCGCCTATACTCTAACCACCTTCTCATAAACACGCAAGGCACTAGCCGTTTTTTTTGGCGCGATGCACCGAGAGCTGTCGAACCATCGTGCCAATTGGCGGGATTCCCACCCCACAAAAGCTATAGGTCCCCGTTCCCCTTGCCTATGCCAAGTGCCGCATACCGGTGGTGCGCCCCCGCGCGAGCCTCGTTCAGGGCCCTGGCGATGGTCATGGGCACACGCCGCGGGTCCATCGCATTGCGAGGGTTGCGTTGAGAAGTTAGGATCGCTAGAGGGAGATCGCGAGCCTTTTTGCTGGATGATTCGGCTCGATGGATGGTTGTCGGGTCCAAAGGCGGTGAAAGACTAAGTCCTATAGGTGGTGCCTTGGCAGCCCAGCCGTCCGGTTGTTCTGAAACGCGGCGTCGATTCCGTCGAATCGGGGCTGTCGTGGTGTTATTGGGGCTTGTCGCCGTTGCCTGGTGCTATTCGCCGTGGGGCTGGTATTCGAAGGGCTTGGAAGCCAGGACGCTGCTCGACCCGAGCATTCTCGACCCCAACGACCCGCTCCAGTCCGAGGCCGTGAAACTGGCCGACCAGTTGGTTCACGATTTCCCGAGCGAGGTCGAGGCCCTGTTCATCCGCGGTTTGATCCTCAACAAGTTCGTCAGCCGCGACGAGGCGTCTCGGTGCTGGCAAGCTTGCGTCCGGCACGAGCCGGAGTACTCGGAACCCTACTATTGGTTAGGCCGCGAGCTGTTCAAGAAGGGGGAGTACGAGGAAGCGGTGGCGCATCTTCGCAAGGCGGTCGAGTTGAACGCCCCGCAGCCGGACGTGCGCATCCAATTGGCCGATGCCTTGCTCAGCCTCAACCGCGCCGCGGAGGCCCTGCCGGTCTTGCACGAGCAGATTCGTCGGGCCCCGCACGAGACCGCGGGGTTCTTTTATCTGGGACAAGCGTACTTTGCGTTGGACCAACTCGAACTGGCCGCGGAACATTACCGCCGTGCCCTGGATCTCAATCCGGGTTGCCACCAGGCGTGGCACGGTCTGGCCCGCATTGGCCAGCGGCGCGGCCAGGCCGAGAAAAGCCGGGAGTATCTGCGGAGGTTCCGGGTGTTCGAGGCGAAGTTCTTCGCCCGACACCAAGAGAGCAAGCGGCGCACGTTCGGCGACGAGGGCACGCTGGAGGGCACGTTGGCCACGGCCTACACCGACGCGGGGCGTCTTTACTATGGCCACGATCAACCCGACTCGGCCGAAATTTGTTGGCGAAGGGCAGGCGCCTTGGATCCCCAGAACGCGGAGAGCCGCGTGCTTCTGGTCGGACTCTGCCGGGAGCAGGACCGCGCGGCGGACGCCCTGTCGCTCCTCGAGGAACTCCGCCGCGTGGAGCCGGCCAACCCGATCCACGCGTTGGCGTTGGGATCGCACTATGCGGCGCTAGGACAGTTGGACCAGGCCGAGAAGGAGTTTTCCCAGGTGGTCGCCATCGCGCCCGAGCGCGGCGAAGGCTACGCGGCGCTTGCCGATCTGTACCTTCGGACCGGGCGCAAGCCGGCCGAGGCGGCGGCCCTGGCCCGCAAGGCGGTAGCCCGCCAACCCGTGGCCGAGAACTACTTCGTGTTGGCCCGCGCCTGTGCCGCGGCGGGCGACCAGGCCGGGACGTGGACGGCGATTTCTCGGGCGGTGGAACTCGACCCGGGCAATGCGGAGTACGTGCGCCTCCGCGATCAGTGGACAGGCAACCCAACCCATGAGTAGGACACGACAGGGCGGTCTTCGGTGGTGGGCGGCGGGATCGGCGCTGGCCGCGTCGGTGCTGGCCGCCTTCGCGCTGGTCGGTCCCCGCCCCGCCGACCGCCCAGCGCCCCCGGCGGCGCCCATCCACCTGCGCGACGTCACCGACCAGACCGGCATCGCCTGGCGCCACACCGACGGCAGCAGTGGCAAACGATACATCGTCGAGACCATTTCGGCCGGCATGGCCACGTTCGACTACGACGGCGACGGACTGGTCGATATCTACTTCGTCAATGGCGCCCCGCTCA
>DYLT01000315.1 GCA_020721945.1 Blastopirellula marina
CCTGGGCCACGCCCCCCAGATCGAGCCGCATCCCTCGCTTGGTCAGCTCGATGGCTTGGTGTTTGGGATCCAGGCGCACGTGCTGATACCCGACGAGTTTTCGAGCCTCCTCGATTTTTTCTCGCGAGGGTAGTTTTTTTTCGCGCCGGGCCTTGCGCCACAGGCGCACGACCGGGTTGATCGTCGGGTCGAAGGCCCCGTCGGTGCGCCGGGCAAGGTCGATCGCGTGGGTCATGACGCGCCATAGTTCGTCGCTGACGCGCACTGCCTTGCCTTCTCCCGCCGTGGCCACCAGTTGCAGCAGTTCGCTCTCGGCGTCATAATCGCTCAGAATGCCGTTGAGTTCGAGAATACGGCGAAAGACCGCATCGGCTGCCGCGTTTGCGTTCGACTCCGCGGGAGCGTACAATACCAGTTTGATGGGAATCGACATGACGGTTCGCTCGTACTCGAAACGAGCGAGGCTTGGTCCCGCCGGCTCCAAGGCCGCATTGCCCACCGTGAAGAGCCACGCCAAGACCAGTCGTCCCATGGCCAGCAAGTCCTTCGGACCCCCAATACTCGTTTGGAAAACCCCGCGTACAGATCCCTAGAGAGGAACTCCTGAATGTCCATCGTACCTGGCAAGTGGCGTCGGTTTCAACGGTTTGGCGTGACCGGCATGGTCGCGGCCGCGTGTTTGGTGTTCGGCCTGGTGGCTCGTGCCAGCGAGCGCGAGGAGGCCGTCAAGAAGCTCGGGTTCGATCCGGTCGAACAACCCACGGTCAAGTGGCTTCCCAACGCGCCGCTTTCCAATCCGGCGGCCGAGGCCAAGACCGAGGCCGAGATGAAGCCGTACACCGAACTCCTTGCCACGGAAGAAATCAAGTTCGACATGGTGCCGATCAAAGGCGGGACGTTCAAGATGGGCAGTCCCCCCAGCGAGGAGGGGCGCAACGAGGATGAGGGGCCTCTGGTGGAGGTCGCCGTCGAACCCTTCTGGATGGGCAAGTGCGAGGTCACCTGGGACGAGTACGAGACCTGGTGCTTCGAGCTGGACAAGCAGCGCCGCAAGAGTAAGAGCGCCCAGCCCAGCAAGTACGACGAGCTGGCCGATGCCGTGGCTCGGCCCACCAAGCCCTACACCGACATGTCGTTCGACATGGGCAAGGGCAGCCGTCCGGCCATCTGCATGACTCAGTATGCCGCCCAGATGTACTGCAAGTGGCTTTCGGCAAAGACCGGTCGCTACTACCGGCTTCCGACCGAGGCCGAATGGGAATATGCGTGCCGGGCCGGCACGACCACGGCGTACTCGTTCGGCACCGATCCCGAGAAGCTCAAAGACTACGCCTGGTTCGGCGACAACAGCAACGACAAGTACCAGAAAGTGGGGACGAAGAAGCCCAACCCTTGGGGCTTGCACGACATGCACGGCAACGTCTGCGAATGGGTGCTCGATCAGTACATCCCCGATTTCTATAAGACGCTGTCCGGCAAACCGGTGAAGCACCCCTACGCCATTCCCACCAAGGAATTTCCCCGCGTGGTGCGCGGCGGCTCGTGGCAAGACGACCCCGAGGCCCTGCGCAGCGCGGCGCGCCGCGGTTCGACCAAGGACTGGAAGATGCAGGATCCGCAAATTCCGCAGAGCATCTGGTACCTGACCGACGCGCAGTTCCTAGGCTTCCGCGTGATTCGCCCCTTGCGCGTGCCGACGCCTGAAGAGGCCAAGCGCTACGAGCCCGATCCGCAGATCTTCAAGGACTACGTGGCGGCGCAGGGCGGCAAGCAGTAGCCCTTTGGGGGCTGGGCGTTACGGCTGCCGGCCCATAGACTGGCTAGGGGCCCTGGCTCCGCGCCGGCGGTCTCGAGGGCCCCCGAAACCGTCCGCGTGCCCTATCCGATGTCCCGGCCAGAAACCCATGCCTCGCTCGAACGCCGTTTGGCAATCGCCGTCTCGGGCGTGGTCCAAGGCGTGGGGTTCCGGCCGTTCGTTTACCATGCAGCTCGGGCGAGGGGCCTGACCGGCTGGGTGCGGAACGAAGCCGACACGGTGCGAATCGAGGTGCAGGGCGGCGCGGAGGCGGTGGAGGAGTTTGTCGCCGCGTTGAGGCATGCGCCGCCGTCGCAAGCCCGCATCGATCGCATGAACGTCCGCGAGATCCCCGCTCGGGACGGACCGCGCGGCGAGTTCACCATCCGGCCCAGCCCGAGCCAGGGTACGCCCGGTCCTACGATTCCCGCCGATCTGGCCACGTGCGGAGCCTGCCTCGCGGAAATCCGCGACCCCAGCGAGCGCCGCTACCGGTATCCGTTTACCAACTGCACGGCCTGTGGACCGCGCTGGTCGATCCTGCGGCAGGTACCGTACGATCGGGCGCGCACGTCGATGGCGGGTTTTCCGATGTGTCTAGCGTGTGATGCCGAGTACCGCGATCCTGGCGACCGCCGGTTCCACGCCCAGCCGATCGCCTGTCCCCGTTGCGGCCCGCAATTGGAGTGGCTCGACCCGGTGGGCCGAACGCTGGCATCGCGGGACCAGGCGCTCGACGAGGCGGTCGCGGCCCTGCTTGCCGGCCGGATTGTGGCACTGAAGGGGCTTGGCGGGTTCCAACTGCTGGTGGATGCGACGAGCGGCCCGGCCGTGGCCCGGCTGCGCCAACGCAAGCGCCGGCCCGACAAGCCGCTGGCCCTGATGCTTGCGTCGCTCGACGAAACGCGCCGCCGGTGCGAGGTCGGTCCGGACGAGACCCGGGCCCTGGTCTCCCCCCAGGCCCCGATCGTCTTGTTGCGGCAACGGCGCGATGCACAAGCCATGTGCGACGTGGCCGACGAGGTCGCGCCGGGCAACCCGTACCTCGGCGTAATGCTCCCCTATACGCCGCTACATCATCTGCTGATGGATCGGCTGAACCGGCCCATCGTGTGCACGAGCGGAAACCTCTCGGAAGAACCGATGGCCATCTCGACCGACGAGGCGGTGGGCCGGCTCGGAAGAATTGCCGATGGGTTCTTGGTCCACAATCGGCCGATCGTGCGGCCCGTCGACGATTCGGTGGCCGTGGTCGGCCCCGCGGGGCTTCGGATCCTCCGCCGGGCCCGCGGCTACGCCCCCTTGCCGATCGCGTTGGATCTCGGCGGACCGACGGTGTTGGCCCTGGGCGGCCACCTGAAGAACACGGTGGCCCTCGCCAAGGACTCGCACGCGGTGCTCAGTGCGCACGTGGGCGATCTCGACAACGTGCCAAGCATCGAGGTGCACCAGCGCGCCGCGGCGGATCTCTTGGAGTTCTTCCAAGCCGAACCCCAGGTCATCGCCTGCGACTTGCACCCCGACTATGCTTCGACCCGGCACGCCGAAGCCCAGGCCGCGCGCTGGCACGTCCCGGTGGTTCGTGTGCAGCACCACCACGCCCACGTGGCCGCTTGCATGGCGGAATACGGCCTGCAAGGGCCGGTCTTGGGGTTTGCCTGGGACGGCACGGGCTACGGCGACGACGGGACGGTTTGGGGAGGCGAAGTGCTATGCTGTCAAGGTGCGACGTACCGGCGAGTGGCCCACCTGCGCACGTTTCCCTTGCCGGGCGGGGATCAGGCCACGCGCCAGCCACGCCGTTCGGCGATCGGCCTGCTGCACGAGATCTACGGGGACCAGGCGCTCGGGATCGCCGAAGCCTGGTGGGCGCGCCACGATCTGGCCGCGGTCGCCGCCCTGCTCGACCGCCCCAAACTCTGTCCGCGCACCAGCAGCCTGGGCCGGCTGTTCGACGCCGTGGCCGCGCTGTGCGGTCTGCCGGCGCACGAAACCGGCCGGGCGACTCTCAGTTACGAGGGCCAGGCGGCCATGGCCCTGGAGTTCGCCGCGGATCCCGAATGCGCCGACGCCTACCCGCTGCCGCTTGCCCCGGGCGAGCCAGCCGTAGCCGATTGGGAGCCGTTGGTCCAGGCCGTGCTGGCCGACCGGTCGGCCGGCGTGCCCGTGGCGATCATCAGCGCCCGGTTCCACAACGCCTTGGCCGACTGGGCGGTGGAGACCGCGCGCCGGTTTGCGGGGGCGTTCGGCGCCAAGGGGCGGGCTCCGATCGTCCTTGCGGGCGGATGCTTCCAGAGCGCCTTGCTGGCGCGCCGGGTTTGCCAGCGGCTTGGCGAGGCGGGCCACCGAGTCTTTCTCCCCAGCGCCATCCCGCCCGGCGACGGCGGAATCGCCTTGGGCCAGGCCTACGTGGCGCGCGCCGCCTTCCGATCGGCCGAGGTGCCACCGCCGGGCGCGGCCAGAGGTTGAGGTTACCCACATGTTCACCGATCCGAAGACCAGTCCGGTCGATTCGCCGATAGCCACCAACCCGAGGGACAAACCATGTGCCTGGGCATTCCGGGAAAAGTCATCGAGACATTCCAGAACGACGACCTGCCGATGGCCAAGGTCGACTTCGGCGGCATCGTGAAGGAGGCGTGCCTGGCCTACGTGCCCGAGGCGCAGGTGGGCGACTACGTGATCGTGCACGTGGGCTTTGCCCTCAGCCGCGTCGAGGAAGCCGAGGCCCGCCAGATCTTCGCGTACCTCGAAGAGATCGAGGAGTTGGCCGAGGCAGACCAGCGCGGCGCGATGGATGACGGCACACCATGAAATACGTCGACGAATACCGCGACCCCGCGCAGGTCCGGCGGGTTGCCGAGCGCATTGGCCGGATCACCACGCGGCCCTGGAACATCATGGAAGTCTGCGGCGGGCAGACACATGCCATCGTGCGGTTCGGGCTCGATGAGCTGCTGCCTGAGGCGATCTCGCTGATCCACGGGCCGGGTTGCCCGGTGTGCGTCACGCCGATCGAGATCCTCGACCAGGCCATGGCGATTGCCGCCAAGCCCGAGGTGATCTTCTGCTCGTTCGGCGATATGCTCCGCGTGCCGGGCTCGCGCAAGGACCTCCTGACCGTCAAGTCGGAAGGCGCCGACGTGCGGATCGTCTACTCGCCGATGGATGCGCTAGCCCTCGCACGCAAGCACCCGGACCGGCAGGTGGTGTTCTTCGCCGTAGGCTTCGAGACGACCGCGCCGGCCAACGCCATGGCCGTGGTGCAGGCGGCGCGCCTGGGGGTCAAGAACTTCTCGGTTCTGGTAAGCCACGTGCTCGTCCCCCCGGCGATCCGCGCTGTGCTCGAATCGCCATCGTGCCAGGTGCAGGGATTTCTGGCAGCCGGCCACGTCTGCACGGTCGTGGGACTCGACGAGTACCGCGTGCTCGCCACGCAGTACCGCGTGCCGATCGTGGCCACGGGGTTCGAGCCCTTGGATATCCTCCAGGGCGTGGCCATGTGCGTCGCGCAACTCGAGCAGGGCCGCTTCGAGGTCGAGAATCAATACGCGCGGTCGGTGCGCGCCGAGGGCAACCGCCCGGCACGGCGCATCCTCGCCGAGGTCTTCGAGCCCGCGCCGCGCAAATGGCGAGGCATCGGCACGATCCCAGCCAGCGGATTGGCCCTTCGACCCGCGTTCGCCGAGTTCGACGCGACCCGGCGGTTCGGGGTCGCCGCGCTGACCGCCGACGAGCCGGCCGAGTGCATCGCCGGGGAGGTGCTCCAGGGCCACCGCAAGCCGCACGAGTGCCCAGCCTTCGGCAGCACATGCACGCCCGACCGGCCGCTCGGGGCGCCGATGGTCTCGTCCGAAGGCGCCTGCGCGGCCTACTACCGCTACCGGCGCCATCAGCGCGCCGCCTTGTGACGCTCTTGACCTCGCGAATCAGGCGGAGCATCCCCTCGGCGGTTGTGGTCAGCCCGCCGTGGT
>DYLT01000316.1 GCA_020721945.1 Blastopirellula marina
GCGACGGGAACCTCGCGCGCCCGTGCGACGTGGCGGCCTCGTGGAGGACCGGCGCGCCAAGCCGCTCGGCCACCGACACGAGGGCATCGACCGCGTCGGCCTCGACAAGCCGGCTTCCCACGAGAATGCCAGGGTTCTCGGCCGCGGCAAGCACTTCGGCCGCCCAGCGAAGGTCCTCGGCCGCCGGACGAACGCGCGGGTCGGGAAGCCGCGGCGGCGTAAGATCCAGGTCGGCCTCGCCCTGCTGCACGTCCAGGGGAAGCGAGAGGAACACGGGGCCGGTCGGCGGTGTCCGCGCGGCCTGCACCGCCCGGCGCACGGCCGACGGAAGGTCCTCGATCCGCGACACCTCGACCGCGTATTTCGTCCACGGGCGCACGACGCTGACCATGTCGCCCCAGAGGATCGGCTCCTCGAACGACATGCGCGTGTCTTGCTGGCCTGCGGTCACCACCAGGGGCGTTCCCTCGCGGAACGCGTTGTACAGCATCCCCATGGCGTTGCCCAGGCCGCAACTGATGTGCAGGTTGACCACGCCGGGCTGGCGCGTGGCCTGGGCGTAGCCGTCGGCAATGGCCATGGCCGGTACTTCCTGAAGCGCCAGCACGTACGCGATCTGCTTGTGCCCGACCAGCGCGTCCAACAGCGGCAGTTCCGTGGTGCCGGGATTGCCGAACAGGTATCGCACGCCGCACCCGGCGAGCAAATCGAGCATCGCATGGATTCCACTTCGGCGCATCGTGGCGAGAGTCCCTGGTGTGGCGGTGGGGCGTGACCATCGCATCGCGAAGAACGCCCAGTCTATCGTGTCGGTTCGACCGGTTCAACGAAGGGCGCCTGCGCCCCGCACGGTGGCCAAGGGCGAGATGCCTGGAGCGCGGCCGTCTCGGCCGCATCGGTGCGGGCAAGATGCCCGCGCTCCGGCATTTCCCAGAATCGTGCAACACCATCTAGAAAAGCCAGCGCAGCCAACAGAACAGGACCACCCCCGCGCCGAGGACCCCGGCGGCGATCCACGCCAATCGCCGCGGGCTGAGCGTACGGCCTGGCGGCGTCTGAGCCAGCGCGGCCACTTCGGCCCGAAGATCGGCCAACCGCGCAAGGACATCGCGGACCGGCTTGGTGAGATAGGCCGGCCCGCTCTGGTCCTGGTCGGCCTCGTAGGCGGCCTGACCGAGGGTCCTCAGCAGACCCGCCCGGCGCCGGTTCTCTAGCGCGCATCGCAGGCTCAACCCCAGTCGGCGCCAGAGCCGCGCCGTGCGCGCCGAGGGCGGGTTCGGCTGGGTCGTCTCCGCCGTCGCTTCGAGTTCCGAGTAGAGCCGCGCGAAACGCGTCCGATAGCGTCCCTCGTGGTACACGTTGACGCCCAACCGCCAATACACCCCCGGCAGCCGAGTCTGCCAGATCCAGAACCGCTGTCCCTCGGCCCATACGTATCGGCACGCATCTCGGATCAATCGCCCGACCGACGCCGTGGAGGCCCCAGGGGGTAGGGGCGGGGGCCGGGAGCCTGCAAGGCGATCGTCGCCATCCGCGAGCCGGGCTCGAAGCGCCGCGTCGTAAGCCCGTTTCTTTTCCGGAGTCAAGAGGCAGACGCGCGCGGTCGCCAGCTCGTTGAGCAGCCGGTGCGAGGCCTCGGCATGTTGGCCCGACTGGTAGTTCCGCACGTGGGCCATCTGCCGGTCGGCGGCGGCCGCGATCACGTCGGGATCCTCTTCAAAGAGGTCGATTCCGAGCAGCCGGTAGTAGTGGGGGGGCTGCTGCTGGGGGGCGATCCCCAGCCACTTGTGATAGGGGTCGAACGCCTCGCCGGGACCGTTCATTCCAGCTTCACGCCGACTTTGATCGTCACCTGATACTGGATTTCGCCGTTGACCAGGGCTCCACGCTGCTCGACTACCTCGAACCATCGGAGGTTGGGGTCCGACTGCCTGGCCTTGGCGACGGCGTTGGCGACGGCGTCGCTGAGCGATTTCGACGAGGTGCCGACCAGTTCGACTTTCTTGAACACGTTATCTGCCATCGAGAGTCCTCAGCTTGGAGAAGGATCGGTCCACGCGCGGCCAGAGCGCCTCATCCGGCGAGGCGCGATCGAACGACCCGCACCGCACGCGTCCTTCAATGTAGGGTCCATCGACCGGCCGGACAACCCTGGGCCACCCCAGCGTCCCGACCCCACGGCAACTACGACGCCTCGGCATCGCTCGCCAGGGTCTGCGCGCCGCTTCCGGGCGGCGTGGCCGGAATCTCCAGGACGAACCGGGCCCCGCGGCCGACCACACTGGAGACCTCGATCCGGCCGCCGTGTTCTTGGACGATCTTCTGGCTGACGGGCAGCCCCAATCCCGTGCCGCGGCTCTTCTTGCTCGATACGAATGGGCTAAACAGCGTTTCCATTTGTTCCGCGGGAATGCCGGGCCCGTTGTCCTCGACGATCGCGCGCACCACCCCGCGATCCTCCGCATACTCCGTGGTCACGGTCACGCAGCCGGCCGACGGTCCCTCGGCCGCCGCGTCGATCGCGTTGGTCACCACGTTGAGCATGGCGCGATGCATCCCTTCGGGATCGAAGACCAGCGTGGGCATATGCGGGGCCGGCCGGTACTGCAACTGCACCTGGCATTCGGACGCGCGCGATTGCATCAGCTCGACCACGTCGCCGACCACGCGGTTCATGTCCGACGGCGACAGGTCCGGCTCGCGCTCCTTGCTGAAGGTGAGCATGTCGAGGACCAGATTCGAGATTTTCTGCTGGTTCTTCTCCACAATCCCCCAGCCCTTGCGAACCAACGACTCGTCATGCTCCGCAAGCCCCATCTCGATCAGGTAGCTTCCGCCGCGGATGCCTTGGAGGATGTTCTTGATGTGGTGCGAGACGGTGGCGATCGTCTGGCCGATGGCGGCCAGGCGTTCGGCCTGGACCATGGCCGAATAGTAGCGGGTATCCTCGACTGCCAGCGCGGCCTGGTGGGCGATGGCGATCATCAGTTTCAGATGGTCCTCGGTGAACTTGCTCGCGCCGCCCTTGCGGAGGATCTCCTGAGGGCTGGACGACGTGTCGATATAGATCACCCCGACCACGTCGTACCGGCCTTGCATGGGCACGCAAATCGCCTCGCGAATGCCCAACTGAAGAATGCTGGCCGCGGGATTCCACCGATGGTCCTCGCGGGCATTGGTGGTCAGCACGCCCTCGTTGCGCTCCAAGACATAGTCCAGGATCGTCTTGCTGATGGTAATCTTGTCGTCGGCCGGCAATCCCTGGCGCGTCCGGCGGACTTTGGGCGTGAGCTTCTTTCCACCAGGGTCCACCAGCATGATGCAACCCCGGTCGGCCTCGACCCACTCGAAAATCAGGTCCATGATCCGCTGGAGGAGCTGATCGATATCGAGCGTGTGACTGACCGCCAGGGCGGTCCGATACATCACTTGAAGGTTGCTTCGGGCCCGGGCGAGCCACGAGTTCTGCGGCAGCTCGGCCTGGAAATCGAAGAGCCGGCTTCCCTCCTGCTGGCTGACCGAGTGGATGATGTGCGACTCGTCCCCCGGTGGCTGCCCAGAGGCGATATCTACCTTCTCGGCCAGGTCCTCGTCCACATCCCCCGAGGGGCCCGTGTAGAGCATCAGGGTGCTGCCTACCTGGACTTGATCCCCGCTCGAGAGTCGGTGTTGACGCACCCGGCGGCCATTGACGTAGGTGCCGTTCGAACTGTTCAGATCGCAGATGACGTAGGTGTTCTCGTCGCGGCGGATCTCCGCGTGTTGGCGCGAAACCTCGGTGTCGTGGAGCTGAATGGCATTCGACGAATCGCGACCCAGACCGAGTACCGACTCGGTCAATTCGAAGCGGGCCCCTTGGTCATTGCCGCGGATGACGAAGAGCGAGGGCAAGGCGACGACTCCGAAGCACCGCCTGCCTGCCGGGGCGCGGCCTTGAACCGGCTTGCTGCCTCGTCAGGCGATTCGGGCGTAAGACCCACGCGCGCTAAGCAATGCTTCGATTTTACGAACGAGCGGTCCGAAGTGATAGGGTTTGGGGACGAATTCGCCTTCCACGACCGGCCGCTCGTTGCGGCGAACGCTGCCAAGCACGACCAACGGCACCTGGGTTGCCCTGGCCTCCTCCGCAAAGGGGGAGCATGTCTCCCCTGGCCGGGCATCCCCCACCTCCAGGTCCAAAACGATCAGGTCGGGGTGATGTTCGCGGGCAAGCTCCAGCCCGCGCTCCGCTCGGCCCGACGCGAAAATGCGCAGGCCTCGACGCTCCAGCGCGGTCGTCAGAACCTCCCGCGTCTCTTCCGAATCATCGACGATCAGTACGCTTCGCTTAAAGACCAAAGCGCAACCCTCCTTGGCAGCCTTTGGCGTGACCGCCCAGCGGCAGTGAGTCTGAAGGATGGCATGTTCGGCAGGGGCGGGAGGATAGCGGCTCGGCCGTTTCGTGTCAAAGCGAGTTGATTGGTCACGCACACAGTGCGAAACCAGGAAAATAGGGTAGACTAGGGTAATAAGTGGCGCGAAGCACGTGAGTTGGTCTGGATGCCAACGTTTGCGGCGACTGCCCCCGGTTTCACGGCGAAGCCCGCGAAGACGAGTCAGACCCGGCCCGCGAACGGTTGCCCGCCCGTGAACGGTTCGATCGGGTTGGCGTACCTCCATCCACGTCTGCCGCGCGGAGGGGTTTGATGCCGCGTGCGGAAGGGCTCCAAGCGTTGACCGGCGTTTCGCTCCTTCGCGGCGGGGCTTTGCACGGAAGCATCCTGAGATTATCCTAGTAATGCATGGTTGAGGCAAGTTAGCAAATCTGAATTAGGAGACGTTTATGCCGAACATCGCATCGGTGTTGAAGGACGAGATTCGCCGCTTGGCCCGCAAGGAGGTCAGACAGCAGATCGTCAAGACACGTCGAGCAGCGGTCCACCACCGCCGCCAGATCGCCCAGTTGAAGCGACTCATCGCGCTTCAAGATCGCAAGATCAAAGTGCTCGAATCTCGCGAGCCGGGCGAGGCTCCGGCCGCCGAGACCGACGAGGGCATTCCTCCAGGCACGCGGTTCTCGGCGCGGTCGGTGCGCGCGCAGCGCAGGCGGCTGAAGCTGTCGGCTGAGCAATACGCCAAGCTGATCGGGGTCTCGCCGCAAACGGTCTACCATTGGGAGCAAGGCAAGTCGCGTCCCCGTCGCGCCCAATTGGCGGCACTGGTGGCCGTGCGCTCGATGGGGCGCCGCGAGGCGCTCCAACGGCTGGACGAGATGGATGCGTGAAAGGCAGTCTGGGACCCAGAGAGTACGGGACCATGCGGGCGCCGATTCGCCGCGGGGGTGGAGTTGGTGGGATGCTTCTGGCCTCGTGCCTCGGGGTGGTGGCATGGGCGTTTGAGCCGCCGGGCAATGGGCCTGCGGCCGGGCCCGCGGCAGCGGTCGTCGACGAAATCCATCGGATCCTCGCGAATTGCCGCCAGACCGCATACCGGCACGAGACGCGTGTCGATGAGGCGTCGGGGCGGTACGAAGTCGATTGTTCGGGACTGGCGGGCTACGTGCTGGCCCGGCGACTTCCTGAGCACTTCGCCGCGGTGGTCGCGGCTGGCGGCCGAGCGCGGCCGGTGGCCCGCGACTTCCACGCCCTGTTCGCTTCCTCGCCGACGACCCCAACCCCCCCCACCGGATGGCGGCGGATCGAGCGAGTCGCCGAGGCTCGGCCCGGCGACCTGATCGCGTGGCGAGCGACCGAACCGAAGCCGGGCAATACCGGCCATG
>DYLT01000317.1 GCA_020721945.1 Blastopirellula marina
TGGCCACCCGATCGGCTGGACGAGCTGTTGGGCCAATCCGAGATCGTCGTCTTGTGTCTGCCGCTGAACGACACCACCCGCGGCATGTTCTGTGCGACCACGTTCGAGCGGATGAAGCCGGGGGCCCTGTTCGCCAATGTGGCCCGAGGCGCGCTGGTGGTGACCGACGATCTGATTGCGGCGTTGGCCTCGGGCCGGTTGTGTGGGGCCGTGATGGACGTGACCGAGCCCGAACCCCTGCCGCCGGATAGCGCGCTTTGGGCGATGCCGAACGTGATTATCACCCCCCATGTCGGCGGTCAAAGTGCCCTGCGTGCCGACAACATGACCCGCATGTTCTGCGCCAATCTCCGCCGGTGGCAAGCCGGCGCGCCGTTGATCAATCGGTTGGAGGACAAGCGGTTGGGCTTCCCGATCCGCCGTCCTGGGGCCCACCTTTGGGCCAATCTCGATTCCTAGCCTACGTAATGTCGGCGTCCCTTTTGGGAACCGACGCCCGGTTCGCTCTGGACGTCCGATCGCCGTGGCGTCTAAGATATCGATTTGTGGCGCAGGCAAGGAATGCCGGTGACCGGCGGAGGAAGCGATGTCGACGACCACGTTTCACGAGGGGAACGCGACCCGGACGTGGGGGGCCGCCTCGTCCAGGTCCTCGCACGAGTTGATGGGCCAGTACCGCGCCCTCATCGAGCAGGAGCGCATGAGCTGGACCGAGCACCATAAGCTCATCCGGCTGCTCGGCCAGGGAGGGCAAGGCGTGGTCTACCTCAGCCAGCGCCGCGGCACCGACAACTTCACCCTGCCGGTGGCGCTGAAGATCTTCTCGCCGGAGCGTTACGACGAGGCGGGGTACGACGACGCCATGGGCCGCCTCGCCCACGTCGCCGCCCACATCGCCCAGATCCAGCAGGACAACCTCCTGGATGTCCACAACTGGGTCGAACGCCACCGCATCCGCATGATGGAGATGGAGTGGATCGACGGGTTCGACCTGAGCCGGCTCTTGACCCCCAAGATGCTCCAGCGGATCTACGACCGCGTGAGCCTGCGGCGCTGGGAGTACATCAACCAGGTCATCGTGACCCAGGGGCCGGTCCAACCGCGAGTCAAGCCGGGAATCGCCATCGCGATCATCCGGGACTGTCTGGCGGCGCTGGCCGCGTTGCACCGCGAGAACATCGTCCACGGCGACGTGAAGCCGTCGAACATCATGGTCAAGCGCACCGGCAACGCGAAGATCGTCGACATGGGGTCCGCGTTCGAGTTGGACAACCCACCGCCGGTCCGCACCTGCACCCCGGTCTATGCGGCCCCCGAGGTTCTCGAAGGCTCCGAGTGTTCGCCCCGGTCCGACCTGGCCAGCCTGGGTTACGTGCTGATCGAGATGCTCTCGGGCATTCCACCGTTCGATGGCCGCAGCAGCCTCCGTGATCTCTTGGAGGCCAAGCGATTTCTCGCCCAGCGTCTCCCCACGCTCTTGCCCAAGGAAGTGGTTTGCAACGAACTCTTGATGAACTTCTGCCGCGGACTGGTCGCGCCGGACCCTATGCGGCGATTTCCCAGCGCCGAGGACGCCGATCTCAAGCAAGAGGGGGCCGCCGGCTTCCACCGCCAGTTGGTCAAAGGCGATCTTGCCGCCGAGTACGAGAACGAGATCCGGCTGTGGCTCAAGGAGCTGGACGAACTGTAGGTCGATTCCGCGGATCGTACTCGATCGCCCGGCCCATGTTGGCCCGCGGCATCTCTTACCCGGAATGACCGAACTCGCGTGAACGCGCGCCCGGGGGGCGCAACGATCGACCATGATGCTCGGGGACATGCATTCCGCCGGCGCTGCGCAAGGGCGCAACGGGGGACTATAATGGCCACCGCCGGATTCCACGCGATCGGTCCGGCAGACCCGACCTCGCCGAGGACCCGCCATGAACCGTTGGATTCACTCGATCCTGTTTGTGGGCATCGGTTTGCTTGGGCCCGCCGCCACCTGGGCGGCCGATGCCGCCGCGCTGCGCCTGGTGCCGTTTCCCAAGGAAGTCCGCCTCGCCTCGGGAGCGTTTGACCTCCAACGGCCGCTGGTCCTCGAGGCCCCCGCCGATCGCGCCGAGACATTCGGCCGCCTGCTCAACGACGAGCTACAGCGCGCCCGGCTGCCGGCGGCCGAGGTGCGGCGATTGGACGGACCGGCCCGTGGGTTCCGGCTTTCGGACAAACCGGGCGGGCTTGTCGCGCGTGCCGAGTTTCGTCCCAAGGCGACGCCCGAGGATTACGTCCTTACGATCCAGCCGGACGAGATCACGGCGGCAGCGCCCGACGCCCCCGGCCTGTTCTACGCCCTGGCCACGCTCCGCCAGATGATCCGCGCGAACCGCCAAGGCCATGCGGTGCCGTGCGTGGCGATCCGCGACTGGCCCTCGCTCCGCTGGCGATGCTTCCAGGACGACATGACCCGCGGGCCCAGCTCGACGCTCGACACGCTCAAGTTCGAGGCCGCCTTGGGGGCGTACCTCAAGTTCAACCTGATGACCTATTACATGGAGCACCAGTTCGCCTTCCAGAAGCACCCGAAGATCGGCCCGCCGGGCGGGTCGCTCACGCCCGAGGAACTCAAGGCCCTGGTCGAATACGTCAAGCCCCTGAGTCTGGACGTGATGGGCAATCAGCAGTCGTTCGGGCACTTCGGACACATCCTCAAGCATCCCGAATATGCCCACCTGCGCGAAGGGGCCGATGTGCTCACGCCGGTCAAGGACGAGACGTACCAGCTCTTGGACGACATGTACTCGGAGGTTTGCCCCCTCTTGCCGTTCCCCTTCTTCAACGTCTGCTGCGACGAGACCTGGGAGCTCGGTCGCGGGCCGTCGAAGGAGCTGGCCGCGAAGATCGGCGTGGGCGGAGTCTATGTGCGGCACATCCGCCGCGTCTACGACCTCGTGGTCAAGAAGTACAAGAAGCGCATGATGATGTGGGGCGACATCATCCTCCAGCACCCCGAGAACCTCAAGGAGATTCCCACCGACACCATCATGCTCACCTGGGGCTACGGCGACCGGCCGAGCTTCGAGGACCAGATCGTTCCGTTCGCCAAGTCGGGCTACGAGTTCTTCGTGTGCCCCGGGGTCAGCAATTGGAGCCGCATCTTGCCCGACTTCGGCGTGGCCACCGTGAACATCCGGAACTTCGTGCGCGACGGGGCCAAACACGGCGCGATCGGCATGCTCAACACCGACTGGGAGGACGACGGCGAGGCCCTTAACGCGGTCAAGTGGTATGGCGATGCCTGGGCCGCCGAGTGCGCCTGGAACGCCTCGGCCACGCCCTTGGAGGCCTTCAACCGCCGCGTGGGGGCCGTGCTCGTGGGCGAGTCGGGTGACCGGCTCGGCCGGGCGATCGAACTCTTGGCCCCGACGCACCGCATGCGCGGGATGCGGGCCATGCTCAACGCCCGCTTCTGGGACGCCGACTTCCCCCCGCCGTCGAGCCCAGCCACCATCGAGAACACGGCCGGCCGCCTCTTGAAGGCCGTGCGCCCGGCGATCGAGCACCTCGAAGCGTGCAAGAACGAGGCGACCGCCAACCAAAACATCGTCGACGCCTACCTCTTCGGCGCCCGGCGCATGGAGCGCATCGGCCAGCGCATGCTCGATGGGCTCGAGGCCGCGCGGCTCTACGACCGCGCCCGAGAGGGCAAGCCGCGCGACGCGCTGCCGCTTCTGGGCCAGATCGAAGCCCTGGTGCGCACCAACCGCGATGCCCACGCCGCTTTAGGAAAGCAGTTCGCCGCCATCTGGCTCTCGGAAAGCAAACCCTACGGCCTCGATTGGACCATGGCGCGGTACGAGCAGACGGTCAAGGGGTTCGACGACCTCTTGGCAAGGCTGGCCAAGGCGCGCCAGGCAGCCGAGTCGGGCAAGCCGTTGCCGGGTCCTGAGGAAGTCGGCCTGGTGCTGCCCGAAGCGTTCGCGCGGCGGGCCCGACCCAAGGAGATCGTCGCCTCGCCGCTTGCCCCCCAGACGCCTTGGGCCGAGCCCGCGGCCACACACCGCCTGGGGCTGGTGGTTCGCGCCGGCGCCGCCGACCGCCACGAACTGCCCGTCGAGGTCGAGGTGGCCTTGCCCCCGGACTTGGCCTCTCGCCCCGTGCGCGCGTTCTGCACGCTTTCTGGCCACGAGGCGCAGGAAGTGCTCGCCCAAGTCGATCCGGCCGAGCAGCCGGGCAAGTGCCGCCTCGTGCTCCTTCTGCCAAGCCGTTTGGCCAAAGGCGAGCAGGCGACGATCCACGTCTATCTCGGTTTACCCGCCGCGCCGAAACCGCTTTCGACCGCCGCCGCAACGCGCGACGCCCCCAACGGGATGAAGTGGCTGGAAAACGACCGCGTGCGATTGCTCCTGGGCCCCGAGGGAAGCCATATCTATCGCTGGGAAATCAAGCAGGCGGGCAATCGCGACCTGACTCAACCCGGCGAGGCCGGCTGGGCTGGCTTCTGCGATATCGCCGCACGCCGGTCCATCCCGTACCGGCTCGTGTGCCTGGCCGACGGGCCCGCGATGGTCCGCTACCAGTGCGTCGATCCCGAGGGGCACACGAAGACCATCAGCCTCTACGGCGGTACAAGCTGGATCGAGGTGATGCTCGACGAGCCGATCGACGGGTTCTGGAACTTCGACACCCCGAGGAACTTCGCTGCCGACGGCCCCACGCCCGGCGAGTACCTCTTCTCGAACGGTGCCAAGGGCCCGGTGGGTAAAGAGGCCGACGGCGTGCCAGCCCAGGTCGAGGCCCCGGGCACGTTCTGGTCGATCAAGTTCAACCGAGAAAAGCTCGCCCTGGGCATGGCCACCCCCGAGACTGCCGCCCTGCACCACGTGGCCCCCGGGTCGGGTGCAGGTGGGGTGGGCATCGAGCACTCGCCGCCGGCCAGCCACTTCGTAATTTTCGCCGGCCTGTTGGAGCGCGAGCCCGCCGAGACCATGCGCCGCCTGAGTACCACGCTCGACTTGCCCCGGCAGCCGGACTTGGCCGTCCACGGCCTTCAAATCCGGCCAACTCCGTAGCCAAAATGGTTGGTCTCGTCGCTCACGTCGGACGCGGATTATGCCAGAAAGAAGCGGTGGCTACTTCCCAGAGGCCGGCCCTGCGGGGTTCGGTCTGTGCCGCCGGCCGCGGGAAGCGGGGACCGACTGCGTGGTGGTGGCCCCTTCCCTGGTGCCGGGCAAGCCGGGCGAGCGGTCGAAGACCGACCGCCGCGATGCCCGCGGGCTGGCGCACTTCCACCGCTGCGGCGACCTTCGGCGGTTCGCTACGGACTCCCAGTCCCTAGTCCGTAGCGTGGGTGCTCTGCACCTACGCGCAAGAGCGTATTTCGGTCTGTACGTGCCGCGCCGATAGGGCCTACCGCGTAGGTACAGAGCACCCGCCCTACTGGGGGCAGAAGAAGGCGGTGGTTTGGGCGATGTCGAACGTCTGGCGAGTATCGAGGTACGCCAACAAATGCGGCAGGGCACGCAATACACGCCGCGTGCGCCCCCAGGTGACCATGCCCAAGACGCGCACTGCCAGCCGAAATGTCCTTCTGCGAACGAACCGCAGCGGGGGCAACGGGTGGCCATCGGAACTCGCAAGGTCACGCGCTTCCCGGACCAGATCGACCAGACGTATCGCGCCTTCGGGGCCAGCGCACAGGTGGAAGACACGGCCGATCGCCTTGGCGGTAACCGCAGAGCGATAAATG
>DYLT01000318.1 GCA_020721945.1 Blastopirellula marina
GAAGCCGTGGATCGTTCCCCGGTCGGTGCTGACGAACAGCCGCCCGCCCGCCACGGCCAGCCCTTTGGCCTTTCCCTCGACCTTGGCCGTCCAGACGACTCGGCCGCTGGCCGCCTCGACCGCGACGACCTCGCCGTCCCCGCCGGCCAACAGCGTACCGCCCGCGAGAATCAACGATTCGTGGTGGGCCGAGGGGATGCGCCAGCGGAAGGTGGCGGCCGCCTCTTGCTGGGCGGCCTTGAGCTGGCCGGTGAGCGTCTCGATCTGGCGCTTCTGGGCCTCGGTGCGCTTGGCCGCCGGCGTCTCGGTGAGCGTTTGGAGCTGCGACTTGAGCGATTGGAGCTTGCGGCTGGCCGGCGGGAACTTCGCCCGGTCCAGGGCGATCAACTCGGTGTCGGTCGCCAGGTAGGCCATGTCGCCAGCGACGACGATCTTTCGCCCCGGGTAGGTGGCGAAGCGGTCGTGCGACTCCCCGTGATAGGCCAGCACCTCCTCGGTGCCCGTGTACACGTGCTCGCCGGCCAACAGCGCGTACGTGCCGCCGATCGTCTTGCCGAAATAGGTCTGGCGCTTGAGCTTGCCGGTCTGGCGGTCGAATGCCGCGGGCGATACGCGGCCCAGCGGCGCGTAGAGCGTGGTCTTCGAGGCCAGCAAGTACCCTTGGGGCGAGATGCCGCTTCGGGGATCCTCGCCGCAGGTGTCGTTTCGCCACAGCTCGCGGCCGGTCTTGGCATCGAGGGCGTAGAGGAACACCCCCTCGCCGGGGAAGATCCCCGCGGCCAGATAAGCGACTCCGGCGTCGACCAGCACGCCGCTCCGCAAGGGCCAAAGCGAAATCATGCGCCCGTGCCCCAACACGCGCCGGTCCTCGGGAGCCGCGCGGAACCGCCAGCGGATCGAGCCGTCCTTCGGGTCGAGGCAGTAGGCGTAGCCATCGTCGGAGCCGACGTAGAGGCGGCCCTCGGCAACGGTGGGTGCCAGGCGGATGGGCCCGCCGGTGATTCGCGTCCATCGGATGCGGCCCGAGACCGCGTCCAGACAGACAACCTTGTTGTCGGCCGACGAGCCGAAGAACACCGCCCCCTCGGCTACGGCTACCTGGAAGGCGTCGTCGAAGTGATACCGGCGCAACTCGAGAATGCCTTCGACCGGCTTGTCTTTCGGATCGCCCCACGCAGGCTGCGGGGCGTATCGCGGCCGATAGACCCAAGCCTCGGCCAGCGGCAGCGCCAGTGTTTCGGCCGTGACCCCACTTCGGGCGGGGTCGTGCTGATACGTCGGCCAGTCATCGGCCTGGACGCGCGACGCGCCGGCCAGCGCCGCCAGCGCCAGCATCCACCCGGCCCACGCGGGCCGCGAGGCGAGGCCCCGTCTTGTTGTGTCTCGCACCGCCGATTGCCACCAGAAGCCCATGACGTTCTCCCTAAGTCAGTCGAAGTCACAAAGCCGACGACTTCGCCTTCACGTCGAAGGCGTACAGGTCCTCATCGCACCGCAGATAGAGCCGACCGCCACAGATCACGGGGTGGGCCAGATACGAGTTGTCGGGCTTCTTCTTCAGTCCGAATTGGCTGACGATCTCGAACCCGTCGGGCGTCACCGCCAACAGCGACATCGTGCCCCGGTGGTTCAGGGCGTAGATCATGCCGTCGGCCGCCGAAATGCCCACCTTGCCCAACGTCTTATCGAGCTGGATCGTCTTTCCGGTGAGGAAGTCGACGCAATAGAAATGCCGGCCCCCTTGGCGGCAACTGGATCCGAAGAGCTTTCCGTCGATCAACAGGGCGCCCCCGTGGCAGTTGTCGAGGTCTTTCCGGAACCAGACGGAGGTGGCGGTGCGGGCCTGCTGGTCGATCTTCAACACCGTGCCGCCCGACGAGTGCCCGCAGGCAACGAACACGTAGCCGTCGTGGTACACGGGCGTGAGCGCGTTCTGCGGCGACTTGGGGACAAACGGGGCCGACCATAAGAGCTTGCCCGTCTCGACATCCACGCCCAGCACCGACTTCTGGGTCATCGTGATCAACTGGCGCACCCCGGCGTGGGTGACGACCACGGGCGAGCAATAGGCGGCGGTGTGCTCGGTTTCGGTGTTCACCCAAATCGTCGCTCCGGTGCGTTTGTCCAAGGCGACGACGCGACCCTTGGGCCCGCCAGGCATGCACAACAACTTGTCGCCCTCGACGACCAGGTTCTCGGCAAGCGCCCACACCCCGTGGCGGGCGTCGAACCGCGCCTTGAGGTCGACGGCCCAGAGTTCCTTGCCCGACTTGGCCTCGAAGGCGGCCAACCGGCCGTGGGGATTCATATGGTACAGCACGCCTTCGTTGTACGTGGGGATGGTGCGCGACCCCGGACTGGCGCCGTGCCACGCCTCGCCGTTGGGCGACTTCCACACGAGCTTGCCGTCGAGGTCCAAGGCGAACACGCACTCCACCTCGCCGAAGTCGCCCGCGCTAAACAGCTTTCCTTCGGCGACCGATACGCCCGAGTATCCCTGGCCACACTCCGAGTACTTCCACACCAGCGGCGGTCCGCCCTGGGGCCACTTCTTCAAGAGGCCCGTCTCGGGCGCGATATTGCTCCGTCCGGGGCCGTGGAACTCGGGCCAACTGGGAGTCGGTTCCGACTCCACGCTCGGAGCGGCAAACGAGACGAACACGACGGCCAGCGTCGCAGCCCATATCGCTGCAAGAACGCCCGAGATCCTGGCTACTCGCGTCATCACCTACTCCCTCTCTTGCAGGCCGGAGAACGTGGCTCTCCCTTTCACGCTGGAACGGGACCGTCCCATTCTCGCCGGCTTCCCCGCGAAAACCGAAACCGCCCCCGTGAACGGTTGCCCGGCCAATTCCCAACGGCAGGTACTGATTCTCGTCGAGTGGCTTCGATGGCGTCAAGGGAGAAGCACGAGGCCGCGCCGACCGCACTGCCCGGCCGCCATGCTGCGCCAGCCAACTATGGAGATTGGAACACTGCCCCGTCAGTTCGTGCGAGACGGCACCACCGATGGCCCAAAGACCCGTTCCTGAGCCCTCGTGTTTCAGCGCCGCGTCACACCTCCTCCAAGGTGCTCGCTACCCCCCTCTAAGCAAAAAACCGACGGTTCCACCGCGAAAACACCGGGTCGGTTTATCCAGTACCGCCATCCTGGGGGGGGTATCGAGTCGGCGTTGCCTCCGAGGGTGGTTTTGATGTACTATTCGCCTCCTTTGTTGGTCCGGACGGACGCGTTGCCGGAGACCGCCCCATGCTCGCCCAGGTGCTCCACCCGCTGCGGACGCTTGTCGAAGTCCTCTCCGCCGAGGAAAGTCCGCGACGCATCGCCCTGAGCGTGGCGCTCGGGATGGTGCTTGGTCTGGTACCCAAGGGAAACCTGACGGCCGCAGCGCTGTTGGGGGTTGTGCTTTCGGTGCGGGTGAACCTTCCCGCGGCGCTGGCCACGGCAAGCCTGTTTACCGGGGTGGCGTCGTGGATCGACCCGTTCACGCATCACCTGGGCATGCGTCTGCTCACGCAGCCGTGGGTGCAACCGGTCGGCGCGTATCTCTATGACCTGCCTGTGTTTCCGTGGACCGCCTTGAACAACACGATCGTCTTCGGAAGCCTGATGTTGGGCATCGTGCTCTTCTATCCGGCATACTTCCTGGTAAGCCAGACGTGCCAGCGCTATCGCCCCTGGTTGGTCGAGCGGTTGGAGCGATACCGGGTGGCCGACGCCCTGGCGGTGGCAGCGGCGACCCAAGGGAGGCGCGTGCGATGATGCGCTGGTCCTACGTGCTGCCCCGTGTAGTGGTCCTGGCGGCTCTGGCCATCGTGGCCTGGGTGTGCGTCGATCCGATCGTGCGATGGTCCCTCATGGCGGCAGGCCAACGGGTGGTCGACGCGAAGGTCGAGATCGGCCATGTGAAGACCCGGCTTGGGAATCCCGAAATCCGCTTGACCGACGTGGCCGTGGCCGATGCGCGCGACCCCATGCGCAACCTGTTCGAGGCCAACGAGATCGTCTTGTCGTTCGAGGGCGATTCGCTCTTGCGGCGAAAGTACGTGGTGCGCGAGGGCCGAGTGAGCGGGCTGCGTCTGGGCACGTCGCGCCAAAGTTCCGGCGCGCTGGATCCGGCGGCGCCCCGACTGGAATGGCTCGACGATCTTCCCTTGGAAGCCATCAGCGACCGCGTGGTGGAATACGGCCAGGAAGGCCTGAGACTTCTGGCGGACTTCCTCGAACAGAAAGCCGTCGAGCAAATCGAGCGGCTCGAGTCGGTCCGGCTGGCGCGCGTGCTGACCCAGCGGTGGCCCGCCGAATACGAGCGCATGGAACTGCGGGCGGAATCGCTGAAGCGCCGAGCGGCCGAACTCCGTGAGGTCTTCCAGGGGGATCTCGATCCGAAGCAGGTGTTGCGCGATCCGAAGCGGTTACTTCGGGATCCCGAGGCGATCGGCCGCGCCCTGACCGACCTCGATCAACTGCTCCGCGAACTGGCCGAGTTCCGCCACGAGGTCGAGCGGCTCGGCCGCCAGGCCCAGGAGGACCAACGCGCGATCGAGACCGCGCGAGATCATGATCTCGACGCCGTGCGCCGCCTGGTGGAGCCCTCGGGTCTGAGCCCGGAAAGGCTCTCCGAACACCTTCTCGGCCCGGAACTCGGCCGCCGCGTCGTGACCCTTGCCCGGTGGGTGCATTGGACCCGGCAGCACTGGCCGGAGAAGATCGAGGACCCCAAGCCGGTGCGCGGCCGTGGCGTGGATGTCATGTTCTTGGGCATTCGGCAACGGCCCGACTTCGTGCTCAAGCAACTGGCCATCGACGGCCAGGCCGAGGTGGACGACACGCCGTTTGCGTTCCAGGGCGTGGCCGAGGACTTGGCGACCCAGCCCGCCGTGTACGGCAAACCCGCGAAGTTCCGAATCGAGGTCCGCGGCAAGGTTCGGCTAGAGATCGACGCGACGATCGACCGGACAACGCCCGTCGCCCGCGAACACCTCGTGGTCGAGTGTCCCGCGATCGACCAGCCGCCGCGTGCCTTGGGCAAGCCGGGCGAGTTCGCCGTGCTGGTGTCGCCGGGAAGCGCCAGCGTGTCGATCGTGCTGGATCTGGTCGGCGACGAGATGGCCGGCCGAATGACCGTGCGCCAGTCGCCGGTCGAATTGGTCCCCGATTTGGGACCGCGCCTGGCCGGGAGCCGGTTCATCGAGAACCTCGAAACCGCCCTGAAGGAAATTCGCGAGATCGAAGCGACGGTCGAGGTCTCGGGTCGGATTCGGCAGCCGGCGTGGAAGATCCAGTCGGACCTGGGACCGCGAATCGCGCGGGCGGCAAGCGACTTCGCCCAGCGCGAGTACCGGGCCCTCCGAGAAGAGATGATCGTCGCGATCCAGCGGCGCATGGATCGCGAGTTGGCGCAGTTCCACGAGCGGGTGTTTGCCCGCCACGACGCGCTGGCCCGGAAGTTGAACCTCACCGCCGACGAGGTCCAGCAGATCCGGCAGCTCGTTGCCCAGCGGGTGCCACGCGCCGACGACCTCCTCAGGAGCAAGCTGCCGAGCGAACTACCGCTGAGGTTCTAATGTGGATCATCCGGCGTCTATACGAACCCTCGCTTGCGCTTCGGGTTCGTATGGGGTGACCTTGCGGCAAAGGGGC
>DYLT01000319.1 GCA_020721945.1 Blastopirellula marina
TCCTCCACGGGTCAAGGCAGGGGTACTTCAGGCGGGAAGACGCCAGTGTACCCTCCCCGCTTGCCCGCCGCCAGCGACCGGCTCTCCAGCAGCCCGTTGGCAAACGAAGGCGGCTTTGCGGCGGTTTAGGCAAGCGTGCTCCGCTGGGCGAACGTGGCGATCTCCAGGGCGGCCAGACGTTCGACCACTTCGGCCGGGCGCTGCGGACGGCGAAGCGGCTCCTTGGCCAGCAACGCGTGCACGAGCCGGTAGGCGTCGCCGGGAAGGGCCGGGGCGAAGCACGCCAGATCCGGCGGCCGGGCCTGACGATGTTGCCGGATCACCTCGGCCGGGTCGTTTCCGACAAACGGAAGTCGGCCCGCCAGCATCTCGAACAGCACGGTTCCCAGGCTATACAGGTCGCTGCGAATGTCCACCGGCATCGACGCAACTGCCGTCTCGGGCGCAAGGTAGTTGCACGTGCCGACCACGCATCGCTCCACGGGCCGGTCGGTCCGACCCGCTCGCCGCGCAAAGCCGAGATCGAGCAGGGTCACGTGTCCCTCGGGAGAGACGAACAGATTGCTGGGTTTCACGTCGCCGTGCATCCAGCCCGCGGCGTCGAGCGCGCCGAGGGCCTCGGCCGCTTGCCGGGCGATCCAGAAGGCCACGGGTGGATCCAGTTGCGGCCGGCGCGCCAAGCACGATGCCAGCGTGGCGCCGGTAAGCCACGGCATGACGATGTATCGCGGCGTGTCGTTGGTTGCGGCGGCCAGAACCGAGATCAGATGCGGATGGACAACCTGCCGGCCCACCAGGGCCTCGCGCCGGAGCATGGCGATGGCCCGAGGGTCGTCTTCCCACTCGTCGCGGAGCACCTTGACGGCGTACGCCGCGGCGCGGTCGGAGGTTGCGCCCTCGGGCCGCGCGCGGTAGACGTTGGTCAGTGTTCCCTCGGCCGCCAATGCAACCAGATCCCACTGCCGGACCCGGCATGGGAGGGGCGCAGTGCCGCCTCGGCGCGCCGAGGCGATCTCGGCGGGCGTCTTTTGTTGGACCTGGGTCATCGGCTCGGCGCGGGAGTAGAGGGTGCGCGAGGGGACCGCTAGCGATGGAATCGGTTGGCGGTCCCCGCCCAATTGAATGAACTCCGCTCCCCCGTCAGAGACCGCCATCGAGGGCGTGGCATCACGAGTGTTCCATTGGGCGGTTCAGGCTCCGCCAAAGGAGGGATTCGCGCATTCACTTGGCCAGCCATGCGGCCACGCGTCGGCGGAGTTCGGCGAGTTGCCACGCGGTCAACCGGTTCAGGTCGGACGGCGCATCCTCGCCCAGGGCCGCCTCGATGGCGGCGCGGATTTCTTCGCGGCTGACGCGGTGGCGCTCGCTTAGGAGCGTCAAGTACTCGATCAACTGTTGCCCATCGCGGTACGCCTTCAGGCGCAAATCGGCGACCACGGGCAGGCCGAACCGGTCGCCGGGCACCAACAGCGCAGCGCCTCCGTCGGCTCCGGCATCACCGTCGTCCAAGGCGCGGTCCGTCCCCAGGGTCTGCCAGGGAAGATAGGCATCGGCGCCGTCGAGCCAGGCCGCCACGAGGGCACCGACGTTGCGGAGATTCGCCGAGGTATCGGGCGCCGTCGAGCCGTAACAGCGGACATTCAGCCCGGTTTCCCGCGCCAGGTCGCGGCACCGCCGCGTCATCGCCGGGCCGCTGAATCCGCCAGCCCCGTAGTACACCGCATCGACGATCCCGTTGAGGGTGCGGCCCTGCCATTGGGGTCGGGAAATATCGGCCCGGGCAGCCCAGAGCCGCGGGTCGGCCTCCCCGCGGCCTCGGGTCCAAAGGTGGAGGAAGTATTGAAGGGCCAGCCAGTCGTCCCAATGATACGGTTCGTCGGTGGTCCACCACACATTGACGCCGTACAGAACGCGGTGCGCGGCCTTGTTGCCGAAGAAACACTGCATCTCGGTCTGAGTGTAGCCCCGCTTCTCGAAGTGCTCGATGAACTGCCGCTGGACGGCCAAGAACGCCTCGTGGTATTCGGACGTCAGCCCGTCGGCAAGGAAGGGGCCGTTGACATAGTGGGCCGTGATGTGCTCCATCGAGTCGCCTTGCCCGGGCCACGGGCCGTCGTACCGGTAGGTCTCCGGCGATAAGGGCGTCGGCCAACTGTCGTCGAAGGGAAGATACATGCATTCGACCGGCGCGCCGGCCCGGCGGCAATCGGCAAAGGCCTCGCCCGTCAACAGCGGGCCCACCCAGCGGTCGTACTCGTCCCAGTCGACCACGACCGACCGCCCCGACCCCGACAGCCGAGGTCGCCAGGCGAAACAGTTCAGCACGCAGCGGTGCTCGTGGGCCAGACGGTAGTAGGCGTGGGCGTTTTCGGGAACCCGAAAGGCGTTCAGTTCGGGCCAGAAGCTCAACCGGTCGGGCAAGGCGAAGTCGAACACCTCCAGCCGAACCGGCAGCTCGACCTCGGCCCCGTCGTTTGACCCAACGGCCACCACGCCCGAGTATCGCCCCGGCTTGGCGCGCTTCGGGATGTGCAGATCGAGGTAGACCGTCTGGTTGCGTTGTCCTGGCACGCGGCCCTCGACGCTGGGAATGCTGAAGACCTCGCCGGATTCCATCGGAATAGCGTAGGCCGGCTGCCACAGCTCGCGCCGATTCCTTGCGTACCAGTTCCGGAAGAGTTCGACGTTGGTCCGATCGATGCGCGCGCCGTCGGGGCCGAACAGGGGCTGGGGCCTTACGGCAACTCCCCGAAGCGGCTCGCGTCCCGCGTTGGCAATGACCAGTTGATACGACACGGTTTCGCCGCGCGCCCCGAACAGGCAGACGCTCGTGCCGTCCCACACCGTGTTCGTCTCGCCTTCGCGCGCCTCGGCATGGTCCGAGGCCAGGGGGGTGTCGAGCGGTCTGGCATCCACTGGGCTGATCTTGACCAGGCCGGGGACTGGCCATACGCACAGCGCCCCGTCGGACTTGACCCCAGCTCCTTTCCGGGACATCGCCTCAAGGGGCCCCAACGCCAAACGCCGGGGCAGAGACGGCGAACTCATGGCCGTCCGCCGAGCGGGTGGCGAGGCGATTCCACCAGGCGAAACCGCAACGATCTCGATGTCGTACGGCCGCGCGGGTTCGAGGTCTTCCAGGCAGAACTCGGTGACGCCGCGCAGGACCGGGTGCTTGACCCGCCACCGTGCCACGGGCTGGCCATCGAGCCGGATGCGCCAGCAGAACACGTGGTCGGCCGGCTCGATGCACAGGCGGATCGCCCCGCTATCCACGTGCGCGCGATCGAGCGCGGGCTCAGCCGCGAAACACGGCGCGGCCGGCGCGATCGAAAGCGGACGCCCCAATCGCACCTCGAGCACCGGCTCGAACCCGGGGTCCTGCGCGCTGGACACGTAGTGGCTCGTCATCGCGGGACTGCCGCCCTCCATGACGGCCAGACCGTCGCTGTCGCGCGCCGCCAAGGCGTAAACGAGCGCGGGGGCCACGCGCACGCCGATCCAGCCGTCGCGGTACGGGCGGCGCTGGCCCCAGCAGCCCAGGCTGTTGCCCGACGACATGATCACGTCGGCCACGGTCGAGCCCGGCCAGGCCCAGGGCCGAAGGGCGCGCGGTGCGGCGTTGGCCATGAGGAACGTGGCGCCGTCGGGCGGTCCGTAGGCGACGCGCGGCGACCCTTCTTCCCAGTCCTGATTGACCGTCGAGACCCGGAGGTACCGCAGCCCTTCTCCGTCGGCGCAATGCAGGTACAACGTCGCCTCGAGAACCTCTCGGCCCGCCAGCGGCGCCGCGTCGAAGCGAATCAACGCCAGGTCCTGGATGCTGCGCAGCTTCAGGTGCCGGGCCTTGCCGTCGCCGGCATGGCGATCCCGCGGCGAGGCGTCGGAGAGCCCCACATCGGCCGTCGCGCGAAGGCGAACCACCGCCTCGTCCGCCTCCTGGCCCCCAGCGACCGCGCTGATGGCCAAGAACACGATCGCGGCCAGGACACGCGCCGGGCCAAGCCTTCGCGTTGGGTCACGGCTCAAGGCAAGCACCTCATCGGGTCGAAGCATGCGTCCACGTGGCGTACCGTTTCGGGTCTTGGCGGAAACGGGCCAGGTTCTCGGGCGTGGCAAACATGTAGAGCCGGCCGTCGTACACGACGCAGTGCTCGGTCTGTCCGGCCACCGGACGGCCCTCGTCCACCGAGGCCACCGGATCCAGGCCCGACAGCGCGGGCACATACCGCTCGGGATTCGCCACGAAGCGACGTTGCTGCTCCGGGCCGGCCAGGTAGTAGGTCCGCCCTCGGTGGACCACGGCATACCGGGCGTCCCCGACGACCCAACGCTCGTTTTGGATCAACTCGACCGGGCAGAATCCATCGAGAACCGGCACGCCCCTCCAATCGGCCACCCCCTGATAGGCAGCCTGCATGACCGGCGCACCTGGCTGGGCCGTGGCCAAGCCGGGTCGCGGCGCGGTCGAGAGGGCCTGCCCGCTGTCGGGCGGCATGGGCGGCGCGCTGTCCGACGCGATCGGCGGTTCCAGCGGTTGCGGGTGTTGTGGGGGCGCGACCCGTGCATCTTGCCAGGGACCAGAGCTTGCCGGGGAACTCGATGTGCGCGAACGCGGCTCCTGGGCGCCTCGCACGCCTTTCTCGACCTTGGGTTCCGACGCCGGCTTCGGCGTGGGCGCTAGCGGCTTTGGCGGCTCGCTCTTGGGTACGGGCGGCGGGAAGTTCGGCGGAGGGGCATCGGGCGGATCTTCCACCGCCGATTCCCCACGCTTGGTGGGCGCCAACGGAGCCGCGTCGCCACGGATCGGACCCGAGAACTCCCGCTTGGTCGCCGGCGGCATGGGAGGATCGGCGGGGGGCGACGGCACGGCCTCTGGCTCGGGTTTCTTAACTCGTTCCGTACGGATCGGTACTTGGCCCGAGGGGGCCGAAAGCGGAGTCCGACCGACCGCTTCGGGGAACTGCTGATCGAGACGCGGTTGGCCTGGCCATTGCCGCCAGGTGGGCGGGAAATACCCGAACCCAGCCGCATTGGCGCGGCAACACGGCGCCGACGGAATGCCCCCGTGGTAGGTATCGTGGGCCGCCAACAACGGCACGGCACTTGGCCCGAAAAGCGCCAAGGCCACGCCCAAGACGGCTCGCGTTCGGCGTAATACGGACTGCATGTGGTTTTCCCCCCCCAATAAGTCATTCGCGGCAAGGGCACGGACCCGTTGCTCGGCCCGCCAGGAGCAGAAAGGAACGAGCCAGTCCCCAGCCTGAAAACGGTTACAATGACCCTAATCGGCGCTTTCGGAATAATCGGCAAGTTTTCTCAGCCACTTTGCCTGTTCTTGGGTCAGGTCCAGGTGCTTGCCCAAACGTGCTTTCCGGCCGCGAGACGACGGTCGCGTTGGACGCTCGACGGATACCTCCTCGGGGGGGCAATGGTGGGAGGGAGTCGCTTTGTTCCTTGTCCATGCGGGGACATGGCCAGTACAATCGGGCAACGTCATCGAAGTTACGACCACGTGGGAGGCCGAGCACATGTTGGGTGTCGAGTTGGGTGCGGGGGACTATATCGAACGGCTCAAGGTCGAGCTGGGGCGAGTGAACCTCGACGAAGGCCAGCGGTTTTCCGATCTGCTCTTC
>DYLT01000320.1 GCA_020721945.1 Blastopirellula marina
AGCGCGAAGGACGTCGCGCGGCTCGCGGGCGTGTCGACCGCGACGGTGTCGCGTATGTGGCCGACCTCGAGCAGCACCTTGCCGCGCGAGGCTGGCTCGAGCGGTCCATGATTCACGTGGGCGACGAGCCGATCCTCACGAACCTCGATTCGTGGCGCGCGATCTCCGCCCAGGTGCGCAAGGCCGCCCCCCGGCTCCGCCGGATCGAGGCGATCGAAACGATCGACTGCACCGGCGCCTTGGAGGTCTGGGTGCCGCAGCTCATCCACTTCGATCGCTGGCGCGAGGCCTACGAGGCGCGGCGGGGGGCGGGCGAGTTCTGGTTCTACATCTGCTGCAATCCGTACGGCAGCGTCTACCCCAACCGGTTCCTCGATTACCCGCTCAGTCGCGTGCGCGTGCTCCATTGGATGAACTTCTCGGAGGACCTCGCCGGCTACCTGCACTGGGGATTGAACTTCTGGGGCAAGGATCCCTTTGGCACGCCCAGCGACCGGCTACCCCCAGGCGACACCCACGTGATCTACCCGGGCCGCCAGGGCCCCCTCGACTCGATGCGGTGGGAGATCCAGCGCGAGAGCCTCGAAGACTTCGAGTACCTCCACTTGCTGGCGGCCGAGACCGAGGCGGTCAAGCAGCGGCTGGGCAAGAAAGCCGCGTGGGTGCGACCGCGGCGCCGGGCGCTCGAGCTGGCCCGCCGCGTCGTCCCCGCCATCTCGGCGACCGAACTCGACCCGGTGCGGATTACCGCCGTGCGGCGCCAAGTGGCCGACGAAATCGTGTCGCTTTCCCAGCCGCCCTTGGTGCTCGTCGAGACCGAGCCGGCCGAGGGAACGACGCTCGTCGAGGGGCCAATCGCCGTCGAGGTCCGCGGCGTATGCGAGCCGGGCACGACGATCCGGGTGAATGGCCGGGCCGTCGAGGTTGGCCCCGACGGCCGCTTCGTCGCCAAGCCCGGCGCCGAAATCCGCATCGAGGCCGAGCGCGCGGGCAAGAAAAAGGAAATCCGTCGCACCTTCCGGGTGCGCGCCACCCCGACGAAATAACGCCGCGCGACGGCCAAGCGAGGCCATCCTCCCTCACCGCCCCCATGCCGGGGATACTCCCCCGAATCGGTTGCCGTGGGCCCGACCCCTCACGACGCCGCCGAAACCTCGCGCGGCGCGGGGTCGAGTTCTTCGCGCCGCACGGGCACCTCCTTGGGCGCCTCGATTCCCAGGCGAATCTGACTGCCGCGGATCTCGATCACGGTCACGACGATCCGCCCACCAATGACGATGCTCTGACGCTCCTTGCGCGAAAGAACGAGCATGGGATCTTCCTTGACTGGAGTCGGGCCGACATGAAGGTGTCGGCAAGCTGGGAAAAAGGCCGCGCCCCGGCCGCACCCGCGCAAACGTCCACGATGCCCAGCAACCTGGCACGGCCGAAGGTCGCGGCGCGCATTACGCCGGCTCACGCGGCGGCGGGGGCCACCTCGACTACCGTGACGCGGACGTCGGGATAGCGCGTCTGGTACTGGGCCAGCAACTCGGCCAACACTTCGCCGATCGTGCAGATGTCGTGGCTTGCGTGCTCGCGCCCGCGCCGGGGGGGCTCGTCGCACCACGTGGTCCGTTCGTCGTCCATTCCACGCCCTCCTGTAAATCAGTTCTGGTGACCATTCTATCAAATACTGTACGTCTGTCAACATCCCGCGGTTCAAGAAAAGGGCGGAACCTCGTCCAATCGCCGGGTGCCATGGCGCGGGGCGATTCAGCGAACCGACTCGGCCGCCTTGAGATACAATGGAGGCACGAACCTGTCGGCCCCGGTCGCCGTCCAACCGGCGAGCGGCCCGCGGACCGGGGGGCCCCCTGATGGCGTCGCTGCTGCTGATCGACAATTACGATAGTTTCGTATTCAACCTCGGCCGCTATTTCGAGCGGTTGGGACACGCAACCACGGTGGTCAGAAACGACGCGATCGACGTCGAGGGCATTGGCCGTCTACGGCCCGATGCACTGGTCCTGTCGCCGGGGCCATGTACCCCTGAACAGGCCGGTTGCAGCCTGGCCACCGTCCGCGAATTTTCCGGCAGTATCCCCATATTAGGGGTATGTCTCGGACACCAGGTGATCGCTCAAGCGTTCGGTGGCCGAGTAATCCGTGCTTCCGAGCCGGTCCATGGTCGAACATCCCCCGTGCTGCACGACGGTCGGGGGGTATTCGTAGGGCTACGCAACCCGCTTCCAGTGGGGCGTTATCACTCGCTGGTGGTTGAAGAGGCTTCCCTGCCTCCCTGTCTGGAAGTGCATGCCCGCACCCCTGATGGCGTGGTCATGGCCCTCCAACATCGCAAGTTCCCCGTGGTGGGGCTCCAATTTCACCCGGAGTCGATTCTCACCGAGGCCGGCTATGCGATTCTGGCGGGCTTTCTGAGGCTGGCCGGGCTTTCGGTGCCTGAGTCCCTGCCGTCTGGCGAAGGCGAGTTCGCCAGGGCAAGCGTTTCTTGACGACCGTGCTCGCGCCCGGGATAATCTCTGGTCCTGCGCCTTGCATTCTCATTGCTCCTGAGGAGTCCTCGATGGTGCCGCGTGTGTTTGCCTTGCTGTGGCTTGCGGTGGTCGGACTGGCGGTCGAGGCCGGGTGGGCCGAGTCCGTCGATTGGCCCCAGTTTCGCGGTCCGGGCCGCGATGGCATTTCGTCCGAAACCGGCTTGCTCAAACAATGGCCCGCCGACGGCCCGCGCCTGTTGTGGAAACTCGAAGGCTTGGGGCGCGGCTATTCGACCCTTGCCATCGTTGGCGGCAAGTTTTTCACAATGGGCGACCGGCGCGCGCAAGGCGGGTCGGAGGCGCAATGCGTGCTGGCGTACGATCTGGCTTCCCGCAAGGAACTGTGGGCCACGCCGATCGGACCGCCCCATAGCGACGGCGGACCTCGTTGCACTCCGACCGTCGACGGCGACTTGCTCTATGGGATTGGCACGGAGGGCGACCTGGCGTGTCTCGAGACCGCCACGGGCAAGATCGTTTGGAAGAAGAACTTCGGCCGCGACTTCGGCGGCAAGATGATGTCGGTTTGGCGCTATAGCGAGTCGCCGCTGGTCGACGGCGAGAAGGTCGTGTGCACGCCAGGCGGCCCCGACGCCACCCTGGTTGCCCTCCACAAGAAGACCGGCGAGGTGATTTGGAAGTCGGCGGTGCCCCCGTTGGGCCCGAAGGGGCGCGACGGGGCGGGCTACGCGTCGATCGTCGCCGCCGACATCGAGGGGGTGCGCCAGTACATCACGGTGTTCGGCCGCGGGGCCGTGGGTGTCGACGCCCAGACGGGCAAGTTCCTTTGGGGATACAACAAGATCGCCAACAACGTGGCCAATATCCCCAACCCCATCGTGCGCGGCAATCTCGTCTTCGTGACCACAAGCTACAGGACCGGCAGCGCGCTGTTGCGCATCAACAAAGAGGGTGACCGGTTCACCGCCGAGGAGGTGTACTACCTCGATCCCCGGCAGTTCGAGAACCACCACGGCGGCGTCGTCCTGGTGGGCGACCATCTCTACGGCGGCAGCGGCCAGAACGCCGGCAACCCGGTGTGCATCGAGTTTGCCACGGGCAAGATCGCTTGGCGCACGGCCCCGGTCGGCAGCGGTTCGGCGGCGGTGCTGTATGCCGACGGCCGCCTCGTGTTCCGCTACCAGAACGGCCTGGTCGCCCTGATCGAGGCCGATCCGAGCGAGTTCAAGGTGGTGGGCAAGTTCCGGACGGCCGTCCACAACGGCCCGAGCTGGCCCCACCCGGTCATCCATGAAGGCAAGCTCTACCTGCGCGACCACGATACCTTGATGTGCTACGACGTGAAGGAGTAACCGATGACCGCGCATTGGTCCCGCCGCGAGATGCTGGTATCGGCGGCCCTGGGTCTGGGCGTCGCCGCCGGCGCTTCGTCGTTCGCGCGCGCCGGCCAGACGCGCGGCGACCGGGAGCCCTTTGGGTACTGCTTCAACACGGCCACGATTCGCGGCCAGAAGCTGCCGTTGGACCGGGAGGTCGAGATCGCGGCCAAGGCCGGCTACCGCGCGATCGAGCCGTGGGTGCAGAAGATCGACGAGTACGCCAAGGCCGGCGGATCGCTGGCCGACCTGAAGAAGCGAATCGCCGATCTGGGCCTTTCGGTCGAAAGCGCGATCGGCTTTCCCGATTGGATCAACGACGACGACGCGAAGCGCGCGGCCGGGCTCGAGCAGATGAAGCGCGACATGGACCTGGTCGCGCGGATCGGCGGCAAGCGCATTGCGGCGCCGCCCGTCGGGGCCTACCACGTGGCGGGCATGGACCTGCTCAAGGTGGCCGCGCGGTACCGCAAGGTCCTCGCGTTGGGACGCGCGATGGGCGTGGTGCCCCAGTTGGAGCTATGGGGCGGCTCGAAGACGCTGCGCCGGCTCGGCGAGGTCGCGTTCGTCCTGGTCGAGGCGGCCCATCCCGATGCCTGCGCCGTGCTCGATGCCTTCCACATTTACCGCGGCGGAAGCGATTTCTCGGGGCTGCGCCACTTCAATGGCCAGCGCATGCACGTGTTCCACATCAACGATTACCCCGCCGATCCGCCCCGCGAGAAGATCTCCGACCAGTACCGGGTCTTCCCCGGCGATGGCGTGGCCCCCTTGGTGCAAGTGCTTCGCGACTTGCACGGGGCGGGCTTCTGCGGAATGCTGTCGCTAGAGCTGTTCAACCCGACCTACTTCCAGCAAGACCCCCTGGAGGTCGCCCGGACGGGTCTCGCCAAGATCCAAGCGGTGGTCGCCAAGGCGATGGGGTAAGCGCGTTCGCAAGCGGGGCAGGCACGACGATCGCCCCGTGCCGAACATGCAAGAACGCAAGCCAACCAGGCCGAACGTCGGGCGTGGCGTTTGGGCGCGTCGGCGCCGGGTGCTGGGCCTGGCCAGTCTAGTGGCAGCGGCGCTATTGGCCAGCGTGTTGGGGTGGTTCGGGCGGGACGTGTTGGCGTGGCGCGCCCGGCATATTGCGGTGCGCGAGCTGCATCGGGGCGCCATCACCTCGGCCCAACAGTGGCTGGCCTGGGCCGCGCGGCTGGATCCCGCAAGCGCCGAAACCTGCCTGATCCAGGCCGCGTGCTTCCGGCAGCTCAAGCAGGTGCGTTTCTTTCTCGAGGCGCTCGAGGCCGCGGCGCAACACGGCGCGCCGGCCGCGCGCATCGACGAAGAACGCGCCCTGGGCCTCATCCAAGCCGGCAGGATCGAGGCCGGAGCCGAACGTCAGCTCGCCCAATGGATCGAGGCCGGACTCTGGCCACACGACGTGGCCGCGGCGTTCGTCTGGGGGCTCTTGGTCCGGGGCCAACCCGAGGAGGCGCGAAAGGTGCTCGACGCCTGGGCGTCGGACTTTCCCGACGAAGCACACGTGGCCTACATGCGCGGGGTGTACCGGCAGTGGCTGGGGGACGAGGTTGCGGCGGAACAGGAGTTTCGTCGGGCCCTGGCCCGCCAACCGCGCCATGAACTGGCCCGCGCGGTGCTTTCGGAACTGCTCGAAGGCCAGGATCGGCTCGTCGAGGCCCACGCGCAATACGCCGAGTGGGTACGCGAGTCGCCCGAAAAC
>DYLT01000016.1 GCA_020721945.1 Blastopirellula marina
AATCGCCGGCCAGTCGCGTCGGGGGAAGTTCGCCCGCGGCAGGCGCCGACGGAGGCGGCGATGCCTCGGCTGGTGGTGGGGGCGCGGGCTGCGCTGGCACCTGCGGCGCCGATCTCTGAACCGCTGCCGACGCTTCCGCGCCGCCTGCCAGGGCCCGCAGCATCGCCTCCAAACGCCGCGCCAAGAGCGTGGCGTTGGCGATTCGTTTCTCCGGATCCTTCTCGAGCAACTGGGCGACGATGAGTTCGAACTCGTCGGGCGCGTCGGGGGCGTAGCGGCGCAAGGGTTCGGGAATGGCCGACCGCTGCTTCTCGAGCATCTCGGCCAGCGACGAGGCTCGAAACGGGGGCCGTCGCGCCAACAGGGCATACAGCACGCCACCGAGACTGTACAGATCGGTGCGTGGCCCCACCGGTCGGGCGTCGGCCTGCTCGGGCGCCATGTACTCGACCGTCCCCAGCACGCTGCCAGCCGCGGTCATCCGCGAATAGCCGTACAGCCGGGCAATGCCGAAATCCGAGAGCTTGATCCGACCATCGGGCGTCAGCAACAGGTTGGCCGGCTTGATGTCGCGGTGGATCACCCCGCGATCGTGCGCGTGCCGCAATGCCCGGCACACCTGAATGCCCATCTGGGCCACGTCGCGCCAATCGAAGCGCCGGCCGCGGCGGATCTCTTCTTCCAGGCTGCTGCCCTCGACCAGTTCCATCGCATAGAACAAGATGCCGTCTTGCTCGCCGAAGCCGAACAACTGGACGATGTTCGGGTGGTAGAGCTTGCGCAGGGTCTCGATCTCGGCCTCGAAGCGTTGGCGGAAGCCCTCTTCTTGCGACAGGCCGGCCGCGAGGGTCTTGATCGCGGCCGGTTCGTCGGTCTCGACATGGACTGCCCGATACACGGCCCCCATCCCGCCCCGGCCGAGCGTCCCGACGATCCGGTAAGGCCCCAATTGCTCAGGAATCATGGTCGCCCTGATTGGCTAGCCGCTTGCCCTCCTTCATGGTAACCTTGCACGGTCACGCTGAGGAGTCGCACCATCGTGAAACCTCCGGCATCAAGCCCCTGGGGCCTGTTAAACGTGCACAAACCGGCCGGGATGACCTCCCGCCGGGTGGTGGACATGGTCCAGCGGCTTGCCGCACCGGCGAAAGCGGGCCATGCCGGAACGCTCGACCCACTGGCCTCCGGCGTGCTCGTCGTGTGTGTCGGCGCTGCCACGCGGCTCATCGAGTACGTCCAGCAGATGCCCAAGTCCTACATCGCCACGTTCCTGTTGGGACGGTCGAGCGACACGGACGACCTCGAGGGCGAGGTGACCGAGCTGGACCACCCGCCGGTCCCCACCCTCGTGCAGCTCATCGAGGCCGCGGGCCGATTGACCGGCGAGATCCTCCAACGCCCGCCCGCCTACTCGGCGGTCAAGATCCGGGGACGCCGCGCCTACGATCTGGCCCGGCGTGGTGAATCCGTCGCGCTGGCGCCGCGTCGGGTCACCGTGTCCCAGATCGAGATCGAGGCGTATGCGTATCCCGAGCTGCGCGTGCGGGTGGATTGCGGGTCGGGAACCTACGTGCGGGCGTTGGGGCGAGACCTGGCGGCCTCGGTAGGGACCGCGGCCGTGATGTCGCAGCTTGTGCGGACGGCGGTCGGAGCGTTCCGCCTGGCCGAGGCTGTCGAGCCGCACTCCCTCACCGCGGAAACCTGGCGAGGCTATCTCTTGCCTGCGTTGCGGGCCGTGGAGGATTTGCCCCAGATCGCGCTTTCGGCCGGCGAAGTCGTTCGACTGTGGCGAGGGCAAACGATCGACTGCTCAGGCGACCAACCAACCGGCCAGCCGATGGCGGGCGTCGGGCCGGACGGCTCTCTGGCCGCGATCGTCGCGCGGTGCGGGCCGGGCCGGCTGGGGCCCGTCCGGACCTTTGCGCCCCGTGGATAGGGGCCGACCGCGGGACGTGGCTCATGCCAGGCCACCCAAGAGCGCGCCGATACCGTAAGCGGCCGCTGCCGCCAGCCCTCCCACCAGCAGCATCTCCAGGCCCGACAGGAACCAGTGCCGCCCGGTAATTCGCACCTTCGCTGCCCCCAGCGCAAAGAGCGCCACGCCGGTGGCGACACTGGCGGTGGCAAACGTGGGAAGGGGTAGCGCCGGCGCCAGTCGCACCAGCACGTACGCCAAAAGAGGCACCAGGCCAAACACGGCGAACGAAAGGAACGTGACCACCGCGCTAAGCAGCGGCGATTCGTCGTCGCCGACGATCCCCAACTCCTCGACCATCATGATGTCGACCCAGGCCTTCTGGTGCCGGGCGAAGATGTCGACCACGGTCCGGGCATCCTCGTCCGACATCCCCTTGGCCACGTAGAGTTCGACCATTTCGCGTTGTTCGCCCTCGGGGTAGTGCTCGACCTCCCATTCCTCGCGGCGTCGTTCGGCCCGGTGGTACTCCTGTTCCGATTTCGTGCTCAGGTAATCGCCCACGGCCATGGACAGCCCGTCGGCCACGAGGTTCGCAAACCCCAGGATAAGCACGATGCCGGGCGTGAGTTGGGCCCCGGCCACGCCAGCCACCACGGCGAACGTCGTGACGATTCCGTCGAGTCCGCCGTAGACGGCCGACTTGATGTACTGGCCGGCACCGGCCTGGTGCGATTCATCCACGGAAGGCGCGACCGCGTGCGCCGCTGCCGAGGCCGCGCGGTCGCCACGACGAAACGCCTCGCGGGCCTTCGCCAAATCGCGGGAAGATCGCATGGGAAACCGGGAAGCAGACAACTCGAAAAACGATGAATGGACGATCGGCCACAAGACCGCTGAAGTGTAGGGCCCCGCACCGGCCGAGTCAATCGGCTCGCCCATCGTGCCGATGCTCAGCGCACGACCGAATCGGAGTCGACCGCACGTTGCCGCGGGAAGGGCACCGGGCCCGCTTGGGTCGGCGACGCGCGCCACCCCTCGGCCTCCGCGGGTCGCGGCTTGACGCGTAGATCGTTGCGCACGGCGTAGATGCCGGGTTCGAACAAGGCCAGTTGTTCGGCCAGTCCCCGGTCGCGTTCCGAGACGACCTCGCCCCGCAGTGTGGCCGTGGTCCCCTCCAGGAAGACTTCGATCCGGTTGGCTGGGTGGAGGGCTGGCGAGGTTTGAAGACGCTGAGCCACCACCTCGCTGGCGTCTTGACGCTGGGGCCCACGATAGTCGAATCCGATCTCCAGGGGTGGATCGTACATACCGGTACGTCGCCGGGCCACGGGGGGCAAGGGGCGGTTGGCGGCGGCAGCCGATTCGATGCGCACGCTCGGCAAACTGGGGCGGGCCGCCGTGCCCGTGCCCGGTTTCGAACCGATGAACCGGCCCGGTTGCAGCCCACCGACGAACGAACTGCTTCCCCGGCGTCGGATGAACCTCTCGGTTCCCTGAAGCACGCCGACCCCCCCCGTGTCGAGGGTCGACGAGCCGCCTCGCATCGAGGATGACCCCCGTGCCATGTCTCCGATCGAGCTGGGTCGATTGAACCTCTGGGCCCTCAACTCCCCCAGTCCGCACAACATCAGGATAGCTAGCCAGAGCGGTACCAGAACCCGGGTCATGGCGATCATTCCTTTCCCGGTTGGAGGAACGTGAGTTCAGGCAGGAGGCGAAGGACTCGCCTGGGAGGGTGTGACCTTACCGGGCTCTCTTCGATTCTAAGCAATCCCCGCGGAGCGTGCAATGCATGGGCCCCCGCCCGGCCACCTTGGTCCACCGCCCTAGCGGCGGTGGACCAAGTTATCTATCCCCAGGCGGAAGATGATCCACAGGGCCGCAGCAGCCTCCTTGGGGTCGATCTTCGACGAGCCCTTGCGGCGATCGACGAACACAATGGGCATCTCGCCAAACCGGGCCCCCAGACGCTTCAGCCGCCATAGGATCTCCTCTTGAAACGAATAGCCGCGCGATCGGATCGCGTCGAAATCGAGCCTCGCCAGCGTCGATACCCGGTAGCAGCGGAACGCACCGCTACAATCGCTCGCCGAAAGACCCAGAAGCCATCGAGCGTAGAGGTTCACGGCCCGACTCATGAAATGCCGGCGAAGCGGCCAGCCTTGAATTGACCCGCCGGGAACATACCGGGACCCGATCATGACATCGACTGGCGGCCGGTCCGACGGATCCATGCTGGCGACGAGGTCGGGCAGGCGGTTGGGGGGGTGGCTGAAATCCGCGTCGAGATTGGCCATGTAGGCATAGCCCTGCGCGATGGCGTAGCGCATGGCGGCAATGGTGGCGGTTCCCAGTCCCAGCTTGCCCGGCCGATGGATACAGTGGATGCGTTCATCGCGCGCGGCTTGCTCGTCGCACCACTGGCCGGTGCCGTCGGGCGAGTTGTCGTCCACGACCAAGAGGTCGGCCTCGGGGAGGTTTTCGAGAATCTCGCCGACCAGTCGAGGCAGGTTTTCGATCTCGTTGTACGTGGCGACGGTAACGAGGGTCTTGCCGTGGGACATGGTGTTTCTCCGAACGAACCTTCTCTTGGCCGGCGCTCTCGTTACAATACCCGATCCCGCCTGATCCCGCATGGGTGGCGCTTTTGGATCGCGGTGGAACACGGAAGTCCCGACTCGCCCCGCGCGCAATGCGGTGCCTTCGATGATTCGCTCGCTAACCTCTCTCGGTTCGACCCCCGTGAAGTCTGACGCCGAGGAGGGGGACGGCAATACCCAAGATGCTTGTCGCATCTACAACCGTTCGTTCTGGAGTGCCTTTACCGCCAACACGCTGGTTGCCATAACCCTCGGCCTGACTTACCGATACGCAGATTTCGTCGCGTATCTCGGGGGTACGGAACTGCATTTGGGCTGGATCGTCGGGGTGGGGATGGTCGGTAGCGTGGCGACGCGCCTGTGGCTGGGCGCAGGAATTGACCGGCACGGCCCCCGGATCATGTGGCTTGGTTCGCTTGCCCTATTGACGATCTCCAGTCTGGCCCATCTGGCCATTGGGCAGTACGACGGCGTAGCGATCTACCTGGTGCGGATCGCGTTTTCGACGGCGTTGGCCGGTGTCTGGAGCGCGTCGACCACGTTCGTGTCGGCGCGCGTGGCTGTTCCCCGGATGGCCGAGGTCATCGGCATGTTGGGCACGTCGGGCTTCTTGGGGATCATGTTGGGGACGCAACTGGGCGACTGGCTTGCTGCCGGGGTCCATGGGAACCGTGGGCCGATCGACCGCATGTTTATTGCGGCGGGGCTTTTCGCGGCCGCGGCGGCGCCGTTTGCGTGGCTGGCTACCCGGAGACACGTCCGGCCCGCAGACCGCGCGCGGGGCCCGCTGCTTGCGGTGGTGTGGCGTTATCAGACGGGCATGGCCCTGGTGTTGGGCCTGGTGGCCGGCGCGGCGATCTCGCTGCCGGCCACGTTCCTGCGCGCGTATGCGGCCGATCGGCACCTCGTGCGGATCGGGCTGTTTTTCGCCGTGTGCGCAATGGTGGCCCTGATCACCCGGGTGGCCGCGCGGCGTTTACCCGAACGTCTTGGCCTGCCGCGCATGATCGTGCTCGGCTTCATGGCCATGGCCGTCGCGCAGCTTGCGTTCATTCCGGTCGGCAAGGAGTGGCACCTGGTGGTTCCCGGGGTGCTCGCGGGCTTGGCGCAGGCGATCCTCTATCCTACGATCGTTACGGCCAGCAGCGGCCCCTTTCCGTCGCGATATCGGGGGCTGGCCACGACGTTGATCCTGGCGGCCTTCGATCTGGGGCAGGTGGTCGGGGCCCCGGCGGCCGGCGCGGTGCTCCACTACAGCCAGGCCTTGGGATGGCCGAGCTATCCGTCGATGTTCGCGGGCATGGCGGCGGCGTTGGTTTTGACGGGAGTATGGTATGCGGTCTGGTGTGCCAGGCCGGGATCGTGATGCGAACCGTGGAGAGATCGAGACATGCAGAGGTGCAGCACTCGGACCTGTCGGCTCTTGGTGGCGGCAATCGTCGGTTGGATCGGATGGGCGGCGCTGGCCGCGGAGCCGGAGACCTACACGCGAAAAGAGGTGATTTACGGGCGCAAGGACGGCATGGCCCTGACGCTCGACGTCATCACCCCCACGAAGACCAACGGGGCGGCGGTCATCTGGGCCGTCAGCGGCGGCTTTTATTCATCGCACGACGCGATCCGACCCCAGTTGGTCGCCGCGCTGTTGGACCGGGGCTACACGGTCTTCGCCGTCGTCCACGGAAGCCAGCCGCGATTCACCATCCCCGACGCCGTGGCCGACATGAAACGCGCGGTCCGTTTCATCCGGTACCATGCCAAGGAGTACGGCATCGACCCGAACCGCATCGGCGTGACCGGGGGTTCGGCGGGCGGACACCTCTCGCTGATGCTGGGCACGTCGGCCGACGAGGGCAATCCCCAGGCCAAAGACCCCATCGACCGCGTACCGTGCCGTGTTCAGGCGGTGGCCTGTTTCTTCCCGCCCACCGATTTCTTGAACTACGGCGCCGAGGGCAACGTGGCGTTGGGGACCGGCGTGCTTGAAGGGTTCAAGGCGCCGTTCGATTTCCGCGAGATCGATTCGAAGACCAAGAGCTACGTGCCGATCACCGACCCCAAGCGGGTCCTGGACATCGGGCGTTCGATCTCGCCGGTCACCCATGTGACCCAAGACGATGCGCCCACGCTGATCATCCACGGCGATGCCGACAAGCTCGTGCCGATCCAGCAAGCCGAGCGGATCATGGCGAAATTCAAAGAGGCGGGCGTGCCGGCCGAGCTGGTCGTCAAGCCCAAGGCGGCCCACGGGTGGCCCAAGCTCGAGGCCGACATGAACACGATCGCCGACTGGTTCGACAAGCATCTGGCCAAGCGGCCGTGATCGCGCAGGGCGCCCGGGGGACGTTCCGCGACGGTCCCGGGGGCCCGGACCTCGGGTCAGCCTCGCGGCTTGAGGATGATCGCGCCCAGGGGGGGAAGGTTGACGGGAATCGACGCGGGCCGTCCGTGGTGATCTTCGGCCGTGGCCATCACGCCCGGGCCGTTCCCGATGTTCCCGCCGCCGTAGTACCTCGAATCGCTGTTGAAAATCTCCTCGTACCAGCAGAGCTTGGGCACCCCGAGGCGGTGTCCCATGCGGGGCACGGGCGTGAAGTTGCACGCGATCACGAGGAAATCGTCGGGGTCCTTGGCGCGCCGCAGATAGCTTAGCGTGCTTTCTTCCCAGTTGTGGCAGTCGATCCACTCGAAGCCGCGATAGTCGAAATCGACTTCGTGAAGGGCCTTTTCCTGCTGCAAGAGGCGGTTGAGGTCGGCCATGCACTTTTGCACGCCGCGATGCGAGTCCCACTGGAGCAGGTCCCACTGGAGGCTCCGGTCGTAGTCCCATTCGTTCCACTGGCCGAACTCACCGCCCATGAACAAGAGCTTCTTGCCCGGATGGGTCCACATGTAGCTGAGCAGCAGGCGCAGATTGGCGAACTTCTGCCAAAGATCGCCGGGCATCTGGCCCAACAGCGAACCTTTCATGTGGACCACTTCGTCGTGCGACAGGGGCAGGACGAAATTCTCGTGGAAGGCGTAGATCAGGCTGAACGTCAATTCGTCGTGGTGGTACTTGCGGTGGACGGGGTCGTGCCGGACGTACGAGCGGGTGTCGTTCATCCAGCCCATGTTCCACTTCATGCTGAAGCCCAGGCCGCCGGTATAGGTGGGGCGCGACACGCCAGCCCAGGCCGTCGACTCCTCGGCGATGGTCAGCACCCCAGGGAACTGGAGGTGGGCCTGCTCGTTGAACTCCTTGAGGAAGGCGATGGCCTTGAGGTTCTCGCGGCCGCCGTACTCGTTGGGGAGCCAGTCGCCCGGCTTCCGGCTGTAGTCGAGGTAGAGCATCGAGGCCACGGCATCGACGCGCAGCCCGTCGACGTGGTACTTGTCGAGCCAGAACAGGGCGTTGGCCACCAGGTAGTTGCGTACCTCGTGCCGGCCGTAGTTGAAGATCAGCGTGCCCCAGTCGCGGTGCTCCCCCTGGCGCGGATCGGCGTGCTCGTACAGGTGCGTGCCGTCGAAGCGGGACAACCCGTGACCGTCGCGCGGGAAATGCGCCGGCACCCAATCGATGATCACGCCGATGTCGTTCTGGTGGCAGACATCGACGAAGTACATGAAGTCCTGGGGCGTCCCGTACCGCGCGGTCGCCGCGTAGTAACCGACGGTCTGGTATCCCCAGCTCGCCGACAGCGGATGCTCGCTGACCGGCAACAGCTCGACGTGCGTGTAGCCCATCTCCTTGACGTACTCGACGAGCTGATGGGCAATCTCGCGGTAGCTCATCCACCGGTAGGGGTCATCCTTGGGGCGCCGCCAACTGCCCAGGTGGACCTCGTAGATCGAAATGGGCCGATCGAGCCAGTGGAGGGTCGGCCGGCGCTGCATCCATGCCTGGTCGTGCCAGTGGTAACGATCAAGATCGATCACCTTCGAGGCGGTTCGCGGTGGGACCTCGGCGCCGAATCCCACGGGGTCGGACTTCTCGAACGCCTCGTCGTGGTGACGCACGAGGTACTTGTACAGCGTGCCCTCGCTGAGCCCCGGAACGAAAAGTTCCCAGAACCCGCTGGGAATGTGCTTGCGCATCGGGTGGCGGCGGCCATCCCAGTTGTTGAAGTCGCCGATCACGCTGACGCTGGTGGCGTTGGGCGCCCAGACCGCGAAGTTCACGCCCTCGACGCCGTCGATGGTCCGCAACTGCGCGCCGAGACGTTCGTACAAACGCCAGTGTCGGCCCTCGTTGAGCAAATGGAGATCGTAGTCGGTCAACAGATGGGGAAAAGCGTACGGATCGTGCATGGTCACCTTCTTGCCCCCTTCGTCGGCGATCCGCAGCATGTACCGCGGCGACCCGTTGCCCTCGGTCATCGGACAGATCGCCTCGTAGAAGCCGGCCGGGTGGATGCAGCGCATGGGCATGGGCAGCTCGCGGTGGGCGAGGTCGACGACCCACGCCTGGCGCGATTGCGGCAGAAACGCCCGGACCGCCACAGCCCGGCGTCCCGATTCATCCACCTCATGCGGCCCGAGGAGTTCAAAGGGGTTCTCGTATCGGCCCTCAACCAGTCGGCAGACCTTCTCCAACGGCACCGTCGTTCGCACACCAACCTCCTTGCTCAGAAGACGATCCTATCACGTCACCGGCGACCGGATGCCCCTCAGTCGTTCGGCCAGCCAGCGGCGCATTCGGGCGGCGAGGCCTTTGCCGCGCCATGGTACTGGCGGAGACGATGAGGAAGAAACCGGTCTGCTCGCCCGCCGCCGGCCGCTCTCCTCAACACGGCGGACGCGCGCCGGATGCGGCGGGTCGAGACGGTACGTGCGACAATCCACTTCGTGAACCTGTATCGCCCGATCGATCCGTTGCCACAGATCGAGGTTCTTGACGGGCACCATCTGTCCGAAACACTCCCAGCGCCAACCGTTCTTGCGCCACTCGGCGAGGCCGTTGCGAATGCCTTCCCGAACATGCGCGCTTGCCGTAATCAAGGTCACCCGACAGGGGCAGTCGAGCGCCTCTAGACCCCGGACCACGGTCAGCAACTCTAAGCGATCCCCCTGGACGTCGGGTTCGACATCGCCGGCCTCGAACCGATACGACCCATCCACAGACCGCAACACGAACCGCCAGCGGCCGGGTTCTGTGTCGCCTCCGACATCGGAGAACAGAAGATAGTGGGGTAACGAAGCGTTCATCAAGTCGCGGTCGATCGGAGTTTGCGGTTTCCTAAGGGCGTGCTACACTCGAGACCACTCCTAAAAAGGAAATCGCCTCCATGCCGCTCCTCGCGCCGGTGCGCGGGGATTCCATGCCTCGCTTTACCCCCGTTTGCCTTGCTTATCGGCAGTAATGCCCTAGGCACCGTAGTTTATCTCACTCTCGCATCTTATGCCAGGTCTACCGAACATTCGGCCGAACTCGACCGCTCGAGACCTCGACGTCCGGTCGATGCCACCGTCTCGCCATACCCCCCAAACTCGCCTGTCGGCAAGCCGATAGGGCACAACCATGCGAATGACCCTCCGCCGCTTCACGCTGCCGTTGCGCCACGTCTTCACGATCTCGCGGGGATCGACCGAAGTGTACCGCGCCTTGGTGGTCGAATTGGAGCAAGACGGCTTTCGGGGGTACGGCGAGGCGGGAGAATCGGACTACTACGGGGCGACCTTCGAAGGCATGACCGCCGCGCTCGAGGGTGTCCGCCCCTATCTTGAGGCCACTCGACTGGAGGACCCCGCTGCGCTTTGGGATCAGCTTCGCCCCCAGCTCGGCTCGAACCCCTTTGCTCAGTGCGCGCTCGATCTGGCCGCCCACGACCTCTGGGGGAAGCTTCGCGGTCAGCCCGTATGGCGATTGTGGGGTCTGCAAATCGACGACCGGCTCCCGCCGACCGACTACACCATCGGCCTGGACACCATCGAGACGATGGTGCGCAAGCTGGAAGAGCGTCCTGGCTGGCCGATCTACAAGATCAAACTGGGCACGGCCGACGATTTGGCGATCGTTCGGGCACTGCGGAGCCGCACCGACGCTGTGTTTCGGGTCGACGCCAATTGCGCGTGGACAGCCACCCAGACCGTGCGGATCGGACCGGCACTGCGCGACTTGGGCGTCGAGTTCATCGAACAGCCGCTTCCCCCGGATGGGTGGAATGCGATGCGCCACGTGCGACGCGAATCGGTCTTGCCCGTCGTCGCCGACGAGAGCTGCCAGGTCGAGGACGACGTCGACTGCTGCCTCGGGTTCTTCCACGGGGTGAATGTCAAGCTGGTCAAGTGCGGGGGGCTCACTCCCGCTCGGCGAATGCTCTTGCGCGCCAAGCAACTGGGCCTCCGCACCATGGTGGGGTGCATGACGGAGACGACCGTGGGCATCTCGGCCATTGCGCAACTGTTGCCGCTGTTGGACGATGTGGACATGGACGGTGCTCTGCTTCTGGCCGAAGACATTGCCACGGGCGTGACGATCGAACGCGGCCGGGTCCGATTTGCCGACGAAAACGGTTGCGGCGTGCGTCTGGCCGTTGGCTAGACGGCTTTGCCCCGACGACCGCCCAGGCCCATGGTCAGGCCCTCAGAACTCGACCAAGCCCGCTCCTTCCACGGTGGTGCAGGGGACGGCGGCTGGCTCCAGACGGCGGGGGCGGTAGTAGCGGGCGGCAAGCGCCTTGCGCACGCCGGCCACGCTCTCCTTGCGTGCGAGGATCATCACGCACCCTCCCAAGCCAGCGCCAGCCAACTGGGCACCGGCCACGCCGGGCACCGAGGTGGCAATATCGACCATCTCGTCGATCTCCGGGGTGCTGCACGCATACAGGCCGGGCTGCATGGCCAGTTGCGCGCGCAAGACACGCTGGGGATCTTCGCTCGACAGATCGGCGATCAGCGCCCGAAGCCGGTCGTCGGAGCAGTCGGCCTGCCAGGGCTGATAGGTTCCGTCGGGGCCCGGCCGGCTCACGCGGTCGCCGTCGTGGCTGATCCGCATCAGGTTGCCGAAGGCATCGACCTGGCCGGCCTCCAAGAGGCCGACGCTGATGCGGCTCCGCTGGATCTCCGCGATGCCGAACACGAGCACGCCGCGCGGGAAGTAGCACGGCGGCTCGGCGTGCGTGGCGAAATTGGCTTCGATCAAGTCGCGATGCTGCTTGGTCAGCGTGTCGCGGAAGTCCTTGCGTGTCATGACCTCGGGCACGCGGAGCAACGCGCGGTAGATGTCGCTGGTGGCGCAGCCGAGCCGGGTCGGGTCCACGTCGCGCAGGTGCTCGACCGAGGCGGCCAACTCGGGGCATCGCTGTTTCAACAGCGCCAGCCCCAGGTTGTACGCGGCGATCCGCGCATTGAACTGATCGCGGGCCGAGGCGCTCTTGGCCGCCTTGATATGGCTGTTGGCCACGATGAGCTGGTAATCGTCCGGAGCGTCGAAAACCCGCTCGACGCGGAAGGGCAGGTAGCCGACGTGGGCGATTTTGCCTCGCTGGCCCAGGTAGATCGCGGCATGGTCGCCCGCCCCGCCCCGCGAGCCGACGAACCACTCGCCCTCGCCGCAAAGGTCGATGAACTGCTGGCTCGAGAGATCGAAGCCGTTCAGCGCGATGGCCGCTTGAAGCGTGGCCACGACGAGCGTCGAGCTGCTGCTCAGTCCCGCGGCGATGGGCACATTGCCCGAGACCGCCATGTTGACGCCGCGCACGCGCACGTCCTCGTACCGGTGCTGAAGCCGCAGCATGGCCGCCTTGAGGTAGTTCCCCCAGTCGCCCGCGGCCACGTAGAGCAGGTTCCGCACCCAATCGCTGTTGACGAAATCGAGCCAATCGCTCCAGGCGAACCGGCCGATGAGTTCGGCGATGCGGAACTCGACGGCCTTGAATTTGCCGGGCTGGGTATTGACCGCCACGACCGTGTCGTCGTCCCGGAGCCCGGCCACGGCGATCGTCTCGCGGTCGATCGCCAGGAAGTTGGTCATGCCCCCGCGGTGGTCGATGTGCCGGCCCATCAGGTTCACCCGGCCCGGGGCACGCACGATGCAGACCTTCTCGTCCATGCCGAACCGCTTGCCATAGCACGCCAGAACGCAAGCCAGATCGCGCAGCTTTTGCTGGTGGAGATCGCCGTGGCGGCCGTAAATCCGCGCAAGCCACCGCTTGACCGCGGGACGGCAAGCCTCGATCTTGGCCAGCCACTGGCGCACCGTGGCATATTGCCCAGGGCCAAGGGCCGGCCGCGGTCCGGTCTCGACCGCCGCCTGCCGAAGCTTCTTGCGGCGGAGGTAATCGTGGATCGCCAGCAGTTCGTCGGGCGAATTGAACCCCTGGACCCACTCGGCACATGGCGCGGGGATGGCGCGGATTCGGTACCGCTGGGTCCCCTGCACATCGCGCAGGCCAGCCAGCAGGCGGACCATCTCGGTGATGTAGTACTCGCCTTGCGCGTTGTCGTTGCGGATCATCCCCACGCCCTGGCAGAAGACCTCGGCCCGCATCAAGTACAGGCTCGGATTGACTCCGGCGGCCATGCGGTCGATCTGCCGGCCCGAGTAGCGCTTGCCTCCCAGCGTCAGGTTGTACTTGTCGGCCTGGAGGATCTTCTCGAGCCGAGCCCGGTCGATTTCCGGCTGCGACCGGGCCAGCGCGAGGAGTTCGCCGACGGCCGCTGGCTGCTTGTCCTCGCGCGGGATGTGGCGGGCGATGGCTTCGAGGACCGCGTCGCGCGCGATCGGTTTGCCCCCGGCCAGCATCTCGCGCAGATCGTCGGCGATCATCTGCCGCGCCAGATCGACGCGTTCGAGGATGTCCAGGGCCTGGCCTTCCTCGTCGACGAACACGCGGCCCGCCGAACCCTCCGTCGCCTTGCTCCGCGGGATGGAGAGCAGGGCCAGGTCGGCCCGCTGCTTGACGTACCCGCTGACCAGGGCCTCCAGGGCGGGCTCTTCCAGGTATTTGTCGCCCATCGTCACCAGCACATAGCCCTGGTAGCCAATCGCCTGGATCGCCTCGGCGGCCATCTTGGCGGCGTGCCCGGTGCCCAATTGGGGTTCCTGGTGGACGAACAGCACGCCGGGGTGTTCTCGACTGACCGTCTCGAGAACCTGATCGGCCCGCGCCCCCACGACCACCAGAAAACGGCGAAAACGCTGGCGCTTGAACGTGGCGATCAACCGGTTGATCGCGGGAACCGAGTCGATCTCGAGGCAAACCTTCACCAGATCGGGCCGGCCCATGCGCGTGCCCTTGCCGGCGGCCAGCACGACGACCAAGGTTTGTTCGGGAATGCCGCGGGTGGTTTCCATCGAAACGTCCCCCAAAAAGCCGCTCGGCCGATCGGCCGCGTCGCCTATTGTCATCACCCGCCCCCCCGCCTGCAAGACGCATCCGACCCGGCTGAGCCGGCGGGGCCACCGGCCGGGGCTGGTGGATCGACCAGCCAGCGGATAGAACGGGGCCAAGACGTTTTTCCTTGCCCGGTGATTTACGGTCCCTTGTGCCATGTCCATTCTCGTTCTCAACGCGGGATCGAGCAGCGTCAAGTTCGGCGTTTTCGACTTCGACACCCTCGAGCCGACCGCGCGGGGCATACTGGACTGGGCGGGCGCGGCCCGCCGTGCCACCATCACCCTGAAGCCGCCCCATGGGGAACCTCTGCGGCAAGCGATCGACGCCCCCGACTACCGGACGGGCGTCATCCACGCCCTGAACTTGCTCAAGCCATGCCCGCCACGACTTGGGGACCAGTCGGTCGCGGAGCGCCGATTCCGCGTGGTCGGACACCGGCTCATCCACGGCGGCGAGGAGATCCGCCGCCCCGTGGTGATCGACGCCGAGATGAAAAAGACCATTCGCCGGTTCATCCACTTGGCACCGCTGCATATACCGGCCGGTCTGGAGGCCATCGAGGCGGCCGAGGCGGCTTTGCCCGGCGCGCTTCAGGTCGGGCTGTTCGACACCGCCTTCTTCGCCGACATCCCGCCAGCCGCCTACCTGTATCCCGTGCCGTACTCGTGGTACGAAGCGTGGGGCATCCGCCGCTTCGGCTTCCACGGCACAAGCCATGCGTATTGCACCGAGCGCGCGGCCGAGATGCTCTGCCGGCCGCCGGCCCCACTTCGGTTGGTGATCTGTCACCTCGGACAAGGCAGCTCGGCTACCGCGGTGCGCGACGGTGTGGCCATCACCAACACAATGGGCTTCACACCGCTGGAAGGCTTCATGATGGGCACGCGCTCGGGGACGGTCGACCCAGGCATCCTGCTCTTTGTGCTCCGCGAAAAAGGACTCTCGGTCGCGGAACTCGACGCCATCCTGCACCACAAGTCGGGCCTGTTGGGCATCTCGGGGATCTCGTCCGACTTCCGCCAGGTCGAGGCAGCGGCCCTGGCCGGGCACGGCCGGGCACGCCTCGCCATCGACATCTACGCCTACCGCGTGCGCACGATGATCGGAGCCCTGGCGGTCACGCTGGGCGGGCTCGACGCGTTGGTCTTCACCGGCGGAATCGGCGAGAACTCGGTCTGGCTACGCAACGAAGTCTGCAAGGGGCTGGAGTGCCTGGGCGTGCACCTCGACGCCCGGCGGAACGCCTCCCTGGCCCCCGACGACGACGTGGCAACCAAGGACTCGAAAGCCCGGGTGCTCCTGATCCACACCCGCGAAGACTACATGATCGCCCGCGAGGCGCGACGGCTGGCCCTCGAGGCGGAGACCCCAGGAAAGCACAACTCGCCCTAGGCCGCCTCAGACGAGGAAAACACGCGACCATGCCAACCCGAAGCGCCAGCGAGGGCCGTCCATCGGGGACCCTCGCTGGCGCTTCGGGTTGGTGTGCCAGCGGGCAAGCTACTCCACCACGTCGGCCAGGCAGTGCTGAAGGTAGTCGATACTCCGGCGCGCGAGTTCCTCGATGCCCGGGGTGTAGTCGAAGACCTCGACCGACACCCACCCGGGGTAGTCCATTTCTCCTAATGCCGCGAGGATGGGGTGAAAGTCCAGTTCTCCAAAGCCGGGCCCCTGCCGGTTGGGGTCGTTGGCGTGGAAGTGGGCCAAGAGGCGCCGGTGGACTCGAATCAGGTCGGGGATCGGTGTCGATTCGGTCGACATCGCCTTGCAGTCGAGGTGCAACCGGACATGCGGCGAGCCGATGCGCTCGATCAGCTCGACGGCCTCGACCGTGGTGACGAGAAAGTTCGTCTCCTCCGATCCGAGCGGCTCTAACGCGAGCGTGACCTCGGCCGCTTCCAGCACCGGCAGCGCCCGGCCAATCACCTCGGCGGCGTACTCGAAGCCTTGCTCGCGGCTCGTGCCCGGGCCCAGATTCCTCTGGAGCGGCGAGCCGAAGACCATCAGCCGCCCGCCGAGGTCGGCACAGCATCGGGCCAAGTCGGCGAGATACTCGGCCGTGCGGCGTCGCGTGTCGGCGTCGGGACTGGTCACGTGAAAACCCTCGGTCTTGGCCAAGAGCCAGTGCAGGCCGACCACCTCCAATCCGGCCGCCTCGGCCTGGCGGCGCACCTCGGCGCGGCGCGAAGCGTCCAGATCGGTCACGTAGTTGGCCAGGGTAAACGGCGCGATCTCGATGCCCGTGTAGCCGCACTCGGCCGCAAAGGCGAACGCCCGGTCGATAGGCCAGTCGCGGAAGGTCTCGTTGCAGATGGCGAACTTCATGGGTGGTCCACGGGAAATGAAGGGTCAACGGCGGATGACCGACATCCTACCACGATTCGCCTGCTAAACAAGCGGTCTACGGCGAGGGAAACCGCTTTTCAAGCTCCCGGCAAAGCTTGTCGGACGCAGGACCTCGACGTGTTCCCCCCCGACGACCTCTCTCCAGATTCGCTGAAGGAGAATGCGAACGCACGCGACCTCGCCGTGACCTTCGACAATCGGCGCGACGTGCAGTACGCTCACGGCGCACCCTCATCGCCGTCGAAGAGGACCAGTTGTCGCTGCCGTTCCAAGTCGCGTCGGTCAATCTGGAGCTGATCCAGACGCAAGAGTTCGCCCGGGGTGTAGAGGTGTTCGCGGATGGCCTCTTGGCTTGCGGCATCGACCGGGCCCACCCGGGTATTGCCCTCCGACGCCTGGACGGCCAGAAGGCCATCGCTCGCGGAGTCGATCTGGTCGATCAAGTCGGGGCTGTGGGTGGTCACGATCACCTGGGTGTGGCACGCCGCCTCACGAAGCGCGTCGATCAGGGCGCCCGCCGCTGCCGGATGAAGCGCGGTTTCCGGCTCTTCGATCCCCACCAGTCGAACCCGTTGCTTCTGCTGGGCCGGTTGTCAACTACTTGCGTCGCTGGAAGAGGTGCCTCACCTGGTCGAGCGCCTCGGCCAAGGCATCGACCTCGGCCGGGGTGTTGTAGAAGTAGAAGCTCGCCCGGGTGGTAGCCGAGAGGTGGTAGCGCCGGTGGAGCGGCATCGCACAGTGGTGCCCGGCGCGCACCGCGATGTTGGAGCGGTCCAAGACTTGGGCCACGTCGTGAGGGTGGATGCGTCCGAGGGTAAAGGTCACGATGCCGGCCTTGTGCTCCGGCGGCGGGCCGAGAATTCGCAGCCCTTCGACCGACGCCAGCGCCTCGTGGGCCCGCCGCACGAGCCGCCGCTCGTGCTCGTGGATCGCGTCGGCGGGAACGCCCGCCAGGTACTCGATCGCCGCGCCCAGCCCGATCGCCGGGACGATTGCCGGGGTGCCGGCCTCGAACCGGGCGGGCACGTCGCCCGGGTCGAACCCTTCGAGCGTGACGCGGCGGATCATGCTGCCGCCGCCCAAGAACGGCGGCATGGCCTCCAAGAGGTCGCGCTTTCCGTAAAGGACGCCCACGCCCGACGGCCCCAGCATCTTGTGGCCGCTGAAGGCGAGAAAATCCGCATCCATCGCCGTCACGTCGGTGGGCAGGTGGGGTACGCTCTGAGCGCCGTCGACGAGCACCACGGCCCCCACGTCGTGGGCGCGGCGGACGACCTCGTCCACCGGATTGATCGTCCCGAGGACGTTCGAAACGGCGGTCACGGCCACCAGCCGCGTGCGCCGGCTCAAAAGCGAATCCAAGCGCGCCAGATCGAGCCGGCCGTCGTCGGTAAGCGGCAGGTGGCGTACCACGGCCCTGCTCCGCTCGGCCAACTGATACCAGGGGACGAGGTTCGAGTGGTGCTCCATCTCGGTCACCAGAATCTCGTCGCCGGAGTGCACGTTCGCATCGCCCCAACTGCGCGCCACGAGGTTGATCGCCCCGGTCGTGCCCGAGGTGAACACAATCTGCTCGCTGCCCGGGGCGTTGATGAATTGGCGCACCTTCTCGCGGGCGTTCTCGTAGAGGTCCGTCGCGCGGTCGGCCAACCAATGGATGCCCCGGTGGACATTGGCGTAATGCCGCTCGTAGGTGTCGACCATCGCCTGGATGACCTGCCGAGGCCGCTGCGTGGTCGCCGCGTTGTCGAGATAGACCAGCGGCCTGCCGTCGCGCGCGCCCTGCAAAAGGATTGGAAAGTCGGCGCGGCAGACCTCGGGATCCAGCCGCCGACTAGCGGCAGTGGTCATGGGCATCCTCCGAAGGGGCCGACGCCGAGCCATTGCCCCCCGGTTGCACGGGAGAGTAAATGGCCGCCTGCAAGACCCGCCAGGGCAAGAGGCAACACTTCTGCCGGTTGGGGGTGAGCTTGACGCCGAACAGGTCGAGCATGTCCTGGGCGGTAAACCGGCGCACCTCGTCGACCGTCTTCTGGTCGAACCGCTCGACGAGCATCGAGGCCGCCGCCTGGCTGATGCAGCACCCTTCGCCGTCGAAATAGACGTCGCGCAAATGACCCTGGTCATTGATCCTCAGGCTCATTTGGACGCGATCGCCGCACAGGGGGTTCTCGTCCTCGTGGCAGTGCGTGCAATGCGAGCACCGGCCGCGATGGTACGGCTCCTCGTAATGCTCCAGGATGCGGTCTTGGTAGATGTCTTCTTCGTCCGCCGCCATAGGACCCTCGGTGGCGCGTCGGGGGGGTGATGGTTCCCTCGCTGGTGCGTCGGGTTCGTATGCCTGGCCCGACGGGTTTCAGCCGGCATTCTAGGCGTCCCGGCCGCGTCAGGCAACCGATGTCGCGAGCCTGCGCGCGCCCGCTTGTCGATACAACCCAATTGTAGATAAGATTTTATAAATTGACAAGTCTAGCTTATAAAAATAGCGCCGGCGGGCCGAGGGAAACCGGTCGATCCCCGCGGTTCGACGTCCCTACAGTCCTAGCAGCTTCGCCGTTACCAGCCAGAGAAGGACGCCTTTCCCCATGGCTGGGGGACCCTCGAACTCGATGGCGGCAATGGCCCCCTTGGCAAAGTCGATGGCACAGCGACCGTCGCCAATCAGGGCGGCGGCGACGTGGCCCACGTCCGGCGCGTGGCCCACCCAGGCGATCTCGTTGAGGTGCGAGGCCTCTTGGGCGACCCACGCGACCAACGCGCCGACGTCGCCGTTGGGAGCCAGCTCTTGCCGGTCGACCACGGTCGGTCGATTCGGGACGAACTTGGCGATCAGGTCTGCGGTCTGCCGCGAACGGAGCAACGGGCTGGTGAGTACAAGCTGCGGGGTGAACCGACGGTTCGCCAGGGTCCGAACGAGTTCGGCAAACCGCTTGCCGCCTTTCTTGGTCAGCGGGCGCAGCCGGTCGTCGGACCACTGCGGGTCGTCCTGATCTTCTGCCCACGCATGGCGCACGATGTACAGAATCATTCCTAGGCCTCAGCATTGAGAACCGGAACCGCTACCTCGTCGATCCAGCGCACGCGGCAGCAGACATTCCATCGACCCGAGTCATTCACCACGTTGAGGCGTGGATCGCTCCCGAATGGACCGAAGCCTTGCGCCCCGGGCCGGCCCCATCGAAGGGGAGGGCGGTTCACCCCTGCCACGGTCCGCGCCGCGTGCGGCCGAGCAGGGCGTTGGCATCGGCGTCGTTGAGGAACTCCTGGCGTTGCGGATCCCATCGGAGGACCTTCTTCACGCCGCGTTTCCACAGCCAGATGGCGATGTTCCCGAGGTGGCAGACCGTGGCCGAGCGGTGGCCGACCTCGACCGGTGCCACCGGATCGCGCCGCGTGCGCACACTGTGGAGGAAATCGCCCACGTGGTCGTCGCTGGTGCCCAGGCGGATCTCGTCGGGGCCGATGGTCGAGGTCTTGAGCGACTCGGGCTTGGTGAAGAACCCGCCGTAGCCGACCTGGACCATCCCCTCGGTACCCTCGAACCGAGCGCCGACCGACGATTTCTCCGTTTCGCACACCAACTCGATGCCGTTGGCGTAGCGGCAGCGGAAGCGGGTCTCGGTGGCGGCGTTGAAAAGGCTTCCCTCGGGAAGGAACTTCGCATCGAGGCACTCGACCTCGACCGGACCGGTGCCGTCCATGCCCAAGGCCCACTGGGCCATGTCGTTCGAGTGCGCCCCGAAATTGGTCACCTGACCGCCCGAGTAATCGTAGATGAACCGGAACCGGTACAAGCACCGGTCCTGGTGATAAGGCGCCCAGGGGGCCGGACCGAGCCAGGTCTCATAGTCGAACCCGTTGGGCACGGGCATGGGCTGCCAGCCGGGCCCGGGGCCGACCTTGTTATGGTAGCCCACGAACGTGGTCACGCGCTTCACCTGGCCGATCCGGCCATTGCGCACCAGTGCGCAGGCGTGCCGGGTGACCGGGTTCGAGCGCTCGTGGCTGCCGGTTTGCAGGATGCGCCGGTGTTCGCGCACCGCGCGGACCATCTCCTGGCCGTCACGCACCGTCAGCGAGAGCGGCTTCTCGCAGTAGATGTCCTTGCCGGCGCGGGCGGCCAGCACCGTCATCACCGCGTGCCAGTGGTCGGGCGTGACAATCGTCACCGCGTCGATGTCGCGCCGGGCGAGCATATCGCGGAAATCGCCGAAGGCATCGCAGCCGCGATACCGGCCCGAGGCCCGGCCGGCGCCGTAGTGCTCGTGGACAAGTTTCTGGGCGGGCTCGCGGCCGCAGTACTGCTTGTCGTCGCGGTAGCCGAAGCTGCCTCGATTCACGTCGCAGACCGCCACCACCTGCGCCTCGGCGTGCTTGAGGAACTGTTTGAGAATGTTGAAGCCCTGGTTGCCCGTGCCGATGCACCCCACGGTGATCCGGTCGTTCGGCGCCGTGGCGCCGAACACCGAGGCGGGGACGATCCAGGGCGTGACGACGGCGGCAGCGGTTTTCAGGAACGTGCGTCGTGCCAGTCGCGGTGGGCTCATGCGGGTTCCTCGCGAATGCGGTCGCCTCCGAGGGCGCGGGCTGCCGCCCCACCCTCCCATTGGATCATCGCAATCTCCCGCCTGCCCGTCAAGACGGCTCGCCTTGACACGGCGCCCCGCGGCAGTCTAGCATGGAACCGTTCCTTCCCGGGCATGCCCCCCCTTTTTTCTGAATCCCCTGAACCTCAGGAGGACCTTCTGATGACCGGCCACGAGTTGACCCGTCGCGAGTTCGTGAAAACCGGCGCCACCGTGGCAACCGCGATGGCCGTCGGGCTGGGGAAGTCCACGGTCGCCGTGGGCAATCCCGCCCGCGTGGACACCGCCAAGATCCTGAACTACAACCCCGACATGGAGTACCGCCGGTGCGGCAAGACCCATCTGATGGTCTCTGCGGTGTGTCTGGGCGGGCATTGGAAGCGGGTCAACACGGTCGTCCAAGGCCTGTTCGCCGGGGGCAATTGGCTTGGCGGCAATTTCAACAACCCCGACTTCATCAAGAACCGCACGGACGTCGTGACCCGGTGCATCGAGCGGGGCATCAACTACATCGATGCGTGCACCGGCGCCGAGGTGTGCGCCTATGCCAAGGCCCTCAAGGGCCGCCGCGACAAGATGTACCTCGGCTACTCGTGGTACGAGCACGAAGTGCGCTTCGCCGAGTGGCGGAGCTTCGAGAAGCTCAAGGAGGGCTTCGACAAGGGCCTGAAGGAAGCAGGGCTCGACTACGTCGACTTGTGGCGCATCACCTGCCACGAGCAGAGCATCAACCACAGCGATGCGGAGATGGACGAGGTGGCCAAGGCCCTCGACTGGGCCAAGAAGAGCGGCCGGGCGCGCTTCACCGGCATCTCGTCCCACCACCGCCCCCACATCAAGATGCTCATCGAAAAGTACCCCCAACAAATGGAGGTCATCGTCACCCCCTTCACCGCGAAGACGAAGGTCGAGGCGACCGAAGATCGGGTCGGCCTCTGGGCCGCGATGAAGAAGATGGATGTGGGGTGGTTCGGCATCAAGCCCTTTGCCAGCGGGTCGTTATTCAAGGGCGACAGCTCGCCGGGCAATCCCCACGAAAAAGAAGACAACGAGGCGGCTCGCCTGGCGCTGCGGTACATCCTCTGCAACGCGCAGATCACGGCCCCGATCCCCGGTATGATCACGCCAGAACAGGTCGACAACGCCGCCCTAGCCGTGGCCGAACGCCGCCAACTCGACAAGGACGAAAAAGCCCGGCTCGACCGCCTCATGAACGATGCCTGGGCCAAGTTGCCCTACCACTACCAGTGGCTGAAAGACTGGGAATACGTGTAGGCAGCGGCCACGGCCGGCCGCTTGATGCCGAGCGTCATCGCCCCGCCGGGATTGTCCCGGCGTGGGCGTTTACCGTCGGGGCATTGCCACGAGGGACCGTGTTGCCACCTGTTTCGTTCGTCTGGAAGGCCCTTCGATGAAGTTCCCCGCTTGGGTGATCGCCCTTGTCGCCGTGTCGTTGGCCGTGGCGTTTTCGGCGGGCATCATCGCTGCCCCGCCGTTGAAGGTCAACACGGCCAAGCCGCTGCGGTTGGACGACCCCAAGCCCGCGCCGAAGAAAAAGGTCGACGGTCCCGTGGCCGACAACTCGGCGTGTCACGTCTGCCACACGAACTACGCGGAGGAATCGCTGGCGGTCGTCCATGCCGAAGCCGACGTAGGTTGCGTGAAGTGCCACGGCCCCTCGTTGCCGCACCGCAACGACGAGAACAACACGACCCCGCCCGACAAGATGTATCCGGTCGAGTCGATCGAGCCGGCGTGCATCGAGTGCCACCAGACGCACGACGCCCCCGCCCGCAAGGTCCTGAATCGCTGGAAGGAACGTTGTCCCGAGAAGACCGACTTCGCCCAGGTCCTTTGCACCGACTGCCACGGCGAGCACCGGCTGAAACTTCGCACCGTGCGTTGGGACAAGAAGACGGGCAAACTCCTGTTGGCGTCCCCGGTCCCGGCATCGTCGGGCGGCCATTCGGGGGTTCAAGGACCCTGACGGCCCAGCCAGGCCACGGCGACTCGATGCGCAAGGGTTCGACGGCTCGGCCCGGCGTCTTGCTTTCCGGGCTCGAACGGAGGCGTTCTGGCCGGACCTGCCACCCCCCGGTCGGGTGTGGCGCGGACGGAGGCTCTGCGAGGGCGTCGCCTTTTCTGTCGCGCGTGCCCTATAGTATAGTGGAAGGTAGCCAGCGCCGCCCTGGGCGGTATCGTCTGTTGGGAACGACCCGTTCATGGAACCTCCGTCGGCATTGCCGCTCGTCGAGCCGATCGCGCCGCCCCCCGTGGCCGTGGGACTGGCGCCATCGCGCCCGGTGGTCGGTCCGCCGGCGGCGCCAGCCGCCGGGCCGGCGCTTCCCGAGGAGCGCCCTCTGACGTGGCGCGAGTGGTTTCGCGAGGACCTCTACTGGTATGTGACCAGTGCGGTGGTTCACGCGATCGGCTTCGTGATCTTCGCGATTCTCGCGCCGCTGTTGCCCGAGACGTGGATGGCGGCGACCTCGTGGTTTGGCGAGGCCCCATCGTTCGAGGCGGTCGAGATGCCTGCGGCATCCGAGGAGGAAATCCAGCGCTACGAGTTGGGCGAGGCTCCGCTCGATCCGACCGAACTGAATACGGCGACGCTGTTGATGAAGCAGCCTCCTTCGCAGACCGCGAAGTTCTACGACGATTCCGACGAGTTCGAGGAAGCGGGGGGTGGCCGGCCGATCGAGTTGACGGGGCCTCCGCTAGGCGGGCTGGGGGGGTTCACCGTGGTGCACGGTCCGGGCATCGGCGGGCTGGGTGGCGTAGGCGTCGGCATCGGCGCCAGCCAGAACCCCGGCAGCGGCGGCGACGGTTCCGGATTCGGCCGGGGACGAGGGCACCGGACCGGATTGGCCGGCGGCGGGGGAACCAAACCCTCCGAACGTGCCGTGGCCGCCGCCCTGTACTGGCTCCAGCGCCATCAGGCCCCGGCCGGCAACTGGAGCTTCCAGTTCGGCAAGCAGTGCTCCAGTTCCTACGGGTGCGGCGGCGAAGGGAGTGTCCAGGCCGACGCGGCCGCCACCGCCATGGCCCTTTTGCCCTATCTTGCGGCCGGACAAACGCACAAGGAAAAAGGCCCCTTCCAAAGAACGATCAACAAGGGCATCGCCTGGCTCATCAAGCACCAGAAGGACGATGGCGATCTCTCGTGCGGAGCGCTCCAGCCGATGTACTCGCACGGACTGGCCGCCATTGCCTTGTGCGAGGCCTACGGCATGACCCGCGACGAGTACGTCGGCCGCGCGGCCGCCAAGTCGCTGCGGTTCATCGAGATGGCTCAGAACCCGAGCACCGGCGGGTGGCGCTACACGCCCGGCTCGGAAGGCGATACCTCGGTCGTCGGCTGGCAAGTGATGGCGCTGAAGAGCGGCCAAATGGCTGGGCTCGGGGTGAACACGTTCTGCTTCGAGCAGGTGCAGAAGTGGCTCCGCTCCGTGGCCAAGGGGCACTACGGCGGACTGTCGAGCTATCAGCCCCACAAGGATGCCACTCCGGCCATGACCGCCGTGGGACTCTTGTGCCGCCAGTACCTCGGCGAGCTTCCCGATTCGCAGAGAGTGCTCGAGGCGAAACAGTACCTCTTGGGCCATTTGCCTTCGGCCGACGCCGACCGCGATACCTACTACTGGTACTACGCCACGATGGCGATGCACAATTTCATGGACAGGGATTGGGACACCTGGAACCGGCAGATGCGGCGGGTCTTGATCACGACCCAGTGCAAGCAAGGCTGCGCGGAAGGAAGCTGGGACCCCGATCGTCCCACGCAAGACAAATGGGGTGCTGCGGGCGGCCGGCTGATGACCACCTGCCTCTCGACGCTCACGCTGGAGGTCTACTACCGCTACTTGCCGTTGTTCCGCGCTTCCGAGGCCTCGCCCCCGCCTCCTGCCAACAAGACGCTGGCCAACGGAAGGTAAGCCTCCGGCTTGCCGTGCCCCCCAGAGGGCTTCTTGTCCCTCGGGTCCGCGCCAGCCCACGGCGCGCCGGAATCCTGCTATACTGAAGGCGTTGCGCTCGGCATGCCGTAACCGTTGCCGGGCTGGGGACCGCGAGCATTGGGACACTCCCCGCGAACGGTTCCCGCACGCGCTGGGTGCCGCTTTGCTGGTGCTGGAGACTGCCTCAATGTCCGCCCTTTTACGCGCCCGCTTTGACATGCGTCTTGTAGTTCTCGTTGCGCCCTTGCTGGTTGGATCGCCGTTGGGCACGGCCCGCGCCGCGGAACAGCCGGTGCGCAATGTGATCGTGCTGGTGGCCGACGGCTGCTCCAGCGAGCAGTACACCCTGGCGCGGTGGTTTCGCGGCGCGCCGTTGAGTGTGGACTCGATCTACGTGGGGGCCGTCAAGACGTGGATCGCCGACTCGGTGATCGCCGATTCGGCGCCGGCGGCCACGGCCTATGCCACGGGCTACCGGAGCAGCGACGATCTCGTCGGGATCGGGCCGCACGGCAAGACGCTTTCCGTCTTTCCCCGACCGCCGGCCGAACTCGTGTACCGGCCGCTGGCCTCGGTGCTCGAAGGGGCCCGGCTTTCGGGCAGGGCGACGGGAATCGTCGTCACTTCGAGCATCACCCACGCCACCCCCGCTGCGTATTTCGCCCACGTCCCGCTGCGCAAGCTCGACGACGACATCATGGAGCAGGCCGTCCATCAGAACGTCGACGTGGCCTTTGGCGGCGGGCGGCAATACCTCGTGCCGGCCAGCGCCGGCGGCAAACGGGCCGATGGCGAAAACCTGCTCGACGTGCTGAAAACGCGGGGATACCAGATCGTCGCATCGCGCGACGAGATGCGGCGCGTGGTTTCGGGCAGGGTGTTCGGTCTGTTCGCCATGCTCCACATGGCCCCCGAAATCGACCGCCCCCATCTGGCCCCCCACGAACCGACCCTCGAAGAGATGACTTGCAAGGCCATTGAGCTGTTGGCCCAGGATCCCGATGGGTTCTTCCTGATGGTCGAGGCCAGCCAGGTCGATTGGGCCTGCCACGCCAACGATCCTGCCCATCTGCTGAGCGACCTGCTGATGTTCGACCGCGCCGTGGCCGCGGCCTTGGAGTTCGCACGCAAGGACGGCCGGACCCTGGTGCTGGCCTTGTCGGACCACAACACGGGCGGTATGTCGATCGGCAATGCGCAGACCAGCGACACCTACTCGCAAACCAGCGTCGACGCCCTCCTCGCTCCGTTGCGCACGATGGACCGATCCTCCCGGGCCCTCTGGGCGATGGTCGAGCCAGACAAGACGCCCGAGCGGGTCCGCCACGTGGTCCGGCAACACTGGGGCATGGAGATCGGCGAGGACGAGGCGCGGCAGATCCTGACCGTCGCCGCCCGCGACAAAGACAATCCGCACAACGCCTTCGGCGAAGTGCTGTGCCCCAAACACACGGTGCTCGGATGGACGACCCACGGGCATTGCGGGGGCGACGTCCCCTTGTTCGCGTATGGTCCCGGTAAGCATGGGGGCCTGTACGACGCTCCCGAAATCGGCGCCCTGACCGCAACCGCCCTGGGACTCGATCTGGCCCAACTCAACCAGCGGCTGTTTGTCGACGCGGCACAAGCGATTCCCGGGGGCAAGGTAACCATCGACCAGTCCGACAAGGCGAACCCCGTGGTAGTCGTCGAGGTTCACGGGCGGCGCGCCCGGCTGCCGGTCAACAAGAACCTCCTCCAGATCGAGGGAAACGAGGTGGCCTTGGAAGGTGTGGTCGTCTATGCCCCCAACACCGGCCGAGCCTACCTGCCGGCCCAGGCAATTCGGCGCCTCGTCGGACGATGAAGCCTGGGAGTCGCACGGCAGCCGGTTGAACCCGATGCCCCGGGTAGTTATAGTGGAAGTATCGCCCCCGGCAGGAAGGGGCGGCTTTTCATGGCGAGGCCCTCGCGACCTATCCTCCTCACGCCTCGCGTGAGGGCCGCGTAGGTGTTCGGTTCCTCTTGCGGATGCGGAAGGGGGGTACAGGGCCTTGGAGGAAGGACGGACCCGCGTGCGCATTCTGCTGACCAACGACGATGGGATTTACGCCCCCGGCCTAGCCGCCATGGAACGCGAGCTTCGCCGGCTGGGCGAGGTGGACGTGGTCGCCCCGGCGACCGAACAAAGCGGCGTGGGCCATGCGATCACCTACCTGACTCCCTTGGTCGTCAAGGAGGTTTACGTCGATGGCGACCAGCGGTGGGGGTGGATGGTCGAGGGAAGCCCGGCCGACTGCGTGCGCATCGCCCTTGCCGCGTTGTGTCCCCAGCGGCCAGACCTGGTGGTCAGCGGGATCAACGGCGGGCTGAACGTGGGGATCAACGTGCTGTACTCGGGCACGGTGGCCGCGGCGATCGAGGGGGCATTTTATGGCATCACCAGCATTGCCGTATCGCTGGAGTTCGACGAGCATGCCCGGTTCGATAAGGCCGCCCGATTGGCGCGGCGCGTGATCGAGCAGGTCCTCGGCCAGAAACAGCCCAAAGCGCAACTGTACAACTTGAACATCCCGACGGCAGCGACCTCGGGCCCGGCCGAAGTCCGGATCGTTCCGATGGACACGGTCCATTATGGCGAGCGTTTCGAGAAGCGATTCGATCCGTGGGGCCGGGCCTATTATTGGGCCACCGGCTTGCCGGCTCCGCCGTTGGGCCAGCGGGAGACCGACTTGACGGCCATCCGCCAGGGCTTCGTCACCCTGACGCCGCTGGACTACAACATGACCAAACATGCGGCCTTGGAGCCGATGCAATGTTGGCGGCTTCGTCTGGACCATGCGGAGGAAACCGCGGATGCCGACGAAGGACCCACGATGCGCCGGCCCGTGGTGCGCATCGCCCGGGAAAAACAACCGGCGGCCGAATAGCGGCATTCCCAGGGCCTGCGCAGCCTGACCTCGTGGTCGTGCAGGCCCGAACTGGAGAATTCAGGAGGGTTGCGATGCGATGGGCGTTGTTCGTGTCGTTGGGAGCATGGGCCCTTTGCGGCGGATGTGGCAACTATGAGCCGGCGCCGATGGCGCCGAAGGCGCCCCCGCAACCAGCCGCCGCCCAGACGTCGGCACCTAAACCCCAACAGCCAGCGGCTCCGCCGTCGGGAATGACGGCTGGCATGCAAGGGATCGGCACCGCGATCGGCATGGCCCCGATCGAGACGGCGGTCAGCGGCCCGATGGGGGTCGCCCCGGCGTCGCCGCCGTCGGCCCCGCCCCCCGCGCCGCCACCGGCGGTCAAGGCCGACGCCGGCGTCGGAGCGAAAGGCCGGGGGTACGGTCCGGGCATCATCACCACCCCGGTCGCCACGTTCTTCCGTGCCAAGGAGCAGATCGCCTTCCGAATTCAAATCCCCGACGCCATGCGGCTTTACAAGGCGACCAACGGCAGTGCGCCCAAGACCCACGAGGAGTTCATGGAGAAAATCATCAAGGAGAACCGCATCGCGCTGCCGGAACTCCCGCCGGGCCACCGCTACCGATACTATCCCGAACAAGAGGAATTGATGGTCGAACAACCGGCCCCGTAAGGGCCTCGGGACGGTCTAATCTACATCCTACCTCGCATCACCTGTCAGGAATCCCGGGACGGAGCGCAGACCCCGAAAGCGACCGCACGCAACCCTGAGCACTCTTCCATGACGCGGCATCTTGCGATGGCGGCCCTCGCGGCTTTCGCCTTGTCGTCCTCCGCCGCGGCCGACGGCAGTTGGATCTTCCGACCTTCGTACTACACCCACGATCCGGCGACGGGCGAGCGAGTCCATCAGTTCGCACCGGAAAAGGCCCCCTACGTTCGCGTCGATCCCACGTACCAGCAAAGCTCGTACCGCCACATTCGCGGAGGGCTTCAGGTCGACGGCAGCTACGATTTCCAGCACATTGTCGAGACGTGGGGACGCGGCGAGGAGATCCGGCCCTACGGCGAGTGGCTCTATCCGTACCGGGAAGGCGCCACGCCGTTTGGTCCCTGGGGCAATCCGCGCGGCCCGTGGAGCCTGCCGTTCAGCCCGTGGTTCAACCCGTACGGCTTCGGCCTCCCCATGCCGTTTGTCCTGCCGTGGGGCGGGGGTCCCGTGCAGCCCGGGCCGTAGCGACGCGCGATGGAGACCGTGCGAAGGCCTGGCCAGCCGCGCCACGGGCCCTGCCCACCGTCGGAGACCGTCGCCGAGGTGGCGGCATGGAACCACCGGGCCATTTCGGGTAGACTCGGCCCCATGCTCGCACGCCTGAGGGAACTGGCCGCACTGTTCGCAAAGCTGGGGACGATCAGCTTCGGCGGCCCCGCGGCCCATCTGGCCCTCTTGGAAGAAGAGGTCGTGGCGCGGCGGCATTGGGTCCCACGCGAGCAATTCCTCGACCTGTTCGGTGCGACCCACCTCATCCCTGGTCCCAATGCCTTGGAGATGGCAGCCCATATCGGCTACCTGCGGGCCGGGTTGCTCGGCCTGCTCGTTGGCAGCATCGCGTTCACCCTGCCGGCCGCGACGATTAGCGGCGTGCTGGGCTGGGCGTATGTGCGGTACGGCGCCCTGCCCGAGATCGCCCCGTTTCTCCAAGGCACCAAGCCCGCCGTGCTGGCCGTGGTCTTCGGCGCGGTGTGGCGCCTGGGCAGGACCGCCCTGGCGGGCTACGCCACGGCGACGATCGGCGTGTTGGTCGCGGCAGCGTCGCTTGCCGGCGCCAACGAGATCCTCGCCCTGTTGGCCGGCAGCCTGGCCGGCACGCTCCTGTTGCGCCGCCGCGATCCTCGCATGCCGGGCGGAAAACGAGCCGTTGCGGTGGCCGCGGCCGTCGCGACCGCGCCGGGGACCGCCCAGGCCGCCGTCGCGGTCGTCGCGTCGGCCCCCGGAGCCGCGGCCACCTCCGTGGCCCTCTGGCAGATCGGCCTTTTCTTTTTGAAGATCGGCGCGGTGCTGTACGGCACCGGTTATGTGCTCATCGCGTATCTCGAAGGTGCCCTGGTCCGCGACTACCGCTGGCTCACCGCCCAAGAACTGATCGACGCCGTGGCCGTCGGCCAGGTGACCCCGGGACCGCTGATCACCACGGCCACGTTCGTGGGCTATCTGCTCGGCGGGACACCGGGCGCGGCGCTGGCCACGGTGGCCATCGTGTTGCCGGGGCTGGTTCTCGTGGCGGCGACGGGCCCCTGGATCCCCCGGCTGCGCCATTGGGCGTGGACCGCCCGCTTCCTCGACGCGGTCGGAGCCGCCTCGGTCGGCCTGATCGCGGCGCTGGGCGCGACACTCGCCCGGACCACCCTGACCGACTGGCAAGGCTTGCTGATCGCCGGCCTCGCCACGGCCGCGCTGGTCCGGTGGAAGCTCAATCCCGCCTGGGTGGTCCTGGCCGGCGCGGTGGTCGGCCGCTTGCTATGGTGATCCGCGGGGGTCCCCTGGGTCGCGTGGGTTGAGCCGCGGGCCACCGCGGCCCAACGGGTCCAACAAAAAGCACGGCTTACCCCGAACGCCCGGGGCTATGCGCGCAGCGGCACGCCCTCGGCCGCCAGAAACGCCAGAAACGCCGCGCGGAACTGCTCGATCTCGCCGCTGGTCAGCGTATGGTCTTGTGCGCCGAGCCAATAGCGGAACGAGTAGCTCCCCTTGCCCGGCGCGAGGCCCTTGCCCTTGTAGACCGTCACGAATTCGCGGCGGACCACCAGGGGATGCACGAAGCGGTTCAGGCGGGCCTCCAGGGCGGCGAAGCCCTCGGCAAGGTCCCAAACCAGAGAGAAGTCTTGCCAGCTTCCGGGATAGACGGGCGCGGGGGCGTATTTCAGTTCGGGATAGATCGAGCCATCCAGCGATTCCATCGACAGTTCGAACCACACGACCTGGCCTTCCTGAGCCACGGTTTCGAGGACCTTGCCGGCCAACACGCCGAGGGCGCCCACCGCGCGGTCGCCCCGGCGGATCGACGCGAAATAGCCGGGCATTTGCCAGGGTGCCTGGCTCGGCCCGCCCGCCTCGAACCCCAGCGGCCCGCCGCCAAGGAATCGGCCCAGGTCTTCGATGGCCCCCTTGATCGCGCGAAAGTGCTCTTCCAAGGGCGGGTAGCCGGCCTGCTGGAAGCTGATGCCGGCCAGCCGGGTCTGCTCGACGGCTCCCCCGTCATCCCTCTGCCAAAAGACCCGGCCCAACTCGAACAGCCGGAACGCGTCGCGGTGGGCCCGGTTCGGTCGCACCAAGGCCAGCAGGTTCGGCACCAGGGTCGTGCGGAGCGAGTGGTTTGGCTGGGCACTGGGGTTGCGCAGTTCAAGCGTGCGCTGGGGGGTGTAGCCGAGTTGGGCAAGCCAGACGTCGTCGAACCAGCCGTAGCTCTGCACCTCGATGAACCCGTGCCCACCGGCCAGCAGGCGCCGCGCCTTGTGTTCCAGACGCAGGGCGGTCTCGACGTGGACGGGTTCGATGGGCACGGCGGGCATGCGCGGCTCGATCCGGCCGTAGCCGTAGATGCGCAGCACTTCTTCCGCGATGTCGGCGGGAATCGAGATATCCTTCTCGCTACGGTGCGGCGGGATGCCCACGCAGAGCTGCTCGCCATCGAACCGTGCCTGGAAGTCGAGGGCGTGGAGGATCGCGAGCACCT
>DYLT01000321.1 GCA_020721945.1 Blastopirellula marina
ATGGGGCAGGGCCATGTCGTCGCGCCGCCCACCGGCGGGCTGAAGGGTCTTCCCAACGGTGGGCGGCTCGGACGCTCGTACGCTGCAACTGGCAGGCCAATTCCGACGGCCGACGCGAGCCGAACGTCCCTTGCGGGACCCGCTGCCCACAGGCGACCTGCGCAACGTGACTTCGCAAGAAAGGGGGCCTCTTTCTGCCGCGGTCGAGCCCGATCGCGCCGCACCCCCAAACACATTGACGTTAGCGCGCAAACCGTTTCTTACACATCCCCAGGTCGTCGGGGGGCCCGCTGGCCGTTGAGGTTCCGGACACTTGCCACGCGATGGGTTCCCGGTTAGCCTCTCCTCGTCGGTGCAAGCGTACGTCGAGAACTGACCAAATCCAAGGGAGGATCTTTGATGAAGCGAACATGCGTGGGCACGGTTTCCCTCGTCCTGTTGGCGGCCGCGGCGGCCCTGGCGGCGGAGAAGCCATCGCGGGTAATCACCGATCCGGGCAAAGCGGGGCCCGATTTCGCCCTCCAGGGCGAATATCTGGGAAGCGTCAAGACCGACACGGGCGAGGTCCCGGTGGGCGTGCAAGTGATCGCGTTGGGCGACGGCAAGTTCCGCGCGGTCGGCTATCCCGGCGGATTGCCCGGAGCCGGAGGCGACCCGAGCCAGAAAGCGGTTGCCGAAGGGCAACTCCAAGAGGGCGCGGTGCGTTTTGCCGGTCCTGAGACCATGACGGCCGTGCTAAGCAACGACCAGATCACCGTGCGGGAGGGCGACCGAGTCTTGGGGACGCTCAAGAAAACCGAACGCCAAAGCCCCACGCTCGGGGCCAAGGCGCCGGCCGGGGCGATCGTGCTATTCGACGGGACGTCGGGCGACCCGTTCACGCCAGGAAAGACCGACGGCGACCTGCTCACCCAGGGGAACAACAGCCGACGGAAGTTCCAGAGCTTCCGCATCCACTTGGAGTTCCGCACGCCGTTCCAGCCGTTCGACCGGGGCCAGGCGCGGGGAAACAGCGGCTTCTACGCCCAGGGACGTTACGAGGTGCAGATTCTCGACTCGTTCGGGCTGGAGGGCGAGGATAACGAGTGCGGCGGGATCTACCGGGTGGCACGGCCCGCCGTGAACATGTGCTTCCCGCCGTTGGCCTGGCAGACCTATGACATCGATTTCACGGCCGCCGAGTATCGAGACGGCAAGAAAGTGAAGAACGCCCGCATGACCGTGCGACACAACGGCGTGGTAATCCACGAGAACCTCGAGGTGCCCCACGCCACCGTGGCGGCGATCTTGAAGGAAGGGCCCGAACCCGGCCCGATCCACCTTCAAGACCACGGCAACCCCGTGCGATTCCGCAACATCTGGGTCGTCGAGAAGTAGCTTACTGGCCCTTGCGCTTGAACTCGTGGTCGTGTTCCTCGATGAACTTCCGGATCTGGTCGCCAAAATCCAGAAGCCGGAGCCATTGCTCGACGTAGAGGGTCACCGGCATGCGCTGAAGCCCGTAGAGACTCAGCGCCTTTTTCGGGCTTACCTTCAAGTAGAGGGTGCCGGGCGCAGGCCGTTCGGCTTGGTCGAGCATGCGTTTGGCTTCGTCCTTGGTGATTTCGCCCTTGGCCAGTTTGTCGAGGACCTCGTCTTTATCCATCACACGTCTCCAGTGGGCCTTGGCCCCATGGGAACCGTTCCCTGGGACGGTCGCCTGACGGGATGTGGGGTCATTCCGCGGCGTGCCGTGGGATCCGCCCGCTTGCACGATAGAATACCCGCCCTGGCGGTGGGGTCAAGATCAGAATCGACAAGCCCCTGCACCGGGGGGGGGCTAGACCTTCCCCCTGGAATCGTTCTCGTGGAGATTGCGGTGGTCGGCAGTGTCGGAGTGGTTCTTTGCCAGGGTGGTGCACCCCTTGCAGGCGGCCTGCTACTTGTTGCTGATGCCCGGTAGCCCGCCGTGGCCGCAAAAGCCCCGCGCCCCCGAGAAGTCGCCCAGCGTGTGGCGGTTCTTGACGTAGAAACGCGGCGGATGGTCGCAACCCCACCGGTGCGATCCCCAGGGGCGTCTGGCGACGATCGGCGTCTGCGTGTTCTACGGCAAGTTCGGACGGAAAGGTCAGGCGCACCCGCCGAAATCGTCGGTTCTTTGCGTATTGGGGTTTTCACCCGACACCATGCGATTGGGCCCGCGAGTTCCCCGTTCACCCCACCGTGGGCTCGGCTTGCCTCACCATTGGGCCAGCGGTTTGACCTCGACAGGCCGCTGGCCTGCCTTGCTTTCGGGCGCAAACAGAGCGGCCAACCGTACCGTGGTGGCTTGGGGCAGATGGACGGTCAGCTTGCGCACCTGGCGGTTGGGGCGTTGGCCCTCGGGATTGGGCGACGAGGGCAAGGGCGCCGCAGGCCGGACCTCGAAGCGGCCCTCGGCCGGCGTGACGAGCCTGGCCACCAACTTGTGGCCGCCCTGTTCCAGCGTCGCACGGCGACCGTCGTCGCTTACCTGGATCGCGGCTTCGGTGTGGACGAACCACCAGACGTCGGCCGGTTTGGTGGCCTCGATCTCGTCCTGCACGAGCACCTGCTGGCGATCGAGCAGGGCGATCCCACGTTCGACGCGACGGGCATGGGCTGCGTAGGCCGGCGTAAGATCGGCCACGGCCGCGGCACGGTCCTGATCCGAGGTGAAACGGCGGATGCGTGTCTCGGACCGTGGGTCTTGGTCGGGTGCTTGCGAGGGGTTCAGGACCAGCGTGTTGTGTCCCTCGGCCCGAAGCCGGTAATAGGTGTAGCGCTGGGCGCCGAAATAGCCCGGCAGGTTGTAGTTATCGGCCCCCAGGTCCACGACCCAGCGCTGGCCGAGGGCATCGAGCACGAACGACCCGCTGTCAAGATGGTTGTGGTTGACGCGATTGGACCCGGCCTGGAGGCCGACGAAGACGGCGTTGGGGTCGTTCCATCGGCTGCGCAAAGTGACCACCTCGACGCCGCGCCAGTACTTGTCCAGGGGCAAGCCGGCTGTCTGCGGGTCCTTGCCGGGCCCGCGATACCAGATCATCCCCGCTGCTGAGGGCCGTCCCTGCATGGCGTGCCAGATCAACTCGGGGCGATCGAATCGCCTGGCCAGCCAGAGCAGGCAATCCATGCGGCCGATGCGCTGGCCGCTATCCTCGAAGTTGAAGGCGCGACCCGTCGGTCCGGTCATGTAGATCGGAAAAAGCCCGGTGTCGGCAAAACCTTTCATCGTCGAGAGGCCGAAGTCGGTGCCGAGGGCCGATTCGAGCGCCGCGAGCATGACGACGTTGTAGGTCGTGGCGTAGCCCCAGTAGCCGGGGCCTTCGCCCCAGGCCCCGTCGGGGGCGTAGCTCTTCATGGCCAAGGGCACGCTCGCCAGGGCGTGGTGGACGATCTCGCCAGCCACGGCGGGTTCTTCGTCGGCGATGGCCAGCGCCCCGACCGTCATGCCGCCGTTGCAGACCTGGTTCCAATTGTGGATGGATCGCGGCCAGCCCCCCTTGCGGCGGTAAACCGCCAGCCCGGGCTTCAGCCCGTGCCGCACGATCGCCTCGCGGAGGGTCGCGCGCTGGGCGTCGGTCCAGTCGCCGTAAAGCCAGTCGTACGCGATGGCCAGCGCGTGGGTCATCTCGGCGGTGTCGAGGAAGTGGCTCGGGTTGAAATCGGGGAAGGCGGCCACGGTCTCCAGTTCGCGCCAAAGCCGTTCCAGGTACCGGGCGTCGCCGTGGAGGCGATACGCCATCGCCAAGGTGTACGTGCGCCCGAGGACGCGCCGGCTCGTGTCGAGCAGGCGCTTGCCGTCGGGAAGCACGTGTTTGGGAAGCGGCGCGGTCCGCAGCGCGTCGGCCTCGCGGCAAAGCGCCTTGTCCCAATCCGACAGTTCCCGATCGGCGCCGAGCTTGCGCCGTAGCCTGTCGAATCCCGCTTGATCGATCAACAGCCGCGGATGGCCTGGTTTGAGCATCTTGAGCAGTTGTTCGGCCGAAGGAACGCCGGCCGGGGCCGGAGCCTTCTCGGGCGCGGCGGCCTGCAACGACGAGACCAGAACGAGAACCAGAACGACCACAGTGGGCCAGCAGCCGTGACGAAGCGTAAGGACCATGGACGCAGTTCCTTGGCGAGCTTGGTAGGACGATCGTTGGGCAGCTTCGTTGGACCTCGAATGCCCTCGCCTGTGGGCCGGGTCGCGAAGACCGCCGCATTCTAGATCAGGTGGCCTGCTTCTGGTAGCCCGCCCGGGCGGTGTGCGATGGTCTTCTCGACCCCTTGCCACCCCTCCTCGACCGTGGTAGCATCAAGAGATTTTGGGGTTCGCCTGGGCATACACAGGTAGCTGACGCCTACGGCCCACGACACAGGGGAAACCCGTGCCGCGACGCAACGACCTTCACAAGATACTGATCATTGGTTCCGGTCCGATCATCATCGGGCAGGCGTGCGAGTTCGATTACTCGGGGACGCAGGCCTGCAAGGCCCTCCGTGAGGAGGGATACCAGGTGGTCCTGATCAACTCGAACCCGGCCACGATCATGACCGACCCCGAGATGGCCGACCGGACGTACATCGAGCCCTTGGCCTGCGAGATGGTTTGCAAGGTGATCGAGGCCGAGCGGCCCGATGCCCTCTTGCCCACGCTCGGCGGCCAGACGGGCCTGAACCTGGCGATGGAGCTGCATCGGGCCGGGGTGCTCGAGCGGTTCGGTGTCGAGATGATCGGGGCCACGGCCGAGGTGATCGCCAAGGCCGAGGAGCGGGATCAGTTCCGCTTGGCGATGGAGAAGATCGGCCTGGACGTGTGCCGCGGCCAGACCGTCCACAGTCTGGAGGAAGCCCGGCTGCTGCTTCCGCAGATCGGCCTGCCGGCCGTGGTCCGGCCCAGTTTCACGCTGGGCGGCACGGGCTCGTCCATCGCCTACAACCGCGAGGAGTTCGACGAGTTGGTCACCCGGGGCCTGATCGCTTCCCCCATCCAGGAGGTGCTCGTCGAGGAGTCGGTGCTGGGCTGGAAAGAGTTCGAGATGGAGGTGATGCGCGACAAGGACGACAACGTCGTGATCATCTGCTCGATCGAGAACTTCGACCCGATGGGGGTCCACACGGGCGACTCGATCACAGTGGCTCCCGCCCAGACGCTGACCGACAAGGAATACCAGCGCATGCGCGACGCCTCGATCGCGGTGATCCGCGAGATCGGGGTCGAGACCGGCGGATCGAACATCCAGTTCGCCATTCATCCGAAGACCGGGCGGATGGTGGTCATCGAGATGAACCCGCGCGTCAGCCGCTCCAGCGCGCTGGCCTCGAAGGCCACCGGGTTTCCCATCGCCAAGATCGCCGCGAAGCTGGCCGCCGGCTACCGGCTGCACGAACTGCCCAACGACATCACGCGCCAGACCCGCGCCTGCTTCGAGCCCACGATCGACTACGTGGTGACGAAAATCCCGCGGTTCGCCTTCGAGAAGTTCCCCGAAGCCAAGTCGGACCTCACCACGCAG
>DYLT01000322.1 GCA_020721945.1 Blastopirellula marina
CGCCTCTGGCGTCCGAGTGGGCCCTGGCCGTCGATTTCCACCAGGGGGCCGTCGATTGCGGGGTGCGCCTGGAAAACCTCGAAGGCACGGTGCGCCTGGTCGGCCAGTTCGATGGAGAACATTTCGGTTGCCGCGGCGATCTCGACATCGCCTCGGTCATGTACAACGACTTCCAGTTCACCCAGGTGGCCGGCCCGTTGTGGATCGACGACGAACGGGTGCTGGCGGGGTCCTGGGTGGGCCTGCCGCCGCAGGGCCAGCCGGGCGCCCCGGCGGGTCCCCCGCGCGCGGCCAGGCCGATCACCGCCCGGCTCTTCGGCGGAACGGTCCAAGGCGATGGCTGGCTCGCGCTGGGGGCCGAGCCGCGATTCGGCATCCAGGCCACGTACTCCGATGGCGACCTCGAACGGCTCGCCCGCGAGTCCCTGCCCGGCACGCAGAATCTCAAGGGCCGCTTCGGCGCCAGCGTGGCGCTCCGCGGCAAGGGCCGAAGCACCAACGAGCTGACCGGCCAGGGGAACATCGAACTCCGCGATGCCGACATCTACGAACTACCCCTGATGGTCCGGCTGCTGAAGATCCTCAGCATCCGCCAGCCCAACCGCACGGCGTTCAGCACCGCCGACATCGACTTCCGCATCGACGCGAACCACGTCTACTTCGACCGGCTCGAATTCAAGGGCGACGCCATCAGTCTGTTGGGCAGGGGCGAAATGAACTTCCAATCCGAGATCCAGCTTGTGTTTCACGCGCGGGTAGGGCGCGGCGACCTCGCCCTGCCGCTGGTCGAGCAAGTGCTTGGCGGCGCAAGCCAGCAATTGATGCTGATCCACGTGGCCGGCACGCTCCAAGACCCCAAGGTGCGGCGCGAGGCGTTCCCTGGCGTCAACCAGGCGATCCAGCAACTCCAGGCCGACCGCGGCCCGCCAATCCAACGCCGTTTGCCAAGAAAACTGCGATAAGGAGCCATCCCATGAGCGTCGGACCCTTGGGAGGAGTCCTCGCCAGCGCGGCGGGCACGCCCTTGGCACAGACCAAAGGCGCCGAAACCGACCGCGCCCAGCACGAGGCCGCCAATCAGGAACGCCGCGTCCAAAACGAGCAACGCGCCGAAAATGCCGCCGGCATCGGCGAGGCCGACGGCGAAGACCACGAAACGTCGGAACGCGACGCCGATGGCCGCCGCCCCTGGGAAATCGCCGGGCGCCCCAAGGACGAGGCGGCGCCCGACGACTCCCGGCAAGCCAAAGACCCCACCGGCCAGTCCGGCACCCTGCTCGATCTGAGCGGTTGAACCTGCCGGCCGCGCTCCCCTCGGCCGCCTTACCGCGCAACGCTAGACCGGGTCGGGCAGCACGTAGGGCTTGCGGTACTCCTTCGTGAGCAACCGGTCGGCCTCGGGATCGTTGACGAAACGCTCGGCCTTGGGATCGAACTGAAGCGTGCGCCCCACCTGGTTGGCGATCCTCGCCAGGTGGCAAATGGCGGTCGACAGGTGCCCCTCTTCGATGTCGGCGTTGAGGTCCTTGGGATTGCGGCTACGGATCGCCTTGACCCAATTCTGGAAGTGTTCGAGGTCCATCATCGGTTCGCCCTGGGTGTGGGCGAACGGCCCGGGCTCGCGCTTCGGCCCGAGGAAAGTGCGGTAGCTCGAGTAGTCGGGGATGATCATGTAGCCCTTGGTGCCGAAGAAGATCGCGCCGACGACGCTCGCATGGTCCACGAACGGGTACTGGTCGCCCATGCCGGCCTCGGTCGGGGTGTACCAGTGGCGGATCTCGAACTGCACCAGCACATCGCGCCCGGGGAAGCGGCACCCGAAAAACTGGGTGTTGGGCGTGTCGGCGTCGTCGTCGGCCGCCGGCGGGAAGCGGCCGCCCATCGACTGGATCTGGCACGGGTGGGTATCCAGCCCAAGCCCCCAGCGGATGACGTCGATGTTGTGGACCGTCTGGTTGGCGATGTCGCCGCTGGCGAAGTTCGAGTTCCAGTACCACCGCCGGTGGTTAAAGGCGCTGTAGGGGACCATTTTCGATGGGCCGACCCACTTGTCCCAGTCGAGCCCCTTGGGCACGGGCTGCGGACGGTGCTTGCCCAAGTGCCCGCGAAGCTTGTACGACATGCCCCGGGCCATGTAGACCTCGCCGATGATGCCCTCCTTGAGCCGCTTGATGCCCTCGATGATGTTCGGGCTGGATCGGCACTGGGTGCCGAGCTGGACCATGCGGCCGTACTTGCGCGCGGCCTCGACCATCTTGCGGCCCTCCCACAGCGTGTGGGCGCAGGGCTTCTCGACGTACACGTCCTTGCCCGCCTGGCAGGCCCAGATCGTCTGAAGGGCATGCCAGTGGTCCTGGGTCGAGAAGCTCACGGCGTCGACCGACTTGTCGTCGAACAGCCGCCGCTGCTCGGGGTACTTGGCCAGCTTCATGCCTGCCAGCGGCGTGTAGATCTTCTCGACATTCTCGAGCTTCGACTCGTCGCAGTCGGAGACCGCGACGATTTCGACGTCCTTGGGCATTTGGACCAGGGCGGCCACGTGCGAGTGCATGCGCCCGCCCAGGCCCACCAGGCCCACGCGGATGCGGTCGTTGGGGCTTGCGCCGGCCCGGGCAATGGCCGGAACTGCGACGGCGGCGGCCAGGGCCGAAGCCTTCACGAATTGCCGACGGTTGGGTGTTGACATGGCTTCTCCTATGATCATCGTTCGTTCGTCCTTCGACATCCGTCATTTCGACTTCCCGAGGCCCCGCACATCGTCGATGGCGAACTCGCCTCGCTGGGCTCCGTTGCCCGGGTCGATCCGCAATGCGGTGATCGTCTGGCCGGCCCAGCGCGGGTGCCGGCCCACCTCGAGCCGGTACTCGTGGAACTGGCCATCGGCTTGGAGGGGGAACGTCACGACCTGCTCTTCCGAGTACCCCGGCGACGATTCGGTGCCCCAATAGAACTGGCCCATCGTGCCGCCGGTGACGCGCATGCGCACGACGACCACGGGGCAGGCGTCGCCCGGCACTCGCACGAGGCCGCGCACGAGGTACGGATCGCCACCGGTGATCGAGCCCACCAACGCCCCGTCGCGCACGTCGATCGGGCCGACGTGATGGGCCGGCATCCAACCCTCGGCCGACTCGTTGAAGTCGAAGGCGATCCGCTCGGCAAGCCGCGGCAGGCGATCCACATGGCGGAAGGCCGCTCCGTCGATGCGTACCTGCGTCGCGCCCGGCCCTGGGCGGATCGACAGGAAGGCCCATCCGAGATCGTACCGCCACCCGGGCGCGCTTTCCTTTTCCAGATCGTCACGCTCGGCAAGCGGCTTCTCTCCCCTCTCCTGCTCGCGGGAGAGGGGCTGGGGGTGAGGCGGCCCGATGGACACCTTGGTCGGCCTCCCCACGTTGCTGACCAGCACGATCCCCTCTTCCCCTGGCGGGAACGTGGCCTTGAACGAGCAGGTCTTCCCATCCCACGCCGCCTCGGTAATCCGGGCCGTCGAGGTGATGTGCAGGCGCCGCCGGCTTTGGCCCACGATCACCGTGTTCGGCTCCTCGTCGCGGCCCAGAAGGTGCAGCACGCTTTGGAGGATCATGCGCGGAGCAAAGACCCAGGGGCATTTCGCCGAGTCGATCGCGCTGATGTTGTCGGGCCATAGCGCCACGTTCTCGCCCGCCGCCTCCTGCTGATGGATCGCGCTGTGGACGAGCAACTGGGCGATCTGCCGCCAGGGATAGCTCTGGTCGTGCTCCGCGAGTTTGAGCAACGCCTCGGCATAGCGAAGGCCGTTCCATTGCACCGGCCGGGCGAACCACGAGCCCTGGTACCAGGTGGCGCCGAAGACCGGGATGCTCCCGCCCAAGAGGAACGGCTTCTCCGGATCTTCCCAGAGGTACACGAAGGGCAGCCCGCGCCGCGCCCAAGTCACCGCGTCGCGGAGCCACCGCGGGTCGCCGCTGAACCGGTAGGCCTCGAGGTAGGCGTCGACCGCGTCGGCCGCCGCGAGGATGTCGGGCGTGTGGACCGGTACTTCCCAGACCTGCGCCGCCCGCGGCACGCGGAACGTCTCCATCAGCTCCAAGGTGTTGTGCATCCGGCCGAAGGCCTCCCCGTCGCCGGCAATCCGGGCGTAGCGCAGGACCTCGAAGGCCTTGCGCGCACAGGTGCCCACCTCGACCGCGTCGTCGGGCCCCAGCTCGTAGTAGTCCATGCCGACAAACGGTGGGCCGGCCTGAAGATCGGCGTCGAACCGCCAGGCCCCGTCGTCGCCACGGCTGGCCAACAGCGCAGCAGCACTGGTCGGATGGGCCACCCCGTGGTCGAACCGCCCGGGAAACCGCATCGCGTCGAGCCGTGGCTCGAGGCCGACGAGCCTGGCCACCTCTTCGGCCCGCTCGCGGCACGCCCGGCGCACGGCCGGGTCTGGACTGAGGATCTCGCCGATCAGGAGGTCGGCGATGTAGGAGGGCGGCCGGCCCTTGGGCGACATGATCCCACCCCCCTTGCTCGTCCACCAGGTCTTCTCGTTTTCGACCCACAGCGACTTGAGGTAACCCTGCATCGAGAACTCGATTTCCTTCTCGTACGAACCGCGGGGCAGCGGGGCCGGCCTGGGGATGCCGTAATGATGCACGTACTCGTCGATCGCGGCCAAGGGATCGCTCGTCGCCCCGTCGGCCAGCATGCGGAACTCCAGTCGCAGCGTCTTGCCGGCAGCCAGCGCGTACGGCTTCGGCGACGGATCGTGGGCCTTTGCCAGATCGCCGCTCGGTATCCCCAGGCTCATCCGGTGGGCGCGAAAGTTGCCCAGGCGGTCGGGCGAAGCGAACGTTGCCCGAGGCCGGTCCAACCGGCCGTCCCATTTCTGATGAACGTCCCACAACAGGCCCACCGTGCCCGAGGGCGAAGCAACCCCGATCGCCGGAATGGTCACATACTGCGGATTGGGCCGCGAGCGGTCGCAGTCGGGATGCCCTGGGGCGATGTCGAGCGAGTCGGACGAGAGTTCCTCGCCGACGAGCCACTCCAGCCCGGGGAAAACGGCCTCGTCGCGGCGCAGAACCCAGACCACGGGCCCTTCGAAATCGACCAGTTCGCGCGGCGAGCCCGCCGTCAGCTCGGCGCGGCAGGCGACCTGCCTGCTGCCGGCCGCCAGTTCCCAGGCGACCCGCAGCACGTACCCGCGGAACGCGGCTTCGAACTCCAAGCGCGCGGGCTTGCCCGGTTCCGAGGAAGCGATGGGCGGTTTCTCGGTAAACGCACTGCTCCACTCGGCGGCTTCTTGCGTGGCGCGGTCCCGGACGCGGCCGAGACTGCCGGTCCAGGCAATCGTCTCCCAACCGGCTGGGTTCTTCACGGCGATTTCGGCGGGGCCGAACCCGAACCCGTGGCGGCAAAAGGCCAGGCGCAATCGCTCGTTTTCGAGGATGGCGAACTCGGGCGTGGCGGCGGCCCGAAGCTTGCCCGAGGGCGGCGGCAGTTCGC
>DYLT01000017.1:0-9681 GCA_020721945.1 Blastopirellula marina
GACGCCGAGCGCGAGGCGGCGATCCGGCGGGCGCCAGCCGTGTCGAGACGATCCTGGGCCGCCCGTGCCGCGTGCTGCGGCCCGTCGAGGGCGAGTCGTCGTACATGGCGTTCCGGCTGGGCAAGTGGAAGCTGCTCCGGCCGGGGGCCGCGTACGTGTTGGTGGTCGAGTATCCCGAGGACCGGCCCCGCAGCATCCTGGTGCTCAACGGCGGCAACGAGACCTCGCGGGGCTTTCATACGGGCACGACGGTCGGCGACGCGCTGCACCCGAAATACGTCAACAACCTTCCCGAGTCGCTTCGCGTGCCTCTTTCCGGTCGGTACGAAGCGTGGAGCCTCTATTTCCACTTGCACGACCGGTTTCCCGATTTGGCGTTCCTGCGCGGGGCCAAGGAGCGAACGCTGACCGCCGACGACGGTTTCGACGTGGCGATTGCCCAGTTTTCGGCCGAAAACGACCCCACGTCGCGCGGCGCGGCCGTCGCGCGGATCCGCTTGCTCGAAGTCCCCGACGAGGCTCCCTTGGTGCTGCCGCTGCGCCTGCCGCCCGAGGGACTCCCGCGCCGCAGCGTGTTCTGGCGCGAGGAGATGGCCGACGGCGTCATCGAGAGCGACCAGGAGATCGAGCGGGGCGTGCGCGACCGCCTCGACTGGTACCGCTTCAAGGCCCGGCAGATGCGATTCCTGGGAATCCCCACGTTCGCCAAGGACTTGCTGGAATTCGGCGCCTGCCAACACTGGGATCCCTCGCCCTACGGCGGCAACCTGTGGGTCCACTTCGCCTACGGATCGAAGGACCTCTGGAGCCAGATCGTCGCCCTGATGGGGCGCGAAAGGTTCTCGGTGCTGCCGTACTACGAGTATTCCGGCAGCAAGGGCGACCACGGCCTGGGCTACCAGCGCCGGTGCAAGCCCCTCTCGCGCGACGATGCCTACACGCACATCTCGTGGGTCGAGTCGGCCAATGCCGATCTGACCGACCCCGAAACCCTCGCCGACTTTCAGAAGATGCTCGATCTGACCGTGGCGCGCTGGAAGGACGCAATTCGGTTCGAGGGCGTCTGGATCCGGCCGCGGTGGCAACTGCCCATGAGCTTCTCCGACGCGGCCCGGCCGCGGTTCTCTGAAGAGACCGGCCTGGGAAAACCCGTCTCGAAAGCCGACCTCCTGGCCGACAAGACCCTGCTTGCGCGCTACGAGGCATGGTGGTTCGGCCGGCGACGCCAGTTCCTCGTGGCGGTGCGCGACGACCTGCGCGCCAAGGGGCTGAGCGATCCCGTGGTGCTCTATACGGCCGAAGGGGGCGAGCCGGGCACGCCGTTTTCCACCTGGGAAAAACGGATCGTCACCGACGACGTGGAAACATGGAAGCAGATTCTGGCCGCGCCCAGGCACCGCCAGGAGAACCGACCGGTCGTGCCGATCGGCCTGGAGCGGGTCGTGCGCGAGGACCTATACCTCGAAGCCCTGCGGGCTCCGCCGCTCAACTGGGGCAACTGGGAAATCCACCACGCCAATCCGCCGGCCGATCCCCAACGCTACCAGGACACGCCCGGCGTGCTTTTCACGCACGGCATCAACCGCGCGTACACCGCGGCGTCGCCCAAGACGTTCGAGGTGTTCCGCGGGCCCTCGGGCCTGGCCGTGGTGCGGCACTATGCCTTGAACGAGAACATGATGTTCGACCAAGCCGACCAGCCGAAGCTGGGTTATTTCGTGTGCGACATCGAGCGTGCGGGCCCTTACTGCATGATGGCCGAAGCCCTCGCCATGGCCCACGGAGACCCCACGCGGATCGGCTACCTTACCGGCGGCAACTTCGGCCGCGGCTTCCCGAGGGACGTGCGCGACTTCAATGCGAACTTCCTCGCGCTACCCGCCCTACCCAGCCATCGCCTGCCGGACGCCTGCACGGACCCCGAGGTCGTCGTGCGCGCGATCCGCACGCCGCAGCACGGCACGTACCTGGCCGTGGTGAACACGGGCCTGGCGGCGAAGCCTCGAACGCGCATTCGCCTGCCCGAACGTGGCACCACGACCGACGCCGCGACCGGTGCGCCGTTGGAGGCGCCCGACCAGACCGTGGAACTCGACCTCGGCCCGTGCCAGTTGCGCGCGATCCACGTGGGCACGTGAGCCGGGCGAGGCCGAGGCGAGGCGGCCCCCGGGGCGGCCAAGGCACGACCCGACGTGGCAGCCGATGCTCACCCCGCCGACCAAGACCAACGACGAAATCGGCTCCGCTGACCCATGCGGGCATCGAGGACTTGCTGCACAAGGGGGATGCGCGCCTCGCCGCGATCATCGATCCGGCAGCCATCGCCGTGGAACCGGCTCCTCATGGCGAATACGATGATGCGGCCTGACCTGGTCCCGGCCTTGGGATGCCGCGCGGTTGCGTCGGCGTGCCGTCCGGGTAGAATAGGGGGGCAGTTTGTCCGAACCCCGTCCGAAAGGGCTTTTTATGCCGCTATCGCACCTGGCTTTTGGGACCGCGCTGGCGCTGGTGGCCGTCTCGGCCGTGCTCGGGGCCGACGACCCCGACGCGCGAGCCCGGCGTTTCGTCCAGCGTCACGAAGAGCGCATCCGTCCGCTGGAGATCGAGGTCGGCTTGCGGTGGTGGGACGCCAACACCACGGGCAAGGACGAGGACTACCGGCGCAAGGAAGCGGCCGAGACGAAGCTCGAAATGGCCTTGGCCGACCCGGCGGCGTTCGCCGAGCTGAAGGCGCTCAAGCAATCGGGGGTGAAAGACCGCCTCTTGGCCCGGCAGATCGAGGTGCTGTACCTCCAGTACTTGTCGCGGCAAGTCGCGCCCGAGCTGCTCAAGCGCATGCTCGAAAAGTCCAACGCCATCGAGCAGGCGTTCAACACCTACCGTCCCAAGGTCGACGGCCGGGAGCTGAGCGATAGCCAGATGCGGCGGATCCTTCGCGAGTCGAAGGATTCGGACGAGCGCCGCAAGACGTGGGAGGCGAGCAAGGGCGTGGCGCCTCGGGTAGCCCCGGGACTGGCGGAACTGGTGAAGCTTCGGAACCAAGCCGCGCGCAAGCTCGGCTTTCGGAATTACCACGCGATGCAGCTTTCGCTCGGCGAACAGAGCCAAGAGCAGGTGCTGGCCCTGTTCGATCAGCTCGACGCCCTGACCCGCGAGCCGTTCCGCGCGGCCAAGGCCGAGTTCGATGAGCTGCTCGCGAAGCACTGTGGCATTTCGGTAGGCCAGTTGCGCCCTTGGCACTATCACGACCCGTTCTTCCAGGAATCGCCGGCCGTCTTCCCCAACCTGGCCGAGGAGGCCTTCGCCAAGGCCGACATCCTGCGGGTGTCGCGCGAGTTTTACGCGGGGATCGGCCTGCCGGTCGACGACATCCTCCGCCGCAGCGATCTGTACGAGAAGCCCGGCAAGAACCCCCATGCCTTTTGCACCGATATCGACCGGGCGGGCGACGTGCGCGTGTTGGCGAACATCGTGCCCAATCGCTACTGGCTTTCGACGATGATCCATGAGTTGGGCCACGGGGTGTATTCCAGCAAGAACATCCCGGCGAGCGTCCCCTGCGTGTTGCGGACCGACGCCCACGCGTTGGCGACCGAGGGGATCGCGATGATGTTCGAGCGGTTCGTCGACCATGCCGAGTGGCTTGGCAAGCTGGGGATCGCGGTGCCCGACCCGGCGGCCTATAACGCCTCGGCGGCCAAACTGCGGCGGAACCGGCTCTTGGTGTTTTCGCGCTGGTGCCAGGTGATGCTGCGGTTCGAGGTGGCGCTCTACGAGAACCCCGATCAGGACCTGAACCGGCTCTGGTGGGACCTGGTGGAGAAGTATCAGGAGGTGCGGCGTCCCGAGGGGCGCAACGCCCCCGACTACGCGGCCAAGATCCACATCGTCGAGGCCCCGGCGTACTATCACAATTACATGATGGGCGAGTTGTTCGCCTCGCAAGTTCATCATGCCCTGGTGCGCGAGGCGTTGGGTGGTGGCGATCCCTTGCGGGCGATCTACGTGGGCAACCCGGCGGCCGGCGCGTTCCTCAAGACCAGGGTCTTCGCCCCCGGCCGCAGCCTGAACTGGAACCAACTCGCGCGGCACGCGACAGGCGAGGAGTTGAACCCGAAGGCGTTCGCGGCCGATCTGGGAGGCGGACCGAAGGATTGAAAGCCCCCGTGTGCCAGGGCGCGATGCGGGCCGGCCGGCGAGCGGGTTCCCCACGCCATGCCCGCCCGCCTCGGGCAGACGGTAGCGCACGGCCCCACGTCCTTTCGATGCCGGAGACCTCATGAGCACGACCCCGTCGCCGACGCTGCCGCCGAGGGGCAGCTCGACTCTTGCTGGCCATCCCGCGGGCCTGTTCACGCTCTTCTTCGCCGAGATGTGGGAGCGGTTCTCCTACTACGGCATGAGGGCCTTGTTGATGTTGTACATGGTCAAGGGATTCTTGACCTATGGCGACAAAGATGCGATCGCCATCTACGGGGCCTACACGGCGCTGGTCTACATGGCTCCCTTCTTCGGCGGCATGTTGGCCGACCGGTTGCTGGGGGCGCGGCGGTCGGTGGTGCTCGGCGGCCTGTTGATGGCCGCGGGCCAGGCGTTCCTGACCATCCCGCAGCGCCTGTTCTTCTTCACCGGGCTGGCGCTGTTGATCGGCGGCAACGGGTTCTTCAAGCCCAACATCTCGACGATCGTCGGGTCGCTGTATCCCCAGGGAAGCCCGAAGCGCGACGGAGGCTTCACGATCTTCTACATGGGCATCAACCTCGGGGCGGCCATGTCGCCGCTGTTGTGCGCGTACGTCGGCGAGACTTACGGCTGGTCGTACGGGTTCGGCCTGGCCGCGATCGGGATGCTCGTCGGGGTCGCCGTGTTCGTGGCCCCCACGCGGTTCACCCAGGGCGTGATCCTGGTCGGCGCGGTGGCCACGGGCATCAGCCTGTTCGTCCTGGCCGATAATCCCTTGTCGCTGGTGGCGAACCTCTTCGTGGGAATCGCGCTGTGGATCTCGGCGGGCGTGGCCTTGGTGGCCCTGGAACGCGGTGGAGTGCCAGCCGAGGCCGGCGCCCCGCCAAACCCCGCGCGCCTGCGCCGGCCGGTGCTCGGCCCGCTCTCGGCCACGTGGCTGGTGTATCTCGGCACGATTTTGGCGGTCGCGGCGTTCGTGCTCTTGGTGTCGGGGTTCGCGCCGCTGACCGAGAACAACCGCCCCATGACGCTGATTGCGGAGGAGACCGTCAAGGGCTTCCAGGCCAGCCAGAGTCCCCTCGTCCGCGTCTTCGCCGTGGTGCTCGAAGAAACGAGCCGGCCGGCCGGGCTCGTGTTGGTGCTCTCCGGCCTGATCGCGGCGGCGTACATCCTCTACGAGACCTTCCGGCTGGACACCATCCCGCGGCAGCGGATGTATGTGGTGCTCATCCTCACGTTCTTCTCGATGCTCTTCTGGTCGTTTTTCGAGCAGGCCGGCAGCTCGGTGAACAACTTCACCGACCGGAACGTCGACCGCGTCGTGGAAGCGCGGACGATGACGGCCCAGGACGTGGGGCAGTCGATCGTGTTTCGGATACCGGTGAAGACGACCAACGCCGCATTGCGGGACCTGCCGCTGTTGACCCAAGAGCAGATCGGACACCGCAACGGCGACGGGGCCATGAAGGAGCAGATCGCCAAGGCGATCCGCCGCGTGGCGGCCCAGCGCACGCTGAAGCCCGAAGAGGCCGACAAGCTCGTCGAGGCGGCCGGCAAGTACGACGTGCTGACCTTGACCGCCCTGGCCATGCTCCGCGACGCGGCGTCGCTCGACGGCGCCGGACCCGAGCAGCAGACCGTCCGGTGGGTGCTCGTCTCGGAAAACGTCGGCATGGGCATCGGCGGGGCCGAGATCCCGGCCTCGTCGTACCAGGCGGCCAATCCGGTGTACATCCTGTGGTTCGGGCTGGTGTTCAGCGCGCTGTGGAGCTACCTGGGCGCCCGGGGCCTGGAGCCCAGCACGACCTTCAAGTTCGCCTTGGGCCTGCTGCAACTGGGGCTGGGGTTCGTGGCCTTCTGGTATGCCGCCCGCACCGCCGATCCCCGCGGCATGACGGCCATGGGGTGGCTCTTTCTCGGGTACCTGCTCCACACGACGGGCGAGCTGTGCCTGTCGCCCGTGGGACTCTCGATGGTTACCAAGCTCTCGCCGAGCCGCCTGGTGAGCACCGTGCTGGGCGTGTGGTTCCTGGCCACCGCGTTCTCGCAGCTTCTCGCCGCGATCATCGCCCAGTTCACCGGCGTGACCCACGGCGACGGCAGCGGGGCGGTGATCCCGCCGCCCAGCGAGACATGCCACGTCTATGGCGAGGTGTTTGGGAAGATCGCCCTCGGCGCGATCGGCTCGGCGGCGATCTGCTTCGCGCTGGTGCCGGTCCTCAACCGCTGGATGCACCCCGAGGCCGAGAGGAAATCCCAAGCCGCCACGTAGCCTTCTCGCAGAGCGACCCCCGGCCGCCGGCGCGGCCAGCGCGAGGCTGGCGAACGCTCGCCAGCGGTGCTAGGATGACCTCGAGAGACTGAGCCGGTTCGGCGTTTCGGCGAGGATGCCCGCGTGAAAGCGAACACGATGGCGTTCGACCCCTACTGGGAATGGCTCGGCGTTGCGCCGGACCGGCGACCGCCCACGTATTACGACCTCCTCGGCTTGGCACCCGGTGAGACGGATACCGAGAAGATCCGCCATGCCTTGGAGGAGGACTATTTGATCCGATATGGGCGGGTGCGCGCGTACGCCGCGCATCCGCAGCACGGTGGGGACGCGAATCGGTTGCTCGACGCACTGGCCGCTGCCCGCCTCTGCCTGAGCACCCCTGACCGAAAGGCCGAGTACGACCGCATCTGGCAAGCCCAAGCGCAGCCCACGCCATCGGATGGTTCGGGCGAATCGCTCGTGCCCGACGACGTCCTGGATCTCGTGGACTTGGCTGCCACGGCCCGCGCGGAGGCCGATGGCCCGATGGCGGTCGATTGGGATCGGCTCGAGGTGTCGCCCGAGGTGATCGAGTTGCTCCCCGAGGCCATCGCGTGGGACCACGCGGTGGTTCCGCTGGACCTTCGCGAGGGCGTGCTGTGGGTGGCATCGAGCGATCCGAAGAAGTACGAGATTGCCGAGACGTTGCAGTTCGTCTTGGCACGGCCCGTGCGCGTGGTCGGGGCCACGCCGGAGGCGGTCCGGTCGGCTTTGGTGCGGCTTTACCGCGAGAACGCGCGGCCGAACGGCGCGGGGTGGCTTTCGGCCGCGAGGCATCGCCCTCCGCATCCCGAGACGCGATACTGCCCTCATTGCGGGGCGCGACTGTTGCCCCGAGAGAGCCTCTGCCTGGCCTGCGCCGAGCGGAAACCGGCTGGCTCGGCGCAACGCGTCGCCTGGCAGCACGCGACGTGCCTGCACTGTGGGGGGCGGCTTGGCTTCGTGGGGACCGTCACGTGCCCCCATTGCCGGTTCGATCACGCGTTGGGGCATCCGCCGAAAAAGCCGGAGATCGAGCCGGCCGACCCCCTCCCCTTTGCGGCGGCGTTGCGGTCGCGACGCGCCGAGAGAGCGTGACACCGGCCGGACGGCTGCCCGATCCACGGCGGTGGCCCTTCTTGGTTTCTTGCCCCTGGTGGACCACGATGGGCGTGTCCTCGAGATTGCCCCATTCACCCCAATTGCGATAGGAGTCATGCACGTCTATCCATTCCATGGCGAACGCCATCACCGACGCCAGGCCCCCCGATTGGCAGTACGCGACGCCAGGCCGCCGGAGGTCGATTCCCGCACGCTCGAACCGGCGGGTCAACTCGTCGGCACTCTGAAAACGGAGGGTCTTCGGGTCGACCCACTCGCTCCCATCGAGGTTCTTCGCGCCAGGAATCGCTCTGGCGCGATGGTTGTTCTGTCGATCCAGCCCGCAGAATTCCTTCTCGGACCCGGCATCGACGACTTGCAGCGTGCGTCCCTTGATCGAGTCGAGGATCAACCCCTTGGTGGCCAGGCGCTGGGCGCGGGGCGTGGCCTTGAAGTCGAGGCGCGACACCGAAGCGACCTCTTCGGTGGTCGGGCGGCCTTCGGCCTTCCAGGTCTTCCAGCCGCCGTTGAAAAGCCGCACGTCGGCCACGCCAACCTGGCGAAGAAGCCACCAGACGCGAGCGGCGTTGTTCATGGCGCTCGCGTCGTATTCGGTCCGCACCTGGCGGCCCGCGAGCAGCAGAAGCAGGTGGTGCGCGGCCAGCCCGGCAGCGAGGTCACCGCGATGCGCTACGGCCAGTACTTCCCCAGCCCCGGACCGCGCGGTCTGGGTTTCCTCACCGTGGACCTCGTTGCGCCGATGCTCGGGGCCATGGCGGGCGCCACCCTGTACGACTCGCTCCTTCGCTCCGAACGCGCAGCGACTTACCCCCCAACGACATCCTTTTGCAGGGAACTCACGTGCAAACCACACGACTGATTCTCGTCGGCGGCTTTCTCGGCGCGGGCAAGACGACGCTCTTGGCTCAGGCCACCCAACGGCTCGTAGGTCGAGGCAAGCGCGTCGGGTTGGTCACGAACGACCAGGCCGCGAACCTCGTCGACACGGCGATCCTCGAGCGGTCCGGGGCCCCGGTCCAGGAGGTCGCTGGCGGCTGCTTCTGCTGCCGGTTCGAGGACCTCGTGGCGTCGCTGGACAAGCTTCGCGAAGCGGGCCATCCCGACGTGCTCATCGGCGAGCCCGTCGGAAGCTGCACCGATCTATCGGCCACGGTGCTCCAGCCCATCAAGGACGCCTACCGCCAGCGCTTTCGGGTGGCCCCCTTCTCGGTGCTGGTCGATGTGCGCCAGGTGCGGACCCTGGATCGACTCCGGCGGTCGCTGGCCGACAAGACGCCCTCGCGCCTGCCGGCCAGCGTGATGTACATCTATCAGAAGCAGCTCGAAGAGGCCGACCTGATCGTGCTCAACAAGGCCGACCTGCTCTCGCCCGCCGAGCTGGCCGAGCTGGAACACTCGCTCAAGGAGGCCTTCCCCCGCGCGCCGGTGTTGGCGATGTCGGCCCTGCGCGGCGACGGCGTGGATCGCTGGCTCGACTTCGTGGCCCAGGACCTGCCAGCCGGGCGAACGATCGCCGAGGTCGATTACGACACGTACGCGGCGGGCGAGGCCGCGCTGGGATGGCTCCATGCGACCGTCCGCCTCGTGGCCGACGGCACGACCGATTGGGCTGGCTTCTGCCGCGACCTGTTGGCGATCGCAAGGCGCCAATCCGCGGAACGATCGGCCCAGATCGCGCACCTCAAACTGCATTTGACGGCCGACGGCCAGACCCTGACGGCGAACCTCACGGCAAGCGACGACGAGCCGCTGGTGCGCGGTACCCTCCGTGGCTGGCCGGCTCAGGCCTGGCTGCTATTGAACGCTCGAGCCGCTATGGACCCGGAGCACCTGCGAGAGTTGGTCCGCCACGCACTCGAGGCCGCCGCCAGCGGGCGCGTGCGGTTCGTGCTGGACGACCTGGAGAGTTTCGCTCCGGCCAGACCGCAACCGAGACACCGGTACGACCGGGTGGTATAGCCGGCCGGGCCCGAACGTCGAGGGGGGAGGATCGGTGCCCGGCCGGCGAGGAAATCGGTCTATCGCTTGGCGCGGCCGGGGCCGAATCCACCGGGGCCGCCCGGTCTGGGGAATTCAAACTCGAA
>DYLT01000017.1:9781-31095 GCA_020721945.1 Blastopirellula marina
CGCGGCCGGGGCCGAATCCACCGGGGCCGCCCGGTCTGGGGAATTCAAACTCGAACTTCGCGCCGTTAAGCTTCTCGAATTTCTCTTTTTGCTCGGCGGTGAGCACGTCCATGAGCTTCTGTTCGGTCTCTTTGCGCAGCGATTCGAACTTCTCGCGCATTCCTTCCCGGCCGCCCTCCCCGCTGAACAACTCGCGTCCCTTCTTGGCCTGCTCGTCGCGGATCTGCCTGATCTTCTCTTTCTGGTCGGCGCTGAGCCCGAGGTCGTCTTGAACCTCCTTGTCGTCCAGGGCCCGGTTGCCGAGAAGTTGCACGGCAAGCTGCTTGAGCCGTTCGATTTGATGCGGCAGGAGCACGCCCTCGATGGCCTTGCGGTTCTCGTCCGTCAAGGCCTCCATCTTCTTGCGCATGTCGGCAACGCGGGCTTCTTGCTGCTGGCGGGTCAGCTCTTGGCCCTGTTGCGGGCGGGGCATGGCCTCGCGCATCTTCGTCATGAAGCGGTCGGCGATCTCCTTGAGTTTGGCCTTCTGGTCGTCGACCAGTTCGAGTTCCTTTTGCACCTTCTCCGAGCGAAGGAGCATTCCCCAGGCAGCCGAAGGCGACCCCATCATTCCGCCGCCGAAGCCCATGAATCCTCGGCCGCCGGGCCTGCCTGCCTGCCCGAGCGCCGACCCCGCCAGGGCGACCACGACCATTGCCGCCAGCACGGGGGCAACCCATCGAATTCCACGCGACATACCAGAGTCCTCCGAAAGAACAGAACCACGGAACACACGTCGGTCCGAGAGCCGGCTGGCGGACTCAAGCCCGCGGCACGACTGGTCTCTCGACCTCGAAGAAAGCCTCTACCGCTTCTTGAGCGTCACGCTGATGCCGGCCCCTTCCTGATAGAACACCGTTTCCAGGTCCGGATTCGTCGTGATCGCCTTGACGAACTCGGCGTTTGCCATGCGGCGGGTGATGTTATGAGCGACGATCAGCCCGCCGGCGCGCACGATGGGCAGCGTCTTCTTGAGGTAATCGAGATAGCCTTCCTTGTCGGCGTCGATGAACACCAGGTCCACCGGGCCCTTCAGATCGGCGACCTTTTCATGGGCATCGCCTTCGACCAGGGTGACCCTGTCGAGGACGCCGGCCTTGGCGAAGTTCGCGCGTGCCAGGGCCGCGCGGCCCGCGTCGATCTCGTGGGTGATCAACGTGCCCCCGGTCTTGCGAAGCGCCAGACAGAACCAGATGCCCGAGTAGCCATTCGACGTGCCGATTTCCACCACGGTCTTGGCCCCGATGGTCTCGGCCAGCAGCCGGAGCAGCCGGCCGTCTTCCACCGGGACGTTCATCATCCCGCGCCGTTGGACGCGGTCGAGTTCGTCGAGCACCTTAAGAATCTTCTCTTCCGAGGCATCCTTGGCCTTTGGCGGCGTCTGGAAGCTGCTGCCCTGGCGCATCATCCCCCCGGGGCCTGGAGGCCCCATCCCGGGCCCCATGCCAGGTCCCATCCCAGGGCGCGGACCCATGCCGCCCCGACCGCCTGGCATCGGCGGAAAGAGTTCCTCGCGCGAAAGCCGGCCATCGCGGTTGCGATCGAGCTTCTTGAGGGCTTCCGTCGCGTTGGCAAGCTCTTCCGGAGAAATCTCTCCATCCCCGTTGGCATCGAGTGCGGCAATCATGGGGATGCGGGGGATGCCGGGGCCGAACGGGCCCTCTTTCGGCGCAGGCCCTCGCCCCGGTTTCTGGGGTGTCTCGGAGCCGGGGGCCGCTGGTGCCTGCCCGAAAAGCAACTCGCGACCCATGACAAGCCCCACCCCGACCACAACCACCACCCAAAACCACATGCTCTTCATTCGCATCCTCCAATGGCCCGCCAAGGAACTCTCGACCACGATGTCAGCGCATCAACGGAACGTCGGGAAGCCGCTTCAAGATCTCGGGTGAGGCGGGAATTTCGACATTCGGGGGAGCTAGTGTCGAAATCCGACACCGGACCTGAAACGGCTTCCCAACGTTCCGCTGCGGGAGTCTGGGTGAAATGGGTAATAGCAACTCGCTCTCAAGTCGCTTGACGGCAGGACATAGATTGCCGTAATGAATGAATCGCCACGAAGTCCATTGGGTCCACTCGACTTTCTGCCCAACCGCGAGGCGGAACTTCGAGGCTCGGGTAGCCTACCGAGAGGTTCCCTCGATCCGACAGGACCGCCTATTGGGGGGGGCATGCATGGGCGCGTCGGTTGACACCGTGGCGCGCGTGGGCACACAATGGGGCTGTCGTGACCGGTGGCCAGCATCCATGCCTACCCACCCCGCCTCCCATTTTCTTCGAGGAACTCTTTCATGCCCCACGTTCGCCCACGCCAACGAAACCTGTTCGATCGCCGCGAGATGTTGCGCCACTCGGCGCTGGCCGGTATTGGGATTTGGACGGCTGCCAAGAGTTGGGCCGGCCAGGCGCCGCGCTCGCCGAACGAGAAGCTCCACGTGGCCGGCATCGGCGTTGGCGGACAGGGAGGCGCGGATCTGGCCCAGTGCGCCAGCGAGAACATCGTGGCCCTGTGCGACGTCGATGACCGGCGGGCCGCCGGGTCGTACCAGCGGTTTCCCAAGGCGAAACGGTTCCGCGACTTCCGCAAGATGTTCGACGAGATGGCCAACCAGATCGACGCGGTGTTGGTGGGCACGCCGGACCATACGCACGCCCCGTCCGCCCTGGCGGCCATGAACCTCGGCAAGCACTGCTTCTGCGAGAAGCCGCTGGCCCATTGCGTGGCCGAGGTGCGGAAGATGATCGACACGGCCAAGAAACACAAGCTGACCACGCAGATGGGCACGCAGATTCACGCGGGCGACAACTACCGCCGCGTGGTCGAGTTGGTGCAGTCGGGGGCGATCGGGGCGGTGGGCGAGGTCCACGTCTGGCACCCGGTATCCTACGGCGGTGGCGACCGCCCCAAGGATACCCCGCCCGTCCCGCCCGAACTCGATTGGGACCTCTGGCTCGGTCCAGCCCCGTACCGGCCCTACCATCCCTGTTACCTGCCGGGCGCATGGCGGAGTTGGTGGGATTTCGGCACGGGCGGTTTGGGCGACTTCGGGTGCCACTACATGGACCTCCCGTTCTGGGCTCTGAAGCTCCGGCATCCGACCACGGTCGAAACCGACGGCCCGCGCCCGATCCATCCCGAGCGGACCTCACCCGGCCTGGTCGTGCGGTACGAGTTCCCTGCCCGGGGCGACCTGCCCCCGGTGAAGATGACCTGGTACGACGGCGGCAAGCGGCCTGCGTTTTTGGCCGAACGGAAGATCCCCGCGTGGGGCGCGGCGGTCTTGTTCATCGGCCAAAAGGGCATGCTCATTGCCGACTACGGCAACCATCAACTGCTGCCGGAATCGCAATACGAGGGCTTCAAGCGGCCCGAACCCACGATTCCCAAGTCGATCGGCCACTATGCCGAGTGGATCCGCGCCTGCAAGACGGGCGAACCGACCACGTGCAACTTCGACTACTCGGGCACGCTGGCCGAGGCGGTGCTTCTGGGCACGGTGGCGTATCGCGTGGGCCAGAAGCTCCAGTGGGATGCGGCGAATCTCAAGGCCGTCAACTGCCCTGAAGCCGAGCGGTTCATCCACAAGACCTACCGCGAAGGCTGGAAGGTCTAAGGCTCAAGCCAAGGCGCCCGCCGCCAGGCTCCCTCACCCCGGCCGCTTTGCCCAGGCGGGAGAGGGGAGGATCTCGCGGAACCCAGCGTCGAACCAGACACCCCTCTCCCGCGAGCGGAAGAGGGGTGTGCGCAGACTCAGCGCGTCGGCGGCCTGGAGCCTACCAGTACTTTTCGACCGTGAACAGGAAGTCCCGGGCGGCGGTGTCGAGGATCGTGTCGGTGGCGTTATGGCTTTCGGCCGTGACCTTCTTGAACCCGACCGTTTTGCGGACGAAGTTCAGGTTGAGGTTGGCCACCTTGGCCCAGTTTCCTTCGGCCTGGATCAGGTCGCTCAGGGCGGAATCCTTGAGCCGGGCCTCGTCGTTGCCGCCGTTGGTCGAGATGGCGGTGAGTTCGGCGAATCCAACCGCCGTATTGGCGAAGGTCCTTCCGCCGACCGTCCCCGAGAGCGTGCCCGATTGCGGATCGGCGAGGAAGTAATCCTGCGAGGCCGAATCGGTAAGCACGGCCCGGTCGTTGCCGACGTTCGAGACCCCCTTCACCGTGCCGAAACCGAGCACGCGGTTCAGGTAGGAGGCGGCGAACATGGCGGCTCGGTCGGGTTCGGCCTGGAAGACGTCGACGGTCGTGGCGTCCAGCGCCGAGTCGCGGAGTTCGGCCTCGTCGCCGCCGCCCGGCGTGGCGTACGACTGCGTGAACCGGAAGTGCTCGACCCGCTCGACAAATCCGCCGCCGCTCATCTGGGCGTAGGTGGGCTCGGCGACGAGAACCTGCTTGCCCTGGGCATCATAGAGCCGGGCGGTATCGGCGCCGCCCCGCGACAGGCCGGTCACGCTCTCGAACTGCTCGGCGCGAACCCGGTAGCTGAGCGCATCGGTCAACTCGGCATACGCCCCGTGAACGCTGAGGAAGTGGTCGTTGGCGTTCGGGTTATCCTGGAGCGTGGCCGAGTCGTTCCCGCCGCCGGCGAAGGCGACCACATGGCGGAACCCGTAGGCCGTGTTGCGGTAGGGAACCAGGGGGCTGGACATGACGGCCAGGCCAGGTTCCGCGACGAAGGCGTCGTCGAGGTCCGATCCGTAGAACCGGGCCGAGTCGTTGCCGCCACCCGAGTACGCCTCGATGTTCTCGAAGCCGTCGGCGCGGCGGAAGATCCCAGCGCCAAAGAGGATGGCGTGGGTCGGGTAGGCGACCAGCGTTTCGCCACTGGCCGCGGTGCCTTCGAGCACGGCGGTATCGTGACCGCCGCTGGAGGCGATCGCATAGACCCGGCGGAAGCCGGTCGCCGTGCGCGAGTAGGCCACGCCGGCCTCGCTCCCGGTGAGCACGGCCGACGTGGTCGAGGCGGTGAAGGTGTCGTCGCCGGCGCCGTCGAAGATCTGGGCCACGTCGTTGCCGCCCGTCGAGACCGCCTGCACGTTGCGGAAGGCGTTGGCACGCAGCGAGTACCCGGTTCCCACCATCATCGCGGTCGCAGGCCAGGCGGTGAAGGTATCGGCAAGGTTCGGGTTCTCGTTGAAGCGGACGCTGTCCTGGGCGTGGCCGCTGGACTGGACCACCACCGAGCGCACGTCGCGCACATTCGTGGTGTAGCCGCCGCCGACCATCGACGCGGCAAGCGGCGCCGAACCGACGGGCGGGGTCAGAACGACCGTGTCGGCCCCGTCGGTGTCGTAGAGCGTGATCTCGTCGGCCCCACCCTTGCCGTCGTAGGTGATCGTCTCGACGTTGGCGGCCGTGAATCCGTAACCGTTGCCGTTGACCACGAGGCGGCCCGGGTGGATTTCGATCTGTTCGCGGGCGGCGGTGCCGACGATCTGGATGGTGTCGTTGCCGCCGCGGCCATCGTAGCTCAACAGAGCGGTCCGGTAGTCCACCGTCTGGCGCACGCCGTTGAGAACGACGTTCCAGGTGCTTGGCGTGGCGCCGAGCTCGAAGATGAACGCGTCGTCGCCCGGTGTGCCGACGATCGACATCGAGGTGGGGCCGCCCGCCATCGGGTCGACCGTCCAGCCGCCGCTCCAGCCGATCGAGCCGGCGAACTGGGTGGCGAACGAACTGGCCGCGCTTTGCGCATCGGGGTTCAGACGCACGCGGCGCTGGTACACGCCGGTCTGGTCGGCGTCGGGGCCCACCCAGACCGCCGTGAAATCGCCGTCGGCGTCCATGGCCACGGCCGAGGCGTTCTGATGGCCGGCGACCACCGCGTTGATGCGGAACTCGCCGTACGGCAGCCCTGTGGCCGGGTTGACGAGATCGGAGCCGTCGGGGTTGAAGATCCGGGCGAAGACTCCGTCGTTGTGTCCTCCCAACTCGTCCTGGTTCTGGGCAGTCCAGGTGACGACGGCCATGCCCGTGTCGCTCATCGAGACCGCCGGCTGGGACTGCCACGCCTCGGTGCGCTGGTTGATTCGAACGTCGCCGGTCAGCGCCTGGCCCAGGCGATGGTACCGCTTGGCATAGACGCCGTAGCCGCTGCCATCCTGGAGGAAGCTCGACCAGACCACGGCGAAGTCGCCGTCGGCGTCCATGGCGACCTGGGGAGCCACCTGATCGCTGGCCGTGTAGTCGTTCACGCGGAACTCGGCGCCCACCATGTTCCCGTTGGCGTCGAACCGCTGGCCGTACACGCCCCAGCCGACTCCATCCTGGCCATCGCTCTGCCAGACCACGACGAAGTTGCCCTCGTCGTCCATGGCCACGTCGGAGGCTGTCTGGGCCGGGTTGATCGTTGCATTGGCGAGGAACTCGCCGCTGAGAGGCACGCCCGCCGAGCTGAATCGCCGGGCCCAGATGCCATAGTGGTCCAACGTGGCGGCGTTGCTGCTCCAGGTGACGACGAAGTTGCCCTGGGCATCCATCGCGACGGCGGGCTGGTCCTGGATGGCAATGGTCGTCTGGTTGACGAGGAACTGGGTTCCCAGGGGATTGCCATCCGCGTTGAACCCACGGGCCCAGACGCCGCGATCGTCGATCACCGCGTTGGCTCCCTGGCCGACCTGGCCCTGGCCCGACCATACCACCACGAAGTTGCCGAAGCGGTCCATGGCCACGTCGGGCTGGATCTGGCTGCCCGTGCTGAACGAGCTGACCAAGAACTGCGGCCCCACGCGCTGGCCCGCGCGGTTGTATCGCTGGGCCAGGATGTTCCCCTCGGTCGTCAGATCGGGCGCCTGACCGTACGTGACCCACACGACCACATAGTTGCCGTCGGCATCGCTGGCGACGGCCGGATCGTTCTGCACGTCGGTCTCGGTATTGTTGACCCGGTCGTCCTCGTCGGTGGTGGGATCGCCCGGGCCGTCGCCGCCGGGAACGATCCCGTCGCCGCCGACGACCGTGAACTTCCGTTGGAAGTCGCCGCCGGGCGTGCCGTCGTAGTTGCCGTCGAAGGCGTTGTCGAACAGGTCCCACACGCGGTCGCGCAGGGTCAACACGTACTCGCCGGAGGCCAGCGGCTGGAACCCGGCCTGCGACGCATCGCCGTCGAAGGTGACCGTCGCCTCGAACTTCTTGGTCAGGGCGTTGTAGCCGAACTGCACGTCGGCGATGCCGCCGGAAAGGACGACGTTGTTGCGGGCGAGCGACCAGTGGTTCGGGTTGAGGATGCTATGCACCCCATTGACCCCGCCGAACTGATTCAGATCCTCGCCCAGGTCGAGCACGAACTTCGTGACCGGACCGTTGAGGATGCTCGACTCGCGCACATGCTGGTAGGTCGTGCCGCCGGTCGTCAGCGTGACGACGTTGAGCACGTCGGCGACGACCGGGCCGGCCTCGTCGGCAATGCTCTCGAACCGCTGGAAGAACACGCCCTGCGCATCGACCTGGCCCGGCTGCGTGCCGTTGCCGCTCCAGGCCACGACGAAGTCGCCGGCATGGTCCATGGCGACGCTCGGGTAGCGCTGGTCGCCGGCCGTCGTCGTGTTGACGCGGAGCTGTCCGCCGATCTCGCCATTGGGGCCGAGGAACAGGTTGGCGCCGATCTGGGAGGTCCGGGCATAGCGCTGGACGTAGATGCCGTAGCTGTCGGGAGTGCCGCCGCCGGCCGGGCCGTCCTGGAAGCTCTCCCAGGCCACCACGAAGTCGCCGTCCGCGTCCATCGACACGCTGGACCGCTGCTGGTTCCCCTCGGCGAAGCTGTTGACCTGGAACTCGTTCGGGGCCGCGACCGCCGGCGCGCCCGTGGCGTCGAACCGCCGGGCGAAGACGCCGTTCTGCCCGCCCGCGCCGTAACCGTAACTCGAACCCGGCGCGTCCTGGCCGTAGCTGGTCCACGTCACCACGAAATCGCCGTCGGCATCCATCGCCACGGTCGACCACTTCTGGTTGCCGGCCGTGTAGGTCAGCGCGCCCGTGGGCTGGCTGACGAGGAACTCGAGCGTGTTGGCCTGGATCGCGTTGTCGATCCAGTCGGCATACACCGAGACGCGGGTGTCGAAGCCGATGTCGCCGAAACTCGAGTTCGTCCCGGCGAGGAAGTCGGGCGAGCCCGAGGTCACGCCGCCGGTCACCACCGCCGCGATCAGACCATTGATGAACACCGGCGCGCCCGAATCGCCCGGGGCACTGGCCGCCTCGAGCGTGCCCAAGCCGAGGTCGCTCAGGCCGTACAGGGTGCCAAAGGCATCGTTGGCGTCCAGGCCGTTGTCGAAGTCGTAGACCAAGAGGTCGGGGGCTAGCCCGATCAACAGGCCGGTCGCCTCGTAGCGGTTCTGGCCGGTGCGATTCTGGTTGTCGGCCGGATTGACATTGCCCACGTCGCCGGTGCCGAAATCGCCGTAGCCGTACTGCGTGCCCACACGGCCGACCTCGTCCGAACCGCGGTAGAGGTTGAACCGCTGAGCCAGCGCGGGCGCTTCGTCCACCAGGGTGAGAACCGCGATGTCGCCGCCCAAGCCCACGGCCGTCGGATTGTAGCTGGGACTGATGAAGACCTGGGACACGGCCATGGTGACCGGCGTCGTGCCGGTCCCCGTGCTGGAAGGCATGTTGAACGTGACCGTGACCTGGTTTGCGGGCAGAGGTGCGGCGGCGCCGGTCGGCCACACGAGGTGGGCCGCAGTGAGGATGTGGTGCCCCGTCCACAACAAGGCGCCGGTGCCGCTGAACGCGCCGCCCACGTTCACCTGGACGACCCCGTCCACCCCGCTTCCCGGACGGACCACGTGGTTGGCCGGGTCGTCGACCGTCACCACAAAGCCCTCCGCCTCGTTCAGCGGAACCGACGTGTTGGTATTCGAGAACCCGCTGGCGACGCCGAACAGGTTCGCCCCGCGGAGGAAGCGGTTGCTGATGAACTTCTTCGCGTAGATGTCGGTGTCGGAAGCTGGCTCGCCGTTTTGGCCTTGGCTCGTCCAGGTGATCACGAAGTCGCCGTCGGCGTCCATCGCGATCGAGGGGTTGGTCTGGTTGTTCAGCGTGGTATCGTTGACGCGGAACTCGCCGCTTTTGCCCTCGGCCTGGACCTGGACCCGCAGGCCCGACGAGATCGGAACCAGCAGCGGCACGTCGCGGCTGCCGTCGCGCCCGACGAACTGCACCTGGATCTCGCGTTGGCTGACCGCGCGGACCTCGACCTCGGCGCCCAACGCCGCCAGGGCGCTACGCACCTCGTCGACCACGGCATACGCGCTGCCGGCGAACGTGATAAGCGGCGTTTTCTCGCTGTCCGAGAGGAAGCCGTCGCCGTCGCGGTCCCAGCCGAGCTGGAAGTCGAGCGTGGCGGTCGTCATGAAGGTCAGCAACTGGATTTCGTTCACGCCGCCGAGCGGATTGCCCGCCGGGCTGTACCGCTGGGCGTAGATGCCGTAGCCGCTGCCGTCCTGGCCCAGGCTCTGCCAGGTGATGACGAAATCGCCTTCGGTGTCCATCGCGACCTGGGAATACCGCTGGACCGAGTAGCGCAACTGGGGCGTGTCGATCACGCTGTTGACGCGGAAGGCCTCGCCCAGGGGCTGCCCCGCGGCCGTGTACCGCCGCGCGTAGATGTTCCAGTCGGTCTTCTGACCCGAGCCGTCGAGGTCCTGCTGCGACCAGGTGACGACGAAATCGCCGTCGGCGTCGCGCGCCACGGAGGCGAACGAGGCGGTCGGCTCGGCCGTCACGAGGATCTCGTTGTTGAACCACGGCTGGCCCGTGGCCGGGTTGAGGACCTCGACCTCGGCGGTGGCCGACTGGCGTCCGCCGGCCGGATCGTTCACCCAGGTCGTCTGGTACAGCTTGGCATAGACGCCCTGTCGGCCGGCCTGATCGCTGGTCCAGACCACGACGTAATCGCCGTCGGCGTCGGAGGCCGTGCTCTGGGGGCTCTCGGTGCGCTGGTCCCCCGGCGGATCGTTGACGAGCGTCTCGCCCTGCGCCGGCGGGGCGACGTTGAACACCCAGATCGTGTCCGCACCGTTGGGGCTGGCATTGGTGCGGTTCAGGGGGTTGCCGTTCGCGTCGCGCAGTCGTTTGGAGATCACCAGTTCGTAGCGGCCTTCGGTCAGCCGCGGATCGCCCGCCGCCGTGCCGTTGCCGTCGATGGCGATGACCGCTTCCCACTTGTTCGTCTGCGGGTAGCCCGGCAGGACCGCCGATCCCTGGTTCAGCCCGAACGCGATCTGCTGGATGGCGCCGGTCAGGCCGACGCCATTGCGAAGCAACTGGTAGTTGGCCGGGTTGGTCGCGCCGTTGTCGCCGTTGGCGAGCATTTCCTCGTCGAACGTGACGACGAGGTACTCGAGGTCCTCGGCCACCTGGCCGCCGTTGGGAATGGTGTTCCCCTTGGGCGAGACGACGTCGCTGATGGTCGCACCGACCGCATCGAGGGTATCGCGGAACCGGCGCCCGAAAATGCCTTGGCGGTCTCCGACGCCGCTGCCGCTCCAGACGATCACGGGGTCGCCGTCGCGCGTGACGCCGACCGAGGGGAACTGCTGCACGCCCCCTTCGGTCTGGTTCGCCCGCCGTTGGACCTCGACGGGGTTGAACTGCGCGTCGAACTGGCGGAAGAACACGCCTTCGGTGTCGAATTGCGTGGCGAGGTTGGGGTTGCCGGGGTTGAACGGGTCGGGCTGGGCACCCGCGCCGTTGAAGGCGACCGTGAAGCCGCCATTGGCATCGGTGGCCACCGTGGCATTGACCTGCTGGCCGGCGAACAGGGCATCGTTGATCTGGCCGCCGGCCGTCGGCGTTCCGGTCGCGTCGAACCCGCGGTAGAACACGCCATAGCTGGCGGGCCCCGGGTCGTCGATGCCGTAGCTCTCCCACACGAGCAGGAAGCTGCCGTCGTCGTTCATGGCGACCTGGGGGTTGCGGGCGGTGCGGGCGATGGAGGTTCCGCCCGCCCCGGGGCCGTTATCCGCCCGGAACGCCGCACCCTGCGCCGTGCCGTTGGCGCTATACAGCCGGGCCAAGACCTGGGTATCGACCACGCGCCGGGCGGCCTGGGCCGTGACTTCGTCCCAAACGACGACGAAGTCGCCGGTGCGCCCGTTCATGGCGACCGCCGGGTTGTTTTCGGCAAGCCCGGCCACGGGGTTCAAGCCGGCCACCGGCGTGCTCGCCTGGAACTCGCTGCCGACCTTCTCGCCGCGCGAGTCGAACACCTGGCCGCGGAGATCGTTGAAGTAGCCGTAGTTCGTTCCCGCCGTCGCCCACACCACGACGAACCGCCCGAAGTCGTCCATCGCCACGGCCGGGTTGACCTGGTCGTACTGGGTGCTGGCGTTCACGCGGAACGGGTCGCCCAGCGGCACGCCCATCGACGAGAACCGACGCGCGTACACGCCCCAGCTCCCGTCGGGATCTTCGCCCTGGCTCTCCCAGACCACCACGAAATCGCCGTCGGCATCGCAGGCCACGGCCGCGTTGCGCTGCTGGCCCGCGGTCCCCGTGTTCACGGGAATCTCGCCGGTCAGCGGCACGTTGTTGCGGTCGTAGACGCGGGCCAGGATGTCCGTCCCGGAGGCGGTCTGGACCATCCACACGACCACGAAGTCGCCGTCGTGGTCCACGGCCACGGTGCGGCTCGACTGTTCCAAGGCCGTTCCCGTGCCCAGCGGCGTGGAGAACGTCTGGTCGGGCGGGGTCGGCACGTTGACGCGGAACTCGTCGTCGACGCCGAGGGCAGCCAGCACCGTGAACCGGAACTCATACCCCGATTGCGGCGCCGTGCCCGGCACGCCGTCGTAGTTGCCATCCAGGGCATTGACGCCATCGGTAATGGCGTCGCGGGCCACGAGCACATACTGGCCGGGGACCAAGGGCACCACGCCGTTGTCCAACCCGTTCCCGTCGAATTCCACCGTCGCCTCGTACTTGCGCGTCAAGGCGTTTCGGGTGAAGGTGACGTTAGCGATCGCTCCCGGCATCACGCCGCCGTTGACCAAAAGCAGCCAGTTGGCCGGGTTGAGCACGCTATTGGCCCCGCCCAGGTCGCCGACCATCGACAAGCTCTCGCCGAAGAGCACCTTGAGCGATTGCAAGCCCGGCTGGGCGGGCTGGATCACGTCGTCCTGGGCAAGCCGCACGTTGTCGAGCGTCGTGACCCCGGTCACGAGGGGCCCATCGGCATCGGCGATCGGAAGCACATTGACGCTGGCCGCCCCGAACACCAGCGTTCTCGACACGTTCGCCGGGTCGATGCCGGTCCACACGACCACGTAGTTCCCTTCGCCGTCGGTGCCGATCGACGAAACCCACTGGTTCCCGTTGGTCACGTTGTTCAAACGCGTCTCCCCACCCACGGTCACAATGCCGGTGGGCGTCACGTCGAACCGCTGGGTGTACACGCCGCCGATGCCCGAGGTGTCGCGCTGGCCGGTCTGCTCGCCGCGTCCGCTCCAGGTCACGATGAAGTCGCCCTGGTGGCTCATGGCCACCGAGGGGTACATCTGGTTGCCGATGGTCGTCGTGTTGACGGCCAGTTCGGCCGAGGACGGAACGAACGTGTCGCCGGCCCGGGTGAAGGTGCGGGCATAGACGCCGTAGCCGTCGCCGTCCTGCGCCGCGCTCTGCCAGGCGACCACGAAGTTGTCGCCCGACAGGTCCATCGCCACGTCGGCGTATTTCTGGTTGCCGGCCGTGGTGATCGGCACCGCGAACTCGCCGGTGACCGGGTCGCCGTTGGCGCCGAAGACGCGAGCCATGACGTCGGCATTGGTGCCGGTGGGGTCGGTCGTCCACGTGATGACGAAACCGCCTTGTGCGTCCATGGTCACGCTGGAGTACTGCTGGTTCCCCGCGATCGACGCATTCACGCGGAACTCGCCGCCGACCTTGTCGCCGTAGGAGTTGTAGCGCTGCGCGTAGATGCCGTACCCCGTGCCCCCGCTGCCTTCCTGGCCGAGGCTGGACCAGGTGATCACGAAATCGCCGTCGGCATCGGCCGCGACGCTCGACCACTTCTGCACGTTGGCCGTGGTCGCGTTGACGCCGAAGGCCTCGCCCGACCCGCCCTCGTCGAACACCGGCGCGCCCGAGGAACTGACGCCCACCAGGCCGCCCAGGGCGTTGAAGCGCCGCGCGTAGATGTCGGCCTGCTCGCGCCCGTTGGCCGCCAGCCCGTCCTCGTCGCGGAAGTTCGTCCAGGTGACGATGATGTCCCCATCGGCGTCGACCGCCACGCTCGCATAGCGCTGGTCATCCTGATGGAACGGCGAGCCGAAGGTGATCGGCGTGACGTCGAGGACCGGGGCCGAATCGGGCGAAACGATCGGGTTGCCCTGGCCGTCGAGAATCGGTTGCCGCGTGATCGGATCGGCCAGAGGCATGTCGGCCGGCGTCCCGTCCGAGTCGAACAGCCGCATGTACACCCGATCCAGGCCGGTCGCCGGGTCGGTCGCCGTCCACACGACCACGTAGTCGCCGTCGGCGTCCACCGCCACCGCGCCGGGCGTCTCGGCGTGGGTGCGGGCGTTGTTGCCGCCCGAAACGCCCGTCACCGGCGTGTCGCCCAACGCCGCGCTGACCGGCTGGTTGACCACGAACACGCGCTGGAAGTCCTGGCCGGCGGGCGTAAAGCCGGTGAAGCCCAGCGGGTTGCCCTGCCGGTCGCGCAGGCCGCTGCGGGCCGGGGTCGTAGACGTGGCCGCCACCGGCGTGCGCGCGCGGATCGTGTAGACGCCCACCGACAGCTCCGGCGTGACCCCGTTGGGGTCGGCGTCGAACCCGTTGCCGTCCAGCTCGAGCACCGCCTCGTACTTGTTCGTCGGCAGGCGGTTGAGGCCCTGCCACCGGGCCGGGTCATTGGCCGCCAACTCCGCCGATTGGTTCATGCCGTAGTAAATCGCCTTGATTCCGCCCAAGAGCGGCACGCCGTTGCGCAGCAGCTCCCAGTTGTCCGGATTGGTCACGCTGTCCAGGCCGGTCGTCATCATCTCTTCGTCGAAGGTGACGACGATGAAGCGCGCCGGCCGGTCGACCGCGCCCTGGTCGTCGATCCACGTGCCGTCGGCGTCCATCAGCTCGATCAGCCGCGGGCCGGCCGTGTCGACCGTCTCGACGAACCGGCGATAGTAGATGTTCTGGTTGGCCCAGCCGCCCGAGGTGTTGCGCTCCTGTTGCGTCCACGTGGTGACGAAGCTGCCGTCGGGCTGCATGTCGATCGCCACGAAGGTCTGGAAAGTCCCCTCGTCGGCTGTCATGTAGTTTTCGATTTCGGGCGAGTAGGTCGCGGTATTGCCGACCTGCATGTCGTGCTGCGTCACGAACATGAACATCGGCGTGTCGTGGACCTCGCCCTGGAACGTGATCTCGTACAAGAGATCGTTCGACGCGATCGACGAGAAGAACAGATTGTCGAGGTCGTAAGGCGTTCCATCGCGGTACTGCTTCTCGCCGCCAAAGACGCTGTTGGAGATCTCGCGGACCGTGACGGGGCCCTCGAAGTAGTTGTAGGGCCAGTTCGTGCCGGTGCGCTGCGCGCCCCGCAAGGCCGCCTCGATGGCTGCCCGCGTCTGGCCCGGGTTCACCGGACCATTGTTGAAATAGACCGGCGTGACCGTGATGTCCTCAAACCCCGAGACGTACGGGTGGTACAGCCGGATCGTGAAATCGCCCTGGGTGGCGTTGCCGTCGATCTTGAGAATCCAGCGGTTGTTGTGGCCATCGCGCTGGGCGTTGGCCACGCTGTCGCTGAACACCGTGGTGAACTGCCCGCCGACCGGGTCGGCGTCGAACCGCGAGAACAGCGCGCCGTTGGCCTCGCCGCGAAGTTGCCCTGCCACGCTGTCAAGGATGGCGTAGAGCCTTCCCAGTTGCTTGAACTGGTCGGCGGTCGGGTTCTTGCCGACGCGGTTCCACGCCCGGATCATCACCGCCTCGAGTTCCGAGTCGATGTCGCCGCTGGTGTTCTGGTTGAAGTCGAAGATGGGCAGGGACTCGGTGGCGGGATCGAAGAACTGCCGCAGGTCGGCGTTCTTCGTCGCGTTGATCTCGCGCCGCAAGAGGTCCCGGGCCTGGGTGCTCAATAAGTAGAGGTCCTCCGAGACGTCGGCGCCGAATCCGTCGTAGGTGACCACGAGGTCGCCGTCGGCGTCGATCGCCGGGCGCGCGAGGGTCTGGTCGAGCGGCCAGAACGGCGTGCCGCCGGTGGTCAGGCTGGCGCTGTTGACGCGGAACTCGGGGCGCAGCACGCTGCCGTCGGGGCGGTACATGACGGCATGGACGCCCATCGAGGTCCCCCCGATGCTGTCGCCGTCGAACAGCGCGTCGGCCGTGACGATGAGGTTGTTCGCGCTGTCGAACGCTGCCGCGCCGCCGCCCCCGCCGATCACCGCAAAGCGCTGCGCGATCGGCGTCCCGTTCGGGGCGAACAGCGAGGCGAAGGTCCCCACGGTGTAGATGCCGTTGGTGAAGTACTCGAAATCGGCGGTGCGGCTCCAGGTGACCACCGTCTGGCCGTCGTTGCTCATGGCCACAAACGGCTCGAAGTAGACCACCGTGTCGTCCACCGTAAGCTGGACCTCGTTCCCCAACCGCTCGCCGCGGCGGCCGAACCGCTGCATGAGGATGTGGTTGAAGAAGCTCATGTCCTGGCCGCCGGTGGCCCAGGCGATGGTGAAGTTCCCCGCCTCGTCCATGCCGACACTCGGCTGGAACTGCGGCCGGGCCGTATTGGTGTTCACGCGGAAAGTCGAGATATCCTCGGCTCCCACGGCGACCGGGTCGCCGTCGGGTTCGCTGTCGATGACGGTCACCGTGCCGACCAGCGTGGGCTGGCCTTGGACGTTCAGCTCGGGCACGTAGACGAGCTTGGGCTGGTTGACGCCGCCGGACAGTCCGCCAAAGGTCACCTGGAACTGGTAGGGATTGCTGTTGTTCAGCGCGCGCACGGTCACGCCCTGGTAGCCCGCCGCGACCAAGGCCGCCTCGATCGCGGCCGCGTTGCCAGTCGGGTCGCTGCTGTCGAAGTCGATCACGTTGGTGGGTGTGCCCGTGTCGCCCACCTGAAGCCGGAACGTGCCCGTCACCCGACCCGTCCCCACGTTGAAACGCAACGTCTGGACGTCGTCGTAGTAGGTCTTGATGCCCTGAATGAAATTGCCCTGGGCGTCGCGCATCATCCCGCGGACCGAGGCCGGGTCGTCGACCAGGCCGATTGGCGAAAACCGCCGCGCGTAGATATCGCTGACGCTTCCCGAAATCTGCGACTCGGGGATCTTGCTCTCCCAGACGATCACAAAGTCGCCGTCGGCGTCCATCGCGACCGAGGGGTTCGTCTGGTCGAAGCCGTCGGGGCCGTAGGTGAAGGGATCGTCCGGCTCGGGCGGGTTGACGCGGAACTCGTGCGACGGCTCTTTGAGCGTCTTGACGCTGCCGGCCGGCGGCGTCAATGCCACCCCCGATTCGTCGACCACCGCCGACATCACCAGGGGCGGATGGTCCTTCTTGCCCGACGTGTTCGTCAGGCTCACGTTGCTCGACCGGCCCCCGAACGTCACGTCGAACACCAGCCCGTCGAGGCTCTGGCCCGCCGCGTCGACCAGCCCGAGAACCGGCGTGACGGTCACCAGCGGAACCGCGGTCGACAGAATTTCGGGCTCGTTGTACGGCCCTTCGGGCGGGATGCGGTCGGGCGGCGGAAGCTCGGTCGGCCCCATGCCCATCGTCTGCTGCGTCTGCCAGAAGTATTGCTCGATGGCCTGGGCCGTCAGCGCGGGGTTGTCGGGCGAGATGGGAATGTTGGCGATCACCGTCGGCTGGCGCACCGTCGACACCTGCACCGCCGGCAAGAAACCGCTGAGGCTGAAGGTCTGGATCGAAATCTCCGGGTTCTGCCCGGCCGCCGCGCTGCCATAGTTGATGACGAACTCGTGCGGGCTCAGCGCCTGGACCGTCGCGTCGGCCAACACGCCGCCGAAGTTCTGGATCTGCGCCTGGAGTTCGGTCTGAAGCTCGGCAAGCGTCTTCGTCTCGTCATAGAACCAGACCTGCGTCTGCGGCAAACCGCCGCCCGGCGGCTGGAAGGCGATCGTAATCGACCCCTGAATATTCTGCTGCCCGAACACGCCGGGCTCATACGCCGAGGTGATGGTGATCTTCTGGGCCCCGGGATCGCCGTAGGTGAGGGAAAAGCGGGCATAGCTCGCCGGGTCGGCGTTGGTCAGCACGCCGCGGGGCAACGTGATCCGCTGCACCTCGTCGGTGAAGTACCGGGCGTAGATGTTCGCCTCGGTGCGCGGGTTCCCCTGCGCGTCGACCATCTGCTGGCCTGTCACCGGATCGAGCACCGGATCGAATCGCGTCCAGACCACGACGAAATCGCCGTCGTTGTCCGCGGCCAGCGACTGCGAAACCAGGTCCCGGCTGTATTGCGGATGGACGTCGAACCGGCCCGTCGTCTGGTTGTAGCTGATGCCCTCGGTGACCTGGATGTCTTCCCAGTCGCCGGGCGCGAGGCTCAACAGGGTCCGCTCTTCGAGCGGATCGATGTGCAGCCGGCGAGGCTTCCGGTTCCTCCGCAGGCCCGCGGCGTTGCGGCCGAACTTGCCACGGAGGTTTTCCATGGTCGAGGCGATACGTCGCCGAAGCGGCAGTCCAAAACGCGACATGACTATCTTCCCCTAATCTGAATTCCGGTGTCCGGAAGCCACGGGTCCGTTGGAGGATGAGAACATCGTATCGGTTGCCGCGAGCCCAGGCGGCGCCGCGGCCGGCCCCCCGGCCGGAACGTCCCGAATCTCCGCGCTGGGCCGGAGCCACCACGAGGATTCGGGATGGGTGACGGCCTGGCGCACCGCGTCCTTGTCGAGGTTGAGGATCATCGGCCGGCGGATACCTGGCAGGAATTGGACGTCGTACAACTCCTCGCAGCCTGCCGTGAACTCGAACATGCCTAGTTCCGCCCCGGCCCGCAGATCGACCGCCGCCACCCCGCAACGGAGCCGGTCGTAGCGCTGTTGGATCGGCAGGCCCCCGAACAGGTGTTTCTCGCGGATCTTGCACAACCCCACCAGCGCGATCGGCCCCACGAAGCATAGGCCGCGGAGGTATCCGGGCAGCCCGCACACCACCTCGCGCTGGCCACTTGCGGGATCCACCGCCAGGATTTCGCCGGTCCCCGAGTTGAGCACCCACAACCGGCCCGCGTACCACCGCGGCGAGTGCGGCATCGACAGGCCGCCGGCCACCACCGAGCCGCTGGCCACCTCGATCACCACGCCCCCGGCCGCTTTGTTCTGGCGCCACCCGCCCGGCGTGTCGGTCGTGCCCAGCGCGGTCACGTACGCCGGCTCGCCGTCGCGCAGCGCCACCCCATTGAGGTGGCAACGGTCCTCGGGCACGAGGTCGGTGACGAAATCGGGTTTCCAAACGGGTGTGAAGTTGTGGCGGTAGCTCAGCCGCGCAAGGCACGAGAAGCGGGTATTGACCAGAAGAAGCTCGTCGCCCTGGAACACCACATCGTGCGTGTGCAGGTCGCCCGTGTGATACGTGGCCCGCGGCAAATAGAGCGCGTCGTACCGGCCGGGCTGGTCCTCCAAGTAGTCGTGCGCCAACAGCGGCGCATTGGCGAAGACCGAGACTTCATTTCGGGTGGCCAGGGCTAACAGATCGCCTTGGAGGGCCAAGCCCAGCGGCTTGTCGAATTGCCGCATCAAGAGCGTGACCTGGCGGCCGTCCCAACCCACCATCGCCACCTTGCCCGCCTGATAAGTCGAAATGACCACCGAGCCGCCGGCTTGCGCCAGCCATTGCTGGAAGCCGGAGGTCGCGGCGCACTCGATGCGGACCAGCGCGTTATTGGCCGACGGCGAAATCATCCAATCTCCCACGCAACAGGCCCCAGGCAGCGGTTCGCCAGGAAACCGATGCCTGGTTCGACCCACCCAATGCCCACGCTCGATTCGAAGCGGCTTGCCCGATCGGTTGCTGACCCGGGCAGCGGCACCCAGCCGGACGAGAATCGTCGTGAGCGACTGGAAAACGCAGGGCGACGCGCCCGAAGGAAGGGACCGTAACGGCACGTCTCCGCGGGTTGATGACTGCCGGATGCGCGCACGCCTGACGGGAAGCGGGTTTTGGACAAGCCCGCCCGTTGCATCCCGCAAGTCACTTTGGCTGCGTTTCCTAAACCTCCCAAGTCCCTTTCACGCTATCTCTTTTGTGATTTGGCCAAGTTAGCGCTTCATCATGATTGGAACCACAAAGTCCGTCAAGCGCTTTCCCCGGCCTCTCACTCCTCCTGTCTGGCGGGGGCTCGATGCGTAGGATTGGACGAATCGCTAGGGTCGGAGGTTCCCGAAAATTGTGTGCGACCTCTTGGGGGGATATACTAACGCAGATGCCCTCCCGCTCGGCCCCCATACCAACCCGAAGCGCAAGCGAGGGACAAGCCAACCACCCGCAGAGCAACCGAGGGAAAAACCGTTGCCCGGCCCTCGCTTGCGCTTCGGGTTCGTATTGGAACCCATTTCCGGAGTCGCCTGATGCCTTGCCGCACGTTCGTGTTGCCAGCCGCGTTGCTTGTCTGCCTCGCAACTCAGGTGGGTTTCGGAGCCGACCAACCGCCGGCCAAGCCGGCGACCCCACCGAGGGCCGATCGACCGAAGACCGAGTTCCTGCGGGTGGTTCGGGACGCCAAGAAAGAGCCCATCGCAATGGAGGCGGCGGTCGTCACCTACGCCCCGCGCGATTGCGGCCAAGACGGACCCACGGTGGACCTCGTGTCGGCGGTCCACATTGGCGAGAAGACCTATTACGAGGAACTCAACCGCTTGTTCACCAAGTACGAAGTGGTGCTCTACGAACTAGTTGCGCCCGAAGGAACACGAATTCCCAAGGGTGGCCGCACGACGAGCGACAACCCCATCTCGATGCTCCAGTCGTTCATGACCGACGTGCTGGAACTTGAGTTCCAACTGAGTGCCATCGACTACACGAAGGACAACATGGTCCACGCCGACCTCTCGCCCGAGCAATTCGCCGAAGCGATGCGCAAACGAGGGGACAGTTTCTGGGGCATGTTTCTCCGCATGTGGGGGTACGCACTCAGCCGGCAAGGGGATGCCGCCCAGAGCGATATGCAGATTCTGCTGGCATTGTTCAACAAGAACCGCGCGTTCGCCCTCAAAAGGGCGTTTGCCGAGCAGTTCCAGCAGTTCGGTGGATCGCTTACCGCAATCGAGGGGCCCGACGGCTCGGCGATCATCGCCGACCGAAACAAGCGGGCGCTGGAAGTCCTTCGCAAGCAAATCGCGGCGGGAAAGAAGAAAATCGCGATCTTTTACGGGGCAGGCCACATGGACCATTTCGACGCGCGTCTGCGCGAGGAGTTCGGACTGACCCCGATCCAGACCCGGTGGCTGGTGGCCTGGGACCTCAAGCAACCCAAGGCCAAGCCGAAACCAGCGACTCTCCAATCGCGCCCCAAATCTTGATGCCCGTTACGCCCGCGACCATCATGCCGATGCAGCGCCGTCAGACGCCAGGGCTGTTCATTACGGGCACGGACACGGGGGTTGGCAAGACGTACGTGGCCGCGATGATCGCCCGCGCGCTGGATCGTCGCGGGCTGCGCGTGGGAGTTTACAAGCCGGTGGCTAGCGGTTGCCGACGCCAGGGCCGCCGGCTGATTTCGGACGACGCGGTCGCGCTTTGGGAAGCGGCGGGCCGGCCCGGGTCGCTGGCCCGGGTCTGCCCCCAGCGTTTCGCGGCCCCCTTGGCCCCGCACCTGGCAGCGCGCGACGAAGGCCTGGAACTCGACACGCGGCGATTGCGCTGCGGTCTCGTCTACTGGCGCCGCCAAAGCGACGTGGTGGTGGTCGAAGGGGCAGGCGGACTCATGTCGCCGCTGGGCGACGACGAGTACGTTGCCGATCTGGCCGCCGACTTCGGCTTCCCCTTGATCGTCGTTTCGCGGAACGCCCTGGGCACCATCCATCAGACGCTCCAGACGTTGATCGCCGCCGCGGTCTTTCGGGAGGGGTTGGAGGTCGCCGGCATCGTGCTCAACCGGCCGACTCCCGCCTCCGACGACCCGAGCCTGACCACCAACCGCCACGAACTGGCCGCGCGGGCGGTGCCGCCCGTGCTCGCCGAGGTGGCCTTCGGCGCGCAGCGATTCGAACCCGAGGTCGATTGGCTGGCCTTGGCCAGGTCGTAACGCGATGCGGCCACGTGCCCTCGGCGGGTCGATCGCGCCGCCGCGTGGGGTTGCGGCCGCTCACGCACG
>DYLT01000018.1 GCA_020721945.1 Blastopirellula marina
GAGCGGCTCGGCGGCGTGCCCATCGTCGTCATGACCGCCTATGGCGACCTGTCGATCGCCGTCGAGGCCGTGCGCAAAGGCGCCTTCGACTACCTCGTCAAACCCTTCGAACTGGGTGTGGTCGAACGCGCGATCCAACGGGCGTTCGTGGCGCGGGAAGCGTCGGGAGCACCAGGCGCTTCGCCCGAGAACGGTTCTCCCGAAGGACGCATCGTCGGTTCGTCCAAGGCCATGCAGGAGGTGTTCAAACGGATCGCGGTCGTGGCGCCCACGACGGCGTGCGTCCACCTTCGGGGCGAAAGCGGCACCGGCAAGGAACTGGTCGCCCGCGCGATCCATCGGTTCAGCCGCCGGGCGAGCGGACCGTTCATCGCGGTGAACATCGCGGCGCTCAGCCCGTCGTTGGCCGAGAGCGAGCTATTCGGGCACGCCCGCGGAGCGTTCACCGGGGCCGACCGTCCGCACACCGGGCTCTTGGAGCGGGCGGACGGCGGGACGCTGTTCCTCGACGAGGTGGCCGACATCCCGCTGGCGCTCCAGGTGAAGCTCCTCCGCGTCCTCGAATACGGCGAGGTCCTGCCCGTCGGTGGCGCCAAGCCCGTTCGCTGCGACTTCCGCGTGATCTCGGCCACGCACCAGAACCTGTACCAGCGGGTAGGCGAGGGGGTTTTTCGGCATGACCTGTATTTTCGTCTGGTGACGTTCGAGATCGAGATTCCCCCGCTTCGCCAACGGTCCGAGGACATCGGCGAGCTGACCGACTACTTTCTCGAGGCGCTGGCGGCCCGGAATGGGTGTTCTCGCCCTCCCGTGCCCGACTCGACGCACCACGTGCTCCAACAGCGCGCGTGGTGGGGCAACGTGCGCGAGTTGCGCAACGCGCTGGAACACGCGATGATCCTTGCCCGAGGTGGTCCACTGCTGCCGGAGCATCTTCCACCCCCCATGCCGCCCACCGTCTCCGGTGCCGGTTGCGACGAGATGCTCGCTTCGATGGTCGGTCGCTGGACCGAGGCGGAACTCCAACGGAATCCAGACCGGGTCGATCTGCATCAACGGCTTCTCGAGATCGTCGAACCGCCGTTGTTCGAGGCGGTCTTGGAACGGCATCACGGTCAGTATCTGGCGGCCGCTCGGCAACTGGGGCTCCACCGGGTGACGCTCAAAAAGAAGATCGACGAGGTTCTCAAGAAAAGGTCGATTCGCCTCTAGAATTTCGCCAGCCCACGTGGCAATATTCAGGACCTGGGTGGAATGGCGGCGGCCTTGCGCGTCCCACGGTTTGGCGGGGCATGCTTTCTGGCCCGTCGTCAACCCAAAAAGCCAGGACAGCCATGAACGATATGAAAGTCTTCAGCGGACGAGCGAACCCCGAGTTTGCCCAGAAGATGTGCGACTACCTGGGGATTCCCCTCGGAAGAGTTACTCTTGGAAACTTTCCGGACGGGGAAATCTCGTGCAAGATCGAGGAGGACATCCGCGGGCGCGACATCTTCATCGTTCAGCCCACGTGCACGCCGGTCAACGAGAACCTGATGGAGCTGTTGATCATGATCGACAGCTTCAAGCGTGCCAGCGCCGAGCGGATCACGGCGGTAGTTCCCTATTTTGGCTATGCCAGACAAGACCGAAAGGACGAGGGCCGTGTGCCGATTACGGCCAAGCTCGCGGCCAACCTGATCACCCGCGCGGGCGCGGATCGGCTTCTGGCCATGGACCTCCACGCGGCCCAGATCCAAGGTTTCTTCGACATCCCGGTCGACCATTTGTTCGCGGCCCCGGTGATCGATCACTATTTCGCGGAAAAAGGCTTCCACGATGATGATGTGGTGATTGTCAGCCCGGACGAGGGGAGCATCAAGCGGGTGCTCAAGCATGTTGCGCGTCTTGGGGGGAAGCTGGCGATCGTGGACAAGCGCCGGATCGGCGGCACGACCAAGCAAGCGAACCTCATAGGTGCCCCGATCGAGGGGAAAGTCGCTCTGATCTTCGACGACATGATCAGCACGGGGAGTTCCATTACGGGGGCTGCGGCGATGGTGGCTGACGCGGGGGCTCGCGAGATTTATCTCGCAGCGACCCATGGTATTCTGTGTGGGCCGGCCCCCGAGCGGCTCCTGCGGTCGCCCGCCCGGGAAGTCGTCATCACCGACACGATTCCCCTGACGCCCGAAAGGGCGATCCCCAAGATCAAGGTCTTGTCGGTGGCGTCGTTGTTGGGGGAGGCGGTCAAGCGGATCCACCGCAACGAATCGGTCAGCCGGCTGTTCAACTGAAAACCGACCGCGTGGGGTTGAAATCCGCCCGGATTCCAGGACAATAAGTGGTTTGTTCCCCAGGCGGCCGTCAGCAACTGAGGACATCATGGCGGAAGTACTGCACGTAGAAGTCCGCGAGACCCGGGGGAAACGCGACGCCCGGCGACAACGGCGCGCGGGCAAGATTCCCGCGGTCTTGTATGGACATGGCCGGGAGACGCTCAGCCTTACCCTTTCGGGGGATGAGTTCGACGCCGCGCTGCGGCATGGGGCGCGGTTGGTCCGATTGACCGGTGCCGTGGACGAGCAGGCGTTCGTCCGCGAATTGCAGTGGGACACTTGGGGTACCCACGTCTTGCACGTCGATTTTACCCGGGTTTCCGAGCACGAGCGGGTGCGGGTCGAGGTGCCGGTGGAATTGCGGGGCGAGGCCCCGGGGGTCAAGGCCGGCGGCGTGGTGAAACAAGCGATCCATCAGATCGAGATCGAGTGCGAGGCCACGGCCATTCCCGACAAGATCCACGTCAGCATCAACCGGCTGGAACTGGGCCAACAAATTACGGTCGGCCAGATCGAGCTGCCCCCGACGGTCAAGATCCTCGCGGATCCCATCGAGTTGGTCGTGGAATGCCACGAACCCGTGGAAGTCGCGGAAGAGGCCGCTGCCCCGGTCGAGGGCGAACCCGAGGTCATTGGCCGCAAGAAGGAAGAAGGAGAGGAGGAAACCGAGGAATAACAACGAGTTCGAGGTCGTCGGGTGCGGTGGTTATGGCGTTGGTTCCGGCGCGCCGAGACCGAGGGGCCCCCTCCAATGAAACTGGTCGTTGGATTGGGCAATCCCGGGCGCAAGTACGAGGCGACGCGGCACAACCTGGGGTACCGGGTGGTGGCCGAACTGGCCAAGCGGCACGGCGGATCCCGACCACGTCAGCGCTTTCGCGGGGAAACCGTCGATGTGGACTTGGGCGGTGTCAGGACACTGCTTCTGAGTCCCACGACCTATATGAACCACAGCGGCGCTAGCGTGTTGGAAGCCCGCGACTTCTTCAAGTTGCCGTGCCAGGACCTCTTGGTGGTGTGCGACGACTTGAGCCTTCCCGTGGGAAGACTGCGGTTTCGGGCCTCGGGATCGTCGGGCGGCCAGAAGGGGTTGGAAGACATCATTCGGCGACTGGGAACCGAGGATTTCCCCCGATTGCGCATAGGAATTGGTTCGCCCCCGCCCGGCTGGGACGCGGCCGATTTCGTCCTGAGCCGGTTCGCCGAATCCGACGCGGCGCGGATCGAGGAGGCGGTTCTCCGGGCGGCCGACGCCGTGGCCGACTGGGTCCGCCACGGGATCGAGTTCTGCATGAACCGTTACAATTGAATCAGCACGAGGAGCAACACCTTGCCAGCCAATGTCTATGAGGGGATGTTCATTTTGGATTCGAACCGCTTCGCGCGCGATCCGGAGGGGGTCTCGGGCCAGATCCCGAAGATGATCCGAGAGGCTGGCGGCGAAGTGCTGGTCAGCCGACTTTGGGAAGAGCGGCGATTGGCGTATCCCATCCGGGGGCACCGGAAAGGCACGTACTGGCTTACCTATGTTCGTTTGGAGGGAGGGGCGCTTTCGGCGCTAAAGCATCGTTTCCAACTCAGCGAGAGCATCCTCCGCTCGCTGTTTGTCAAAGTGGATCCGCGGATCGTCGACACGTTGGTGCAACACGCCCTGGCAGGCCCGGCGGCCCTGGCCGCCCAGCACCAAGCGCCCGAGGCCCGCCCCGCCGCTCCCGAAGCCGCCCCCCTCGAGAAAGAGGCGGTGGTCGAGCAAGGGTAGCGTGAGTCCGGTGGCCGTTGGGCAGCCTGCTTGCACCCGGCAAGGCGATCTGCTAGCGTGGAAGGCGTGGCCGGTAGTATACAGATGTAGATGGTCGCAGGGGAACCAACTGGCATGGCGAGCTACAACCGCGTGGTCTTGATGGGCAACCTGACCCGGGATCCGAACCTTCGGTTCCTGCCCAGTGGCATGGCCGTTTGCGAGCTGGGCTTGGCGGTCAACGACCGCCGGAAGAATGCGTCGGGCGAGTGGGTCGACGAGCCGACCTTTGTCGATGTCACGTTGTTCGACCGCCAGGCGGAAACGGCGGGCGAATACCTGACCAAGGGGTCGCCGGTGCTGATCGAGGGGCGATTGAAGATGGACCGGTGGCAGGACAAGAACGACGGCCAAATGCGGACCAAACTGAAAGTCAACGGCGACCGATTGGTGCTCCTCGGCGGTCGTCCCGGCTCCGGCGGGGAGGGCGGCGCGCCGTCCCCGAGGCCGGCGGCGCGCCGCGAAACCCCATATTCGCAGCCGGTGTCGGCTCCGGAGGAAGTGGAGCCACCGCCGCCGCCGGGTGCCCCCCAGGGAGACGACATCCCCTTCTGACATTCGATCCTTTCGCCCGCCGGACGTCCTCGGCTTCGTGGCCCGTCTCCTCGGAGGTCCAAGACGCCGGCGCGGCCTTGCGAACCGATCTGCCATCGAAGGACGACGACATCATGTCCAAGACCAAAAATCCTTCTTCCAAGCGTGCCGCGCTGGGCCGCGCCAAGCGGCTTCCCCGCGGTCCTCACGGCGGTATCCAGCTCTTGTTGGTGCAATCCGTCGAGCACCTGGGCAAGCAGGGCGACGTGGTCGAGGTCAAGCCGGGTTACGCCGTGAACTACTTGTTGCCGCAAGGCCTGGCGACCGTCGCCACCGACCATCACAAGCGCATGGTCGAGAAGCACAAGGCGCGGCTCGCCGAGATCCAGAAGGCCCGGCTGAAGGGGCTTCAGGAAATGGCCGACAACCTGGCCAAGCAGAGCATCACGATCGAGGCCAACGCGAACGAGGAAGGGCACCTGTACGGCTCGGTCGGCCCGGTGGACATTGCCAACGCACTCAAGAAGATCGGCATGACGATCATGCCGGACCAGGTGCGGCTCCAGGGCCCGCTCAAGGAACTGGGCCTCTACACGGTGAAGATCCACCTCGGCCAGGACATCGTCGGCGACCTGAAGGTCTGGGTCGTGCCGTCGATGACCGAAGAACCGCCGGCGGCTCCGGAAGCCAAGTCCTAGCGGCCAGCGGTCCCGTCCGTCGTTTTTTGCAAGGGAGGGCATGGCCATGGTGGGCGCGCGGGTCGATGGCGCGCACGCGGCCGAACGCGTGCCTTCGGAGATTCTCGATCGGCTGCCTCCGCACAACCTCGAGGCCGAACGAGGCGTCTTGGGGAGCATCCTGCTCGATCCGAGCCTCTGCGACGATGTGGTGCTGGTCTTGCGCCCCGAGGATTTCTACGCCGATCCCCACCGCCGGCTTTTCGGCCACATGGTGGCCATGCACGACGAGGGGAAGCGGATCGACGCGACCTTGATCGTCGAGCGCCTCAAGCAGAAGGGCGACTTCGAGGCCGTGGGCGGGGCAGCCTACCTGGCCGAGATCATCCACAGCGTGCCCGTGGCGGCCCACGCCCTCTATTACGCGAACATCGTCCGCGACAAGGCGATGCTCCGCGACCTGATCCACGCCAGCACGGCCATTCTGCGCGACGCCTACGACCCCACCCTCGACCCCCAGGACCTGGTCAGCCGCTCCGAAGAGCGGATTTTCGCGGTTCACGACCAGCGGTCCAACGATCAGGTGGCCTCGATCAACGACGTCCTGCTCAAGGCGTTCGACGAGATCGACCGGCGCATGCAAGGGGGCGCGGCGGGCGTGCCCACGGGGTTCACCGATCTGGACGAACTGACCGGCGGGCTCCATCCGTCGGAGTTGATCATCCTGGCGGCGCGACCCAGCATGGGCAAGACCGCGTTGGCGCTGAACATCGCCGAGAACGTGGCGGTCAAGGCCCAGGTGCCCACGCTGTTCGTCAGCCTGGAGATGTCGCGCCAGGAACTGGCCCAACGGATGCTGTGCTCGCGCGGCAAGATCAATGGCCGGAAGTTCCGCAGCTCGTTCCTCTCGGCGGAGGACCGCAGCAAGCTGGTCGAGGCCTCGTCGATCCTCAGCAAGGCCCCGTTGTACATCGACGACTCGCCGAGCCGCACGGTCACCGAGATCGCGGCTTGCGCGCGGCGGCTGAAGCGCAAGGCCAGCCTGGGCTTCGTGGCGATCGACTACCTCCAGTTGATCGAGCCCGACAACCCCAAGGACCCGCGCCAGGAGCAGGTGGCCAAGATCGCGCGGCGGTTGAAAGGCATGGCCCGCGAACTGAACCTGCCCGTCTTGTGCCTGGCCCAATTGAACCGCCAGGCCGAGGTCGCGCGCGAGAACCGGCCCAAGCTGAGCCATCTGCGCGAGTCGGGGGCCATCGAGCAAGACGCCGACGTGGTGATGTTCATCCACCGGGAGGAGTACGGCCTTTCGCCCGAGGAAGCTCAGGAGCAGAACGTCGTTGGCAAGGCCGAATTGATCGTCGCCAAGCAGCGCAACGGCCCGACCGACGACGTGCCCCTCGTCTGGCGCAAGGAGTACACCACGTTCGAAAACGCCGCGACAAAGCCGTACGACGAGTTTGCGCCGTTCGACGGCGGCTTCTAGCGCCGGCCGCCTTTGGGCTCCGATGCCCGGCCACGGGCCCTCAGTCGTTCCGCGCTTGGCGGTCGGCCTGGACGGCTTGGGCGGGCGGGGCGCCGTGGAAGGCCAATTGGAGGTAATCCACGCTGATCGCCAACGCCTCGTCGAGGTAGTGATCGCGCTTGATCTCCTTGCCGCCCGATTCCTGAAGCTCCTCGAGTTGTTTCTCGTCCTCGCGGTCAGCGTTCAGTTCCGCCCGCTCCGCCAGGAACTTCTCCTCGTTGAGCGAGACGAACTTCTTTTTCTTTTGTTCCTCGTAGCGGGCGATGTTCTTAAGGACCTTCCGGAACTCCTCGGACGAACGGATCCGCAGCGCCGACAATTCGCGGAGGCGTTCGACCAGGGCCTTGTTGACGTAGCCGAACTGCTGGTGCTCCTGCGGGGGAACCTGGTCGAACGGGATGGCATAATCGAGATCGGCCTCGGAGATGTCCGCGAGGTGCGAGGTGATCGACGGCCACTCGATGTCGGCCAGCACGCCCCGTTTCTGGGTGCTGTCGCCGTCGGGGCGATAGAACTGCTGCATCGTAATTTTGAGGGCCCCGAGCTTGGGGGAGTTGGGCAGCCGGTAGAGTTCCTCGCCCACGTCGCGGAGGCTTTGCACGGTGCCCTTGCCGTGCGTCGCGTGGTCGCCCACGATCAAGCCCCGGCCGTAGTCCTGGATGGCACCGGCGAGGATCTCGCTGGCCGACGCGCTGAACTTGCTGATGAGCACGACCATGGGTCCCTTCCAGGCCATGCCGCTTTCGACGTCGGGGTAGGGGTGGATTCGCCCGTCGGCGTCCTTGACTTGCACCACCGGCCCCTCGTCCAGGAACAAGCCGGTCAGGCTGATCGCCTCCTGGAGCGAGCCGCCGCCGTTGCGCCGCAGATCGAGCACCAACGCATCGACGCTTTGCCGGTGGAAATCCTCGAGGATGCGGCGCACGTCGCGCGTGGTGCTCTTGAAGTTCGGCAGCCCGGCCCGCGCGCCGTCCATATCCATGTAGAAGCTCGGCAGGTCGATCACGCCGATCCGATAGGGTTTCCCGTCGGGCCGCTTGCCCGCCTCGAACACCTTGCTGCGGGCTTCGCTATCCTTCAGTTCCACGGCGGCACGCGTGATCTCGACGATCTTGCGCTCTTTGCTCCGTCCGCGCATGATCTCCAGGCGGACCACGGTCCCCTTGGGACCGCGAATCAGCTTGACCACGTCCGAGAGCTTCATGTCGACGACGTCTTCGATCGGCCCGTCCTTGCCCTGACCCACGCCGATGATCTTGTCCTCGACCTTGATCCGACCGTCCTTCTCGGCCGGCCCGCCGGGAATCAGCTTGTTGACCACCGTGTAGCCGTCGACCGACTGAAGCGCGGCCCCGATCCCCTCGAGGTTCAATCGCATCTGGATGAGGAAGTTGTTGACCGTGTCGGCCGACATGTAGCTTGTGTGCGGGTCGAAGCTCGAACTGAGCGCGGTCAGATACATCTCCAACAGCTCGTCGTTGTCGGTCTGGTGCATGCGCCGCGCGAAATTGTGGTACCGCCGCTTCAGGCGATCGAGGGCCTCCTTGGCCTCGTCCTCCGGCGAGAGCCTCTCCTCGGGCTCCTGGCTGCCGGGCGCCGGGGCCTTGCGCGCCCGCTCGCGGTCCTTCTCCAGGCGGTCGGCCTTCAACACCAAGAGGTCGTACTTGATGCGCTGGCGCCAGCGGTCGCGGGCCTCGGCCGGGTCCTTGGGGTGCTGCGCGGCGTCGCGGTCGATCAACAGTTCCTCGTCTAGGGTGAAATCGTGCGGCATGGCCAACAGCTCGTCGACCAGGGCCACCCGCTCGTCCACCCGCTTCAAGAACGTTTGGAACATCACGTACGCCAGGCCGACATCCCCCTTCTTGACGTTCTCGACCTCACCCCGCCGGGCCATGAACACGTCGACGTCCGACTGGTAGAAGTAGACCTTCATCGGGTCGAGCATTTTGACGAACTGGGTCACGCACCGCCGGGCAATCTCGTCATCCAGAGGATGCTTGGTCAGATGCTCCCTGCGCAAGAGCGAGGTCACGGTCTGCGTGATCGCCCGATCCTGGGCCCGGGGGCCTTCGGGATCCCCCCACGCCGCCGGCAACCAGACTGCGGTCAAAGCAAGGGCCACGAGCAGGCCGGCAAGCCGGCAAGAGGGCGGAAGCACACGGCGTCTCATCGACGATTCCTCAAGGGTGGAAGAGAACACGGCCGGAATCCTTGCGGGCCTGCGCCATAAGCTGCGCCACCGCAACGAGTTCAATTCATCGTACCCCGAAACCCCGGTTCGAACAAGGCCGATTGGGGCACCAGCCACGGCTCGGCCTGGGCCACGAGCGCTTCGGCAAGAAGGGGATCCGGTCCGAGCGGACCGGTCACCACCCATTCCTTCTGCGGCCACTGGCGCCGAGCCCTCTCGGCGCGCGCGGCAATCCCCTGAGTGAGCTTGCCGGGCAGCAACAAATGGGGCTGCACCACGATCCGACGCGCCTCGCTTTCGGCCAGCCGGGAAAGCGACTCCTCGAACGACGGCTCCGACATGGCCAAAAAGCACGGCTCGATGCGCAACGCCGGCACCTGCCGTTGCCGGACCGCCACCAACGATCGCATCTCCCCGGGCGCGCCGGGATCCCGACTGCCGCGTCCCACCAGCAGGACCACCGTCTCCTCGCACGGTCTGGGCGGCCAGCTCAAAAGGGCCTCGGCCAGACGCCTTGCCGACAGCCAAGCGATCGCGGGCGCAATGCCGACGTGAGGTGCCTGGCGCCATTCGACCTGGGGGTGCTGGGCCAGTGCCTCGCCCACGGCCGCCGGGATATCACGCTTGACATGTCCCGCCGCGAATAAAAATAGCGGCGCCACGACAACGCGGGAGATGCCGCAGCCCACCAAACGGTGGAGTGCTTCGCCGATCCGCGGCTGGGCGAACTCCAAGAAGCCTAGCTCCACCAGGGGCCCTTGCGCCAGCCGCTCGACCTCGGCGGCGATGCGCCAAACCCCTTGGCATCCCTCCGGCTCGCGGGTACCGTGCCCCACGATCAGCAAACCGGTACTTCGATCGCGCTCGGCCATCAGTGGATTGTAGCGATGGCGTCCAGCGCGCGCGGGCCGCGATCGCCCGGCAGGATTGCACCCGGCCGTGAAATCGGCCACGATGGTAGTCTGCCTATGCGGACGACCTGGACGCCCGAGAGAAACCCTACCCTGCCTGTGTACGAGGATCGGCGGAATGCGACGACCCCGGTTGGCTCTGGTTTCGAGCTTCGTGTTGTACAGCCTGGCGGCTGTGGCCACGGCCCAGGAGTGGTCCCGGTTTCGCGGCCCCAACGGCTCCGGCGAGGCCGCCGACATCGGCCTCCCCGTGCCGTGGACCGACCGCGACTACCGATGGAAGATCGAGCTGTCCGGTGCGGGATACTCGTCGCCGGTGGTTCGTGGAGATCGCTTGTTCGTCACGTCGGCCGATGCGAAGGACGCGACGTTGTGGATCGACTGCCTGCGAACCAGCGACGGCCACGCGATCTGGAAACGCGAGTTCGCCTCGAAGCCGCATCCCAAGCACAAGTTCAATGGCTATGCCTCGTCGACTCCCGCACTCGACGACCGTCACGTGTACTGCCTTTGGGCGAACCCGGACTGCCTCAGCGCCGTCGCCCTCGACCAGGCCGACGGGCGTGAGGTCTGGCGGCGCGACTTGGGACCGTTCGTGGCGGAACACGGCTTCGGGATCTCGCCGGTCGTGTTCGAGGATACGGTCATTGTGTCGAACGACCAGGATGGCGCGAGTTTCGTGGTGGCCTTGGAGTGCGCGACGGGCAAGACCCGCTGGCAAACCAACCGCCGGACCGAGAAGGCGGGCTATGCCACGCCGTGCCTCTGGCAACCCGAGGGCAAGACGCCGCAATTGATCCTCAGTAGCTGGGCCCAGGGCATCAGCAGCCTCGATCCGCGGACCGGCAAACCGAACTGGGAGCTGCCCGTCTTCCAGAACCGCACCGTCGGCTCGCCGATGATGGCCGCGGGCCTGATTTTCGCGGCGGCGGGCGTGGGCGGCGTGGGCAGGCAGATGTTCGCGGTGCGGCCCGGCGACCCCGACCGGGCCATCGAGCCCAAGGTCGTGTACCAGGTCGAGGGTCCGCTGCCCTATGTCGCCGTGCCCGTGGCCAACGACCGCCTCGTGTTCCTCTGGCAGGACCGCGGCGTGGTGACATGCCTGGATGCCCCGACCGGCAAAGTCCTGTGGCGCAAGCGGATCGGCGGCGAGTACTTCTCCTCGCCCATCCGCATCGGCGACCGGCTGTACTGCGCCTCGCGCGAGGGCGAAATGGTCGTCTTGGCCGCAGCCGACACGTACAAGCTCGTGGCTCGGTTTCCGCTGGGCGAGCGGACCCACAGCACGCCGGCCGTGGCGGGCGGCACGCTGTACCTCCGCACCGCCTCCCATGTGATGGCCCTGGAAGGCCGGCGCGCCTCGACGCCCTGACGGGTTTTGAAACAACGCGGTAACCGTTGACCGACTGGGGACGGGCTCGCGGTTCGGCCCCTTGCGGGCCGGAAAATGTGCCGGTTCCCTTCACGCCCGGACGGACTTTGCAGTCTCTTTTCCATCGCAAGGAGCCAGATCATGACGACACGACCCATGGGGCTGCCGGCGGCCCTCGCGGCCGTCGCTCTGGCGTGGGGTGGGGCGTCGGCAGACGCCGCCGAGCGACTTTCGGCCGCGGCCCTGGTGACCGTCACCCCTCGCCCGACCGAGGAACTCCTCGCCAATCCCGGCATCGGATGGCAGACCTTCCACCGCACGAGCACGCAAGACAAGAGCCTGCCCGGCTGGATTCCCTCGACCGTCCAATATGCCCGCTGGGGTTGGGGTGAACTCGAGCCGGCACCCGGCAAGCTGAACGAGGCGTTTCTGGACGACGTGCTCCGCCAAAGCCGCGAGTCGGGCCAGAAACTTGCTTTCCGCGTGATGTGCTGCTCGACGACGCGCGGCCGGCCCTACCATCCCGCGTGGCTGGCCGACGTGGGCGGCCGCGTGCTGGAGTGCGATTACGAGGGGCGAACGGTCTTTCCCATCCCCGACCTGGACGACCCCACCGTCCTGTCCCGCCATCTCGACTTCATCCGGCGGCTCGGCAAGCGGTACGACGGGCATCCGGACCTCGATCACCTCGACCTGGGCTCGGTCGGCTGGTGGGGCGAGTGGCATCTGAGCGGCTCGAAGCGGTGCAAGATCCCCACGCTGGAAAATCGCATGGCGATCGTCAACGCCTACCTCCGGGCTTTCCAGAAGACGCCGCTCGTCATGCTCATCGGCGGGGGACCGTGCCTAAAGTATGCCGTCGAGCATGGGACGGGCTGGCGGGCCGACTGCCTCGGCGACCTCGGGGGGTTCTCCCGAAACTGGTGCCACATGCGCCAGGGGTACCTGATTTGGATCAAGGAGTCGTCCGTCGAAAAGGCCTGGAAGACCGCCCCCGTCGCCTGGGAATCGTGCTGGGATATGCGCCGCTGGGTTCAAGAGGGCTGGCCGCTGCGCTACATTTTCAACTACGCCCTGGCCCTGCACGGCTCACAGATGAACAACAAGTCGGCCCCCCTGCCCGAAGGCCCCGAGGTGCGCGCCGAAATCGAACGATTCCTTCGCCGTCTGGGCTACCGCCTGGTTCTGAACGAACTGCGTCACCCCTCCCAGGTGCAGGCCGGCGAAAAACTGGCCCTAGCCATGCGCTGGCAGAACGTAGGCTCGGCGCCGTGCTATCGGCCCTACCGGCTGGCCTTTCGCCTCACCGGCCCGCAGGGCCGACGTTTCGTTGCCGTCGGCAAGACCACCGTGAACCGCTGGATGCCCGGCTCGGTCGATATCTTCTCGAAAGAGTTCCTCGAATCGCCACCGGATCTGCCGCCGGGCGACGTGCATGCCGTGACCGAGACGCTCGAGGTGCCCAACGACCTGCCGCCTGGCCGCTACGCGCTGGCTGTCGGCGTGGTCGGCGAGACCACGGACATCCCGGTGCTACGCCTGGGCATCGAAGGGCGCGATGCCGAGGGCTGGTACCCCCTGAGTCACGTGGAGGTGCGGCCGTAAGGGCCCGCAACCCCCACGGCCGCGCCGGATCCACCCGGCGACCTTACCGAAGCCGCTCGATGGCCTCGGCCACCCGGCGGCGGAACGCGCGCCAGTCGGAAACCGGCCAGAGCGCGTCGTGGTCGCGCTGGCCGAGTTGGAACGCGGCGAGCCGCTCGCGGAGGAGGGCCTGGGCCGCCACGTCGTTCTTTGTTTTGGCCAACCGCGCCAGCGTGAGCACGTGGCGGTAGTCGTCGAGCCCTTCGCGCATCGCGCGCTCGAAGTGGAGCGAAGGGATCAGCGCGCCGTTCGGGTTCGTGTTGCACCAGGCGTAGTCGTCCTCGCGGCAGTCGAGGGCATAGTAGGGATCGCCCGCCACCACGTTCCAGTGCCAGCTCAGGCGGAACTTGAGGTCGAACTCTTTGGCCGCCTTGTAGAGATAGACGCCGTAGGTCCAGCGGTTTCCGCCGTTGTAGAAGGCCCAGCCGCCGCCAGCCTGTTGGAGCATGCGCACGCTCGGTTCGCTGTGGAGGTTCAGATTGGCCACGTGGACCGCCTTGCCGAAGCGGAAGTGGGGGTCGTCGGCCTTGCCCGAGGCAAAGCTCGTGGCCGCCGTGAACCAGGGCGGGCCCTTGGGGAAGGCCGCCCGGTACGCCTCGGCGTTCTCCGCCGCGCGGTGCAGATTGTCGCCGATCGGCTCGTCGCCGAGGTTCCAGTACACGGGAAGCCAGCCGGCGGCCTCGGCATGCGCTTGGATCGCCCCGAAGATGGCCTTGACGAACCGCGGGTAGTCGTCGAAGCCCGCCGCCCGCATCGCCGCTTCGTCCTTATAGTAGAGGTTCAACCCGCCGATGGGAGCGTAACTGACCACGGGCATGGTGAACCCGCAGGCCCGGGCCATGGCCATCTGCCGGTCGCCCTGGGTGAAGTCGAACACCGGCCGGCCGTCCTGAAAGCCCCGGTACGCGATCCGAGGGAGTCCCGAGAGCGTCGTGAAGCCGTATTGGCGCAGCTTTTTCATGCTCTGTTGCGCCATCGCCTCGTTCCATGCGCGCGTGGCCGGATCGTCGCCGAGCCAGGGAAGGTTGATCTCGTGTCCCCAGGGTCCCACCGGGATATCGACCGGGTCGAGCGTCCCGGCGTACACTCGGTACTCGACGGGCACGCGGGCGGGTTGCCCTTGCTCCGGACGGAGGGTGATCGTGCCGCGGTACCGCCCGGGGCGCGCGTCGTCCGGCGGACAGACGGTCAGCCAGAACCGTCGCGTGATGCCTTTGCGCACCTCGATCCCGTGGTCCGAGGCCAGGGGGAGGATCCATCGCGGCTCGATCGTGTACACGGTGCCGTCCATCGCCACGCGGCTGAGGCGATACGAGACGCAGCCGACCGAAATGCACGCCGCGGGGATCGTCCCCGGACCCACCAGGTCGCTTGCCGAGACCGTCACGCGGCCGAGATCCGCAAGCGGGCAGATGGCCACGGTCAACGGCTCGTGCTCGCCGGCAAAGCCCTCGCCCGTGACCGGCCGGTCCGTCTCGCCACGCCGCGGTGTATCGTGGTAATAGACGTCTTCCATGTAGTCGCGCGTGAAGACGACGTAACCCCGCGCGGCGTCGGTGGCGCTCGGGGCCAGCGGGTCGCCCGTCGGCTTGTGCAAGATGCGGTGAAAGTAGTTGTCGAAGAAGAACCGACGCTTCTTGGCGACGTACTCGAGGAAGGCTCGGCCTTGGGCGGCCTTCGCGGCCGGGTAGATGACCACCGCCGACACGCTGCACGCCCAGTGCTCGCCGCGGAAGTCGAGATTCAACTGCCCGTCGTTCACCTCGACGTCGAACTCCTTTTCCTGGAAGTAAGGCCGCTGGTACTTGTCGAACGTGTCGTCGTCGGGCGAGTCGTCCACATCCCAGAAGCGGAAATAGCGGCGCTTGAACGACTCGCGCGTCATCCGGTCCTCGGCAACGGCCTTCCCCTCGGCCAGCACGGCCCGCGATCGGTACACCTGGTACTCGCCCCAGAAGCCCGATGGGCTGTCGAGATTCACCATGACATGATACGTGCCGTTGGGCACATCGACCGCCAGTCCGCCTTGCTCGATGCAGAGAAAGTCCTGATAGAGCGGCTCGGGCTGCAAGGCATCGAACGCCCGCCAGATCTTCGCCCCCTTCAGGCCGTAGCCCCGGCCTTTTCCATAGACGGTCGAGGGGTCGATCCGCGTGAAGCCGGGCATGAGGGGACTCTGCGCCGGACCGAAGTCGAAGGCGTACAAGCCCTCGAACCGTTTCGCGGGCGTTTCCACGTCGCGTTCGAGGCGGAGATGGTCGAGGTACAACGGGCCGGGCGGCCGATCGCCCACGCTGAACACCAGCCGGGTGATCGCGCCGAGCATCAGGCCGCGCCCCGGCCGCGACTTCTCGCCCACATAAAGCTGAGCCAGGGGGATCACCAGGGTGCTCTTGCCGGGCGGGACGAGCGTGTTGTGGTTCACCCGGGTCCAATAGTCGCGCGTTTGGCGGTCGCGGACCTCGACGTAGAGTTCCGCGGGCTTGTCGGCATCGAGAAAGAGATCGACCTTGAGGTCGTCGTAGCCCGACCAGTCTTGCGGCCCATCCCAGACCGTGTACCCCGTGTCGAGACGCCAGGCCTTGGCCCCATGGGTTGCGTGCTCGCTGGCGAGGCGTCCGCTGTCGAAGGGCGACTTGGGCTCGAACGAGGTGAGCACGCGCACCTCGGGGCCCGAGCGGACGCGCTCGCTGACAAGCGGGCTTCCGCACGCATAACAGGTCTTCCACGCGGGCATGTTGCGGTACCCGCACTCGACACAGCGGATTTCGCCGGGTCCCAAGGGGCCCGGTGGGGCGATGGGCTGCTCCTCGTCGCCCAGCACGGGCTCGGGCGTCAGCGGGACCTCGGGGCCGACCCGCACCATGGCCACGTCGTCGATCCAGAAATAGCCCGGCGCCATCAGGCCGAACGACGGACCCAGCACGTCCTTCTTCTCTCGGACCTCGGCAACGTAGGTCAGCCGCGTCCAGCCGAAGGTGCCGTTCTTCTTCAAGGGCAGGTACTTGCCGTCGAACATGAACTCGGTGGTCTGTCGCCAAACGCCCTCGCCGATGTCGAGGCCGCGCAGAAAGGCCGTGATCTGGTAGCGACCCGGCTCGAGCCCCTTGAACGATTGGGTCACGCGGATCTTCGGCTGGCTCGACCCGAACAGCAGACACGAGGTCTTTCCGGTGCGGGCGACCCGGCCCACGCGGAACTCGCAGTCGCCCTCGTACTTCCATCCGCCCCAGTGCTTGAATACCAGCCCGAATTGGTCGCGCGGCTTGGGCTCTTCGAACGACGGGTCGGCGATGCGATTCTCCTCCGCGGCAAGGGTCGCCTGGTTCCAGATGCCCCCAAGCCAGACCATCACGGCACAAACACGCAACAGCCGACGAAACATGGCGGCAGACTCCCAGGCGAGAATCGTGGCGGCACCGCGACGGCAGCTTGATGCTGCCGAGGACCGGGGCCCATTATGGGTCGGGGGTAATGCACTCGGCAAGTCTCGGGTCGCGGCGCGTTCGGAAGCCTGTCGGGCCTCGAGCACGCGCACGGGTCGCGCCTGCCGGTTTCGACACCTTGAGCTTGCCCGATGGCGCGAAATGGGGTTTAATGGAGTACAATCGTGGCAGTCTCACGGAAGGCGGACGATGGAATTGGCGTTTTCTCCCCAGGGGCGGATCACGGCGCTTGGCGCGACGGATTCGGCGTCCGAGGCCTCTGGGTTGCCGCCATCGTCCGCGGCCGATCCCGGGCTCGATCGGGTGGCCAGGGCCTTCGCGGCCAGCCAGGCCGAAGGGCTTTGGGCGCTGGCCGCCGAGCGGTTCGAGGGCCCGCTGGCCCCTTCGCTCGCGTTTTGGCGCGGCTTCGCCGGCCGGTACCTGACCGAGCTGTGCCACACCCCGGAGGTCGCGGGCGTCGCGATGGGCCCAATCCCCCCGCCCGATGCCGCCGAGCTGGCGGCCTTCGTCGTCAACGCGCCTCCCATGCAGGGCGCCGAGTACCTGGCCGAAGCACCGCTCGCCCGCCTTTGGAACGAACTCGATCAGTGGGTGCGGCGCGAGGTCGCGGCCTGCGGCGAACTCGCCGGGTTCCTCCGGCAGCGGGCACCGCTGTGGCACCAGGTGGGCCGAGTGTGCTTCCATCTGGCCGAAAACCGCCGCGACGAGGCCAATCCGTTCGCCTTCCTGGCGACCTACGCCGCAAGCGTCGGGGCGGGGGGGCGCATCCGCTATCAGCCCCTTCGCGGGGCCTTGCGCGAATTCGCGGGCGCCAAGAACAAGAAAGCCCTCCTGCGCCTTCTTTCGCCGATCCACGCGGCCTCCCAGAAGAGCGCCCTGGTCAAGGACCTGGTCGAATCGGGCGACATCTACCAGCCGCTGGCCTGGACGCCCCGCGAGGCGTACCGGTTCCTTCAGGAAGCCCCGCGGTTCGAAGAGTGCGGCATCGTGGTGCGCTTGCCCGATTGGTGGAAAAAACGCCCGCGGCCTCGCATCACCGTAACCATCGGCGATCAGAAGCAATCGTCGCTGGGCGCCGAACACCTGCTCGATTTTCGCGTGCAACGGGCGCTGGGCGATCTGGAACTGACCGATGCCGAATGGCGCGAGCTGATGTCGGCGGAGGACGGACTGGTGTTGCTCCGCGGGCAGTGGGTCGAGGTCGATCGCCAGAAGCTCCAGGAGGCCCTCGACCACTGGAAGCGCATCGAGCAACAGACCCAGGACGGGGTCTCGTTCATCGAGGGCATGAGGCTGTTGGCCGGTGTTCCCGCCGATCTCGACGCCGACCCAGGGCTTGGAGAACCACGCGAATGGGCCTTCGTGCGCGCGGGTCAATGGCTCGGCGACGTGCTGGCGAAACTCCGCGATCCCACCGCGCTGGGCCAGACCAAGGCCGTGCCTGGTCCGCTAGCGACGCTGCGCCCGTATCAGCAACTCGGCGTCGATTGGCTCCGGTTCCTTGCGCGCTTGGGCCTGGGGGCGTGCCTGGCTGACGACATGGGCCTGGGCAAGACCATTCAGGTGCTCGGCTTGTTGTCGGCTCTGAAACACGAGAAGGCCGGCAAGCCCTCGCTCCTGGTGCTGCCCGCGTCGCTCCTGGCCAATTGGAAGGCCGAAATCGCCCGATTCGCTCCCGCGTTGCGCGCACGCTTCGTTCATCCTTCGGAGGATTCGGGCAACGGCTCGGCGGGAAACGGCGCCCGGCCGCGGCTTGACCAGGTCGACGTGGTGTTGACGACCTATGGGATGCTTCTGCGTCAGGAGTGGCTTTTCGAGGTGCCGTGGCGCCTCGTCGTATTGGACGAGGCGCAGGCCATCAAGAACCCGACGGCCCGCCAGACCAAGGCCGCCAAGCGGCTCCAGGCCGATGCGCGGATTGCCCTGACCGGCACGCCGGTCGAGAACCGCCTGGGCGACCTCTGGTCGCTGTTCGATTTCCTCAACCCGGGGCTCTTGGGCAGCCAAACGAAGTTCAAGGAGTTCGTCAAACGCCTGGGCAGCCGGGAAGAGAACCGCTATGGCCCGCTGCGGAACCTGGTCAAGCCGTACATCCTGCGCCGTCTGAAGACCGATCGCCGCGTGATCGACGACCTTCCCGACAAGACCGAGGTCCGCGCCTGGTGCAGCCTCAGTAAGCGCCAAGCCGCGCTCTATGCGAAACTGGTCGAGGAACTCTCGGACGCGCTACGAGGCACCGAGGGGATGAAGCGCCGCGGGCTGGTGTTGGCCTACCTGATGCGGCTGAAGCAACTGTGCAACCACCCGAGCCAGTTGGTGGGCGACGGACGCTTCGCGCCCGACGAAAGCGGCAAATTCGCCCGGCTGGCCGAGATTTGCGACGAGATCGCCTCGCGCCAGGAAAAGGCCCTGGTCTTTACTCAATTCCGCGAGATGACCGAGCCCTTGGCCGGTTTTCTGGCGGCGATCTTCGGCCGCCCCGGATTGGTCCTCCACGGCAGCACCGCTGTGGGGCGCCGCAAGGCCCTGGTCGATGCGTTCCAGCGCGACGACGGGCCGCCGTTCTTCGTCCTGTCGCTGAAGGCCGGAGGCACGGGCCTGAACCTCACGGCCGCGTCGCACGTGATCCACTTCGACCGCTGGTGGAACCCCGCCGTCGAAAACCAGGCCACCGACCGCGCGTTCCGCATCGGCCAGCGGCGGAACGTCCTGGTCCACAAGTTCGTGTGCCGGGGCACAGTCGAGGAACGAATCGACGCGATGATCGAAGAGAAGACCCAACTGGCATCTGAGATTCTCGAAGGAGGCGCGGAGAAGATGCTCACGGAAATGACCGACGCGGAGCTGATCCGCTTCGTGTCGCTCGACGTGGCGGCCGCCGCGTTGGAAGACGCCGGCTAAATGGAGTTCGATTGCTGTTCCCAGGTGGAGCGTTCTCATGGCATGGTACTACGAATGGAGACCCTATGTTCCTGTCGCGCAGCGCCGCCGACAGGCGAGACAGAAGATGGAGGCGCTCCGCAAGAAGGGCGTCGACGTGCAGCCGGTGGAGGTCGAGGGGCGCAAGATCGCCGCAACCTTCTGGGGCGCGGCCTGGTGCGAGCACCTCGAAGCCTTCAGCGACTTCGCGAACCGCCTGCCCCGCGGCCGCACCTACGTGCGCAACGGCTCGGTTTGCCACCTGGCCGTCTCTCGGGGTCGAATCGAGGCCTACGTCTCGGGTTCGGAACTCTACAAGGTCGAAGTGACCATCAAGACCCTGCCCACCCGAAAGTGGAAGGCCATCCAACAGCGGTGCGCGGGCCAGATTGGCTCGCTTTTGGACCTCCTGGCGGGCCGGCTCTCGGGGGGCGTGATGGAGGTCGTCACTGACCCGCAGAACGGGTTGTTTCCGCTGCCGGGCGAGATGTCGTTCCGGTGCAGTTGCCCCGACTGGGCCCGCATGTGCAAACACGTCGCGGCCGTCTTGTACGGCGTGGGCTCGCGTCTGGACACAAAGCCGGAACTCCTGTTCGCGCTCCGGGGCGTCAACCACGAGGAGCTGATCGCCGCCGACGCGGAAGACGCTCTCGCGGCGGCCACGACCCGCGGAAAATCGCGACGCCTGGCCAAGGCCGACCTCGGCGAAGTGTTCGGCATCGACCTGGATGTCGGCGACGAATCGTCGGGCAACGGCGCTGCCACGGTCCCGACGCCTCGGCCCCGCCGGGGCACCAAGCCGGTCGCCAAGCCGGTCGCCAAGAAGACCGAGAAAAAGCCAGCCCGCCGAACCCATGCGCGCCGCTCGAAGTGATCGCCAGGTCCCACGGGGACGCCATCGCCGGGTTCCTCCTGGCAAGGCGACGCCTGGCGGCGACAAGACGCCCATGGATCGGCCTTTTCCGCCCTCAGGACGGAGCCGGCGTAGGGGGGCCGCTTGCGTCGGTCGTTGCCTGGCGAGTAGATTACGGCTTTGGTTTCCTGCCCGTCTTGCGGAGAACCGTTATGAGAAGCGTCGCCCCGACGACGTTGGTCGTCCTGGTCGCCCTGCCCCTGCTGGCACTAGCCGCTATGCCATCGGAGGGGACGTGCGCAACGCCCGTGATCCTCGATACCGACATCGGCGACGACATCGACGATACCTGGGCCCTCACCTTGTTGCTCAAATCGCCGGAACTCGACCTTAAGCTGGTGGTTGCGGATTACGGCGACACGGAGTACCGGGCGAAGATCATTGCCAAATTGCTCGAAGTGGCCAAACGCACCGACGTTGCCGTGGGCGTTGGGGTCCGCCAAGACAGCCACGGCGGCCGGCAGGCCCCTTGGGTGAAGGACTACGATCTTTCGCGCTACCCGGGCAAGGTGCACCGGGACGGCGTGGGGGCCCTGGTTCGCACGATCATGGAATCGGCCGAACCCATCACCTTGATCTGCATTGGCCCAATGCCCAATATCAAGGCGGCGTTGGAACGCGAGCCCCGCATTGCCGAGAAGGCGCGTTTCATCGGCATGCACGGCAGCGTGCGCAAGGGCTACCGCGGCAAGGCAACGCCCGATCCCGAGTGGAACGTACGCGCCGATCCCGTGGCCTGCCGCAAGGCCTTTACCGCCTCCTGGCCCATGACCATCACGCCCTTGGATACTTGCGGTTTGGTCCGGCTGACGGGTGCGAAATATGCCAAGGTGGCGCGTTGCGACGACCCACGCGTGCGCGCGCTGATGGAGAACTACCGGTACTGGCGCAAGGCCCAAGACAAGAACGCCCCGGACCAAGCCGACGCCAGTTCGATCCTGTTCGACACCGTGGCCGTGTATCTGGCCATGTCGCACGATCTGGTGAACATCGAACGCATCCCCCTGGTGGTGACCGACAAGGGATTTACGGCCATCGATCCCAAGGGAAAGGCCATCGACTGCGCGATTTCGTGGAAGGACCTCCCGGCCTATGAAGACTGGCTGGTCGAACGCTTGACCCGTTGAGCGATCGCCACGCGCAGGGCAGTTCGACTGGTGTTCGCCCAACACGTTTCACTAGAAATGGTTAAGGCCAAGAGCCTATCGCCCGTGGATTGGCCGAGGAGGCCGCGCGGGTCGCCGACACTGCCCACGAAGCAGGGGGGGGGTGCTTTGTCGAATTGGAGGATTCTTCGCCCCAATCGCCGTGTTCTGTGTCTTGCTGGATGGGCCTTGTCAGCCAGCCCGTATCTGCTATGTTTTAGTCGTGCTGCCACTGCGTGGGCTGGACCTCGGTCGGCCTGGTGATGTGGTGGCTCCCCAAAATCGGGGGCGTAGCTCAATTGGTTAGAGTACTGGACTGTCGATCCAGTGGTTGCGGGTTCGAGTCCCGTCGCCCTCGCTAGCCGGGACCCCTTGATGGGGTTTCTGAAGGCTTTCTTTCCCATTCACGGCGTGCGCGCGACTTCGCCGGGTGAGGCACCAGTCTTTTTCTCTTTTTCCGGCGGCGCGGCCGGTTTCAAGAGCCGGGGTCGGTGTGGGGGGCTTGCCTCGCGACCGCATGCTGGTTGCCGGTGGCTTGCCACCGCCGGTGCGCTCGAATACAACAGGGGTTCTTCGCACGTCACGATGCCTAGGGTTTCCGTGCGCTTGCGGCTTCGGCCGCGGCGGGCGGCTTGCGACTGCATTTCCACCGATGGGCGTTGGCGGCCCACGCGCCGGCTCGACCTGGCCGACGCCGATGGTTGCCCCCGCGCCCCCAGAACTCCAGGAGTTAGGTTCACTATGCCACAGACCCAATCGAGAGTCATCGCCAAGGACAATGTGGGCAAGATCCTCGACCTTGCCATGGAGCGCGGCAAAGGCATCTTGCGCCTCACGCCGACCTGGGTGCCGCGCAGCTTCCTCCACCCCGGCAAGCGGATCAAGCTGGCGCCGACCGACTGGTACGCCCTGGGCACGCACCGGGGCGGCATCGACGAACGGTGGTTCGCCAGCACGACCGAGGCAGCCAACGAGAATCGCGCCCCCGACGAGGGGCTCAGCTACGTGGTCTTCGAGGGCCAGCGGTTTCTCTTGAGGGATGCCGTGGCCGAGGGCAAGGGCAAGATCATCGGCGAGGCGATCTGGAACCAGTACCATCGCTGGCCCGTGTATTCGAAGTTCTTCGACAACATGGGGCCCATTCCGCACCACATGCACCAGCAGTTCCATCACGCCAAGCTGACCGGCCAGGAGGGCAAACCCGAGTGCTACTACTTCCCGCCCCAACTCAACGCTGCCGAGAACCACTTCGACTACACGTTCATGGGTCTGGAGCCGGGCACCACGAAGCAAGACGTGATCCGCTGCCTGGAGAACTGGAACCGCGGCGACAACGGCATCCTCGATCTGTCGAAGGCCTACCGGTTGAAGCCGGGTACGGGCTGGATGATCCCCGCCGGGGTACTCCACGCGCCGGGCTCGATGTGTACCTATGAGCCCCAATGGGGCAGCGACGTGTTCGGCATGTTCCAGTCGCTGGTCGAGGGCCGCCGCGTGCCGTGGGACCTCTGCGTCAAGGACGTGCCCAAGGACAAACACCAGGACCTGGCGTTCATTGTCGATCAGCTCGACTGGGAAAAGAACGTCGATCCCTACTTCGGCCTGCACAACTATGTCGAGCCGATCGTCGATCCCGAGTTCTCCGGCCCGGGCTACACCGACCGCTGGATCGACTACGGGGGGTTCGACGGCCAGCAGCTCGTCTCGGCCAAGGAGCTGACCGTCGAGCCGGGGGCCAAGTGCGTGCTCCGCGACCCCGGGGCCAGCGGGTGGATCACGGTGCAGGGTTCTGGCAAGATCAACGGCATGCCGCTTCAGACGCCGGCGATGATCCGCTTCGGCGCCGACACGTGGGACGAGGTGTTCATCACCGCCGAGTCCGCCAAGGCCGGCGTCGAAATCGAAAACACCGGCGGCGAGCCCTTGGTCGGGCTGCGGTACTTCGGGCCCAACGTCCACAAGAGCACGCCGAAGATCGGCGACCACCGCCAGAAGTGAGACGGCCCACGGTCCTGGCCTTCCCTCTCCCGCTCGCGGGAGAGGGAAGCTTGCCGGTGCCGTCGCGGACCGCGCGGTGCGGACGTTATAATGCCGGCCCTGGCTTCGCCACAAGCCGTTCGATCGCGACCGTCCATGAACCCGGAAGACAGAACCCCTTGACACCTTCAGGGACTCTTGTATGAGCGACAAGCACCCCAACAACTACCCCAAGCTCCACAACGCCGCCTGGCCTGGCGTGGTTGGCAAGGGAGGGCCGGGCGCCGAACCGCCCATCGACCTCGACACGATGCTCGACCTTACCGCCGCGGCCGAGGTCGATGGCGTGAAGTTCGACGGCTTCGATCTGTTTCTTTATTTGCCGCACATCGACATCGACGCGGCGGTCCAAAGCGACGACGCGATCAAGGAGCTGGCCGACAAGGCCGCGAGCCGTAATCTCCAGATCGGCACGGTGGTAGCCCCAATCTGGGGCGGCACGGGCGGGGGCGCGGCCATGGGCGACGCGGCCGAACGCGCCAAGTTCCTCGCCCAGGTGCGCAAGGGGTGCCGCGTGGCCAAGGTCCTCCGCGAACTGGGCGTGCGCCCCCACGGGGCGGTGCGGATCGATTCGGCCTCGAGCGTCGACGCCTGGTGCCAGGATCCCGAGGGGAACCAGAAGCGCATTATCGAGACCTTCCGCGAGGCCTGCACCATCGCCGAGGACCACGGCGAACGCCTGGCCGCCGAAGGCGAGATCTGCTGGGGCGGCATGCACAGTTGGAAACGCATGCTCCAGATCCTCGAAGGCGTGGGCTGGCCGCAGACCCTGGGTTTCCAATCCGACATGGCCCACACGCTCTTGTACCTGTTGGGCTACAACGCTCCGGAAGACGCCATTTTGCCGCCCGACTTCGACTGGAGCGATCGGAGCCGGTTCGACGCGGCCTACCAGACGCTGACCGACGCCCTGCGCCCCTGGACGATCGACCTGCACATCGCCCAGAACGACGCCACGGTCCACGGCTCGGGCTCGCACGACAAGACCGGCCGCCACTGCCAGGCGACCGATCCCAACGGCAAACTCGACATCGTCCGGCACGCCGGGTACTGGATGCGCGACGGCGCCGGCCGTCCGACCAAGGCCTTCCGCCATATCTGCTGGGATGGCTGCATGTTCCCCAACGCGGTGATGATGAACCCCAAGACCTGGAACGATATCCTCGCCGCGATGGTGGCCGTGCGCGACGCCCATGGGTGGCGAGAGCCGGAATGACGCACTTCAAATGACCAAGGGAATGCCCGATTGTCAAATGACGCATGTCACAACGAGGACGCAGGCGAGCCGAAGCGGCGATACGACCGTAAAGAGCGCACCGCACGGTTTGGCGAGGCCATGATCGTGTTCGCGAAGCGAATGCCGGTCAACCTTGGGATCGAGCCGCTGATCGCTCAATTCGTCCACTCAGGCACGCGCGCCGGGGCGAACGATGGTGAAGCGAATGATCCGGGATCCACGAGGGAATTCCCCCGCCGCATCCGCCTCGGCAAGCGGGAGGTCCACCAATCGAAGCACCGGTTGCGGAAGATCGCCGCGGCGGCCCCCGAGCCGACACCGGATACCCGGGTGCTCGGGCAGGAGGCAAGGGATCTCCACTTGATCGTCTCCGCCATCGACCGCGGCAAGAAGGGCGAAGGACTGCTTGTCCACGGCTCTTCAGACTTCGTTTGGCATTCGACCATTTGACATTTCACCATTTCACACGAGGAGACTTCGAATGAAACCCCTACGCATCGCCATGATCGGCTGCGGCTTCATGGGCCGCGCGCACTCGAACGCCTGGAGCCAAGTGAACCACTTCTTCCCCCGCGAGCACCAGCCCGTGCTCCAGGTGGCCGTGGCCCGGCCCGAGGAGAAGGACAAACTCGAGAAGTTCCAGAAGGCCTGGGGTTACCAGGAAATCGCGTTCGACTGGAAGAAGACGGTCGCGCGCCGCGACATCGACCTGGTCGACGTGTGCGTGCCGAACAACATGCACCACGACGTGGTCATTGCGGCGGCCGAGGCGGGCAAGATGGTCGTCTGCGAGAAGCCCCTGGCCATGAACGTCCAGGAAGCCCAGGCCATGGTCGCCGCCGTCGAGAAGGCCGGCGTCAAGAACATGTGCTCGTTCAACTACCGGCGGGTGCCGGCCATCTCGCTGGCCAGGCAGATCGTCGACGAAGGGCGCATCGGGCGGCCGTTCCACTACTGGGCCACGTACAACCAGGACTACACCATCTCGGCCGACGTGCCCCAGGGCGGCATGGCCCTTTGGCGACTCGACTCGAAGGTGGCTGGCTCGGGCGTGACGGGCGACCTGTTGGCCCACTCGATCGACACGGCCGAGTGGCTCAACGGCCCCATCGCCCGCGTCACCGCGGCCACCGAGACCTTCGTCAAGGAACGGAAGCACGCCGAGACCGGGAAAATCGAGAAGGTGGGCATCGACGACGCCTGCCTCTTCATCGCGATCTTCAAGAACGGCTCGATGGGGACCTTCGTCAGCACGCGCTACGCCCGCGGACGGAAGAACTACAACACCTTCGAGCTGAACGGCGAGCTGGGGGCGGTCCACTTCAACCTCGAAAACCCGCACCTGTTGGACTACTTCCGTTACGCCGACCCGAAGACCGGGGCCAAGATCGAGGACCACCTGACCGGCTGGCAGACGATCCACGTGACGAACTTCGAGCATCCGTACATGAAGAACTGGTGGGTGCCCGGCTGCACGATCGGCTACGAGCACACGTTCATCAACCAGTTCGCCGATTTCCTGGCGGAGCTGGAAGGCGGCCCGAAGTTCCAGCCCGATCTGCGCAGCGCCCTGCGCACCCAACAGGTCTGCGACTCGGTGCTCGAAAGCGCGCGGACCAGGCAATGGGTGGAGATCCCCGGCTGAAAGGAAGCGCTAGGGACAGAACCAGCATGACGGGGGAATGACGAGTGGCGAAGTGCGAGTGACGAATGCCCGTTCGTCGTTCGCGCTTCGCCCGTTCGTCGTCGTTGGACTCTCGGCATGCGTCATTCTTGCCCATGAACTACTTCGCCCACGCCTGCCGTTTCCTCGACGACCCGTGCTTCGTGGCCGGAACCGGCGTTCCCGACTGGCTCTCGGTGTGCGACCGCGGGGTGCGGGTGCGGGCGAAGCGCGTGGCCCCGGCGGCCGAGACCTGGGGTGGGCCCGCCGGGGCGATCGCGAGGGGCGTGCTCCAGCACCTGGGCGACGACACGTGGTTCCACGACACCCGCGGTTTCGCCGAGCTGATGCTGGCCCTTCGCGCGATGGTAAGGCGAGTATCGCCTTCGGACGGTGGGCTGCGCGCGGGGTTCCTCGGCCATTTGCTGGTCGAGTTGCTGTTGGACGCCGCCCTAATTGCCGAGAACCCCGCGCGATTGGACGAGTATTACCGCCTGCTCGACCGGGTCGACGCGGCCTTTGTCGAGCGGACGGTCAACCGGCTCGTGCCCCGGCCCACCGACCGCCTGGCCCGCATGATCGCGACCTTCCGGCAGGCCCGGATCTTGTGGGATTACCTCGAAGACGCCACACTATTGGTGCGGGTGAACCAGGTGCTTCGGCGCGTGGGGCTGGAACCGCTGCCCGAGCGATTCCGCGATACGCTGGCCGAGGCGCGCCCGCTGGTTGCGGCCCGCCTGCCGGTACTGGCGCCGCATGGTTCGCTGACCGTCCCGAGGCGGCGAGGGACACCCTGGTGAGTCCCTCGCTGGCGTTTCGGGTTCGTGTGTGATCAGGACCGCGAATTCTCCACCCTCCTCTGAACCTGGAGACGACTCGATGCGTTTCGGCATGAACCTGCTGATGTGGACCGACACCCTTTCGGACAATATGCTGCCTTTGTTGGACGAGTTGAAGGCGATCGGTTTCGACACGGTCGAGATCCCCTGCTTTGACCTCGACAATCTCGACAATTACGCGAAGTGGGGCAAGCGGTTCGACGCGTTGGGGTTGGCGCGTACGGGCACGGCGGTTCGTGGGCCGGGCGAGAACCCGATCAGCACCGATCCGGCCGTGCGCCGCAAGGGCATCGAGGCGAACAAGCGGAACCTCGACTGCTGCGCCGCGGCCGGGTGCTCGGTGATGGCCGGGCCGATCCACTCGGCCCTGGGCGTGTTCAGCGGCAAGGGCCCCACGGCCGACGAGTGGAAATGGGGCGTCGAGGCCATGCGCGAGGTGGCCGAGCATGCCGAGAAGGTGGGCGTGACGCTGGGCGTCGAGTACCTGAATCGGTTCGAGTGCTACTTCCTCAACACGGCCGCCGACGGCGCCCGCTTCTGCCGCGAGGTGAACCACCCCCGCTGCCAGATGATGTACGACACCTTCCACGCCCATATCGAAGAGAAGAGCATTCCTGCCGCCATCCGGGCCCTCAAGGGCTTGCTCGCCCACGTCCACATCTCGGAGAACGACCGGAGCACTCCGGGCTCGGGCAACGTCCGCTGGGACCAGAACTTCGACACGCTCCACGAGATCGGCTACCACGGCACGATGGTCGTCGAGGCCTTCGGGCTGGCGTTGGAGAAACTCATCCCGGCCACCAAGATCTGGCGCAAGATGTATCAGACCGAGCGCCAACTGGCCGCCGATGCCCTCAAGTTCATGCAGACCGAGGTCGCCCGGCGGTGGAAGTGACCGTTTCAGGTCGCCGCCTGCGACGTATCGTCGGCGGCGGACCGTGGCGTGGTCGCCGCCGGGGGTGCCCCATCGCCGCTGGTCATCTTGCGGAGCCATTCGGCCACTTGCGGCGGCAGCGAATCGAGGAACCCTTCGGCGAAGGTCGCCGCGCGTTGGCCTTGATAGAAGGCCGAGGCGATCCGCTGCACCGCGGTGGGGTCGCCCCAGAGGTTCACGTTGGCCTTGGCCAGGGCTTCGCCCATGGCGCGGGCGGCGGCGATCTTCGCTTCTTTCTCGGCCTGGATCGTGGCCAGTTGGACCTGAAGCTCGCGCGCGATGCTCTCGAACTTGGCTTGGCCTTCCAGGTCGCGGATCTTCACGGTCACGCGGGCGTCTTCCACGTTGACCTGCTCGCGCGCCACGTTGACCGGCACCATCTGGACCGCCCGTTCACCCTCGGCTTCGAGGGTCTTGGACTCCTTGTCGGCCTCGGCCAGGGCGATGCGGGCTTTGGCCTGCTTGTCGGCGGCAAGCTGCTCGGCCTCGGCCTTCTTGACCTCGGCGTAGGCTGCCACGTCGGCCTGCATCTGGCGTTCGATCTTCTGTTGCTCGACGATCGCTTGCTTGGCGATGATGGCCTTCTCCTTCTCGCGCTCCGCGGTGAGCTTGACCTCGACGGTCTTCACCTCCTGGGCCGCGGCCTCGCGTTCGCGCTGGGCGGCAAGCTGCCGGGCCTCGGTCTCGGCCCGGTTCTTCTCGGCCTCGGCAATGGCGATTTGTTGGGCGCGCCGCGCGAGTTCGACCGCGCGCTGCCGCTCGACTTCGGCGACTTCCTTGGCTTGCTCGCGCAATTGGTTGGCCACTTCGATGGCCTTGGTCTGATCGACGCGGGCCAGCTCGATCTGGCGTTCGGCCTCGACCTGGGCGATGCCCGCCAGCCGCGCCTGCTCGGCCGCCACGGTCTTCGCCCGCTGCTCGGCCTGGGCCCGGTTGATGTTGATTTCGGCCTGGGCGTCGGCCTGGGCCTTGGCCTCGACGATGTTCTGCTGAGCAATGTACTGGGCCGTGCGCACGTCCTGTTCCTTGACGCGCTGGTCGGCCTCGCGCTGGATCGTGTTCCGCGCGACACGCTGCGACTGGACCTTCTCGGCGATGGTCCGGGCCCCTTCGGCATCGAACACGTTCTCCTCGGGTCGCATCGACTCGAGCGGTGCCTGGTCGAGGCTCGAAATGGTCACCGACTCGAGGGTCAGGCCGTTGGGCTTGAGGTCCTCGGCGACGATGCGTTGGACCGCCTCGGCGAACTCGGCCCGCTTGGCGTTCAAATCGTGCAGCGTCTGCTGGGCGGCCACGGTGCGCAGCGCCGAAACGAGTTTCTCCTGGATGAGCCCCTGCACCGAATGGGCGTCGCCCGAGATCGCCCCGAGCGAGGTGGCCGCCTGCTCGATGGCCCGCTCGTCCTTCTGCACGCGCACGTAGAACACGGCCTTCACGTCGGCGCGGAGGAAATCGGCGGTAATCAGCGCGTCAGGGCCCGTGCGGTCGATCTGGAGCTTGAAGGTGCGCAACGAGACGGGGATCAACTCGTGGACCACGGGGATCACCAGCGCTCCGCCGTCGATGATGCACTTGCGCCCGCCAAGACCCGTCTTCACGAAGGCCTCGTCGGCCGTGGTCTTGCGGTACAACCGCGTGAAGATCACGAGGAAGCCGAAAAGCAAGAACACGGCGATGCCGCCGATGAGCATCACCGGCCCGGAGTACGGAGGCAGGTTCTTAAGCAACAGCGACGCGACGATCAGGCCGATGCCCGCCAGCACTCCCGCGTTCAGGAACATCCCCAACGAGCTACTGCGGTTCATGACGATTCTCCCGAGATAGGCGTGGTGGCCCGGACCAAGAACACGTCGGTCGCCGGATCGTACTCGACGAGGTCGACGCGCGTGCCCGACGGAATCGGCTCGTCGTTCCAACTGCGGCAGTCGAGGTCGAGCAGATTGCCCGTGGGATCGCACAGCCGCACCGTGCCCGAGGTCGGCGTGACCTCGTAAAGCACCTCGCCGATCTGGCCGACGAGGTCTTCCTTGGGCGTGTGGTACGACTCCTCGCGAGGCATCAGGCGGCCGATGCCCTCGGCCAAGAGGCGGGTACCGCCGACGGCCACCAGGCCGGTAAACGCCAAGGTCTTGACGATCGCCTCGGTCCCAAACAGCCCGTTCAGCGCCAACCCCACGCCACCCCACAGCGACAAGAAACTGATCAAAACCACCGAGATGGGCACCTTGCCGATACCCAGCAGGCCCAGCACACTGCCCAAGAACGAGGGATGATGGGCGTGGCTGTCGTGCCCCGCATGGGCTTCATGGTCGGCGTCGTGCCCGGCGTCGGCGTGGACGTCGTGCCCGGCGTCGAAATGGACGTCGTGGGCCACGTCGAGGTGGACGTCGTGGGCCACGTCGAGGTCCTGGTCACCGATCGACAAGCCGACCGACATCAGCAGGACATAGATCACCGCGACGCCCAGCGGCAAGAGAAAGATCAGGTTCTGCCATTCAAGGAATGCCATCGCTCGTCTTCCCACGTCCTCGTGCTGCGTGGGCGACGCGAGGATCGACCACCGCCTGCCCTACGCGACGCCCACGCAATTATGGCTTACTCCTGCCCTGTCATTCGCCGCTTGCGTCGAGTTCTTTAATGGCCTTGGTGGGCCAGCATCGTACGCGAAACGCCGCGAATGGCCGAAAACCCCCACCCGTGGTAGTATCCCCCTCCCCCGATGGCCCTTTCAGCCGCTGGCCCCGAACTCCTCTGGCCGCTGCATACGAATCCGAAGCACCAGCGAGGGCGCACGGTTCCACGATCGCTCCCGCCGGTCACTGGACACTCGCGACGGCCAACCCGAAGCGCCAGCAGGGGGGAGACGGTTTCATGGCCCTCACTGGCGCTTCGGGTTTGTTTCGCTTGGGGACCCTCGCTGGCGCTTCGGGTTAGTAGGGTGCATTTCAGCTTTTGCAGATTTCGGCGGGTAGTTTGGGGGGGTTGGAAGGT